>CAIMWF010000076.1 GCA_903845055.1 uncultured Bacteroidales bacterium | reverse complement strand
TCGCAGAAGGGAACCGGCGTGGGCTGCGATGGTGACGATGCCGGCAATGTATATTCCGGGATCGACTTCCTGAAAAACATGGAGATCACAGGCCAGCGGTACAATTTTAAAGGCAAGACCATCGCCGTGGTCGGGGGTGGCAACACCGCCATGGACTGCTGCCGCACCTCCATCCGCTGCCATGCCGACAAAGTCTATGTCATATACCGCCGTACCGAGAAGGAGATGCCGGCCAACCCCATCGAGATCCATGAATCGAAACTCGAAGGGGTGGAATATCTTTTTCTCACCCTTCCCAAAAAGATAAACAAGAATGCCGCCGGAGAAGTTGCGTCTGTGACCTGCATCAGGATGGAACTTGGCGAACCTGATGCATCGGGACGCCGCCGCCCGGTGCCTGTTGAAGGTTCCGATTTCGAACTGAAGGTCGATTACATCCTGGCAGCAATCGGCCAGAAAACCGATGTGAATTTCATCGACGACATCAATGTGAATGCCGGGAAAGGCGAACTGAAGATCAACAAATGGGGCGACCTGGATACCGATAAGGCAACATTGCAGACCGGGATTCCCTCCGTCTTTGCCGCCGGCGACGGGGTTACAGGCCCGGCGACCATCATCGAGGCCATTGCCCAGGCAAGAATAGCCTCGACGAGCGCGCACCAGTTTCTCATGGGATTGCCCATGGAGCCGGTAAAAAAGCCCTTCAACAGCAAACGCGACAATTTCAAGAAACAGGTGAAAGAGGATTACCTGGGCAGTTTTGAAAGCCAGCTCAGGGAAGAGATGCCGACAATGGCTGCCGGTTCGCGGTTGAACTTCAGCGAAGTGGAGCTGGGCTATGCGGGGGAAGAGGTGGCGCACCACGAAAGCCAGCGCTGCCTCGAGTGCGGCTGCGTGGCATACCTGGATTGCGATCTTCAGAAATTCTCCAGTGAATACAATGCACAGCAAAAAACATTCGAAGGGGCTTTCAGGGAATACAAGGTTGATTTCCGCCATCCCTTTATCGAGATCGATAACAACAAATGCATTCTTTGTGCGCGTTGTGTGCGGATTTGCCGCGAGGTGACCGGTGCCAATGCGCTCGGGCTGATCAATCGGGGTTTTGATACCTATGTTGCCCCGAGCATGGGAGAAGCGCTGCAGGACACCCATTGCGAATCGTGCGGGTTGTGCATCTCAACCTGTCCTACCGGGGCCATTACCGAGAATGTGCTTTTCAAGCCGGGCCCGGTAAAAACGGAAACAGCAGAAACAATCTGCAACTATTGTTCCGTCGGATGCGCCATCGACCTTCACCATAAGAACGGTTTCGTCATGGGGGTTACCGGCAGGGAAGGGCTGGTCAATTCCGACACCAACCTTTGCAGGTATCCCAAATTCGGGTTCAGTTACCTCAACGATTTAACCAGGATCACCAGGCCGCTTCTCAAGGTCAACGGCAAATTCCGGGAGATCAGTTTTGCAAAGGCATACCAGCTCATCGCCGATAAGATCAAAGCGGTAAAACCTGCAGAAAATGCATTTTTCGGTGGCGCAAGGCTGACGAATGAGGAACTTTACCTGGTGCATAAACTGGCCAGGGCGGCGGCCAGGACCAACAATATCGGCAGTTTCCACTACCTCGGAAGGGGAGAGGGTTACCGCACCAATTCCGACCTGAACGCACCCTTCGCTGAGATTGCTCATGCAAGTGCGATCTACCTGTTCGGAACCGAGATCAACCGCGATCACGCGGTGGCCGGTTTCATGGTGCAAAATGCGCATTACCTGAAGAAAACACCCCTGGTCATGGTGACTGAAAAGGCCGAAAACAGCATGTCGTACAAAGTTGACCGGCAGATTGTGGTTAAATCCTACTATCACTTTGTAAAGGCCGTCAACCATTACCTGCTGTCAAAAGGACTGGAAAATGCACTTTTCCTTCGCGACCGCGTCGAAGGTTTTGAGGGTTACAAAGCCATGCTGCTCCAGGAGGATTTCAATTCGCTCGTGACAAAGTCGGGCCTTACCTCCGGTGAAATCGGAATATTTGCCGAAACCTATAACAATGAAACGAATGCCATCCTGATCTTCTCCGAGAAGGAGACTTCCGGAAACACCTCCAAGGAGTTGTTCAACCTTGCCCGGATCACCGGTAAACTTGGAAAAACCGCCAACGGACTTATCTCACTGAAAGAAAAAAACAATTCGCAGGGGGTATTCGACATGGGGGTCAGTCCGCATCTTGGCATCGGGGGGCAGGAACTTACGGATGAAGGCTACCTTAAGCGTTTGAAGGAGGCATGGAAGGTTAAGGAAATTACCGAGGTTGAAACCGACTGCCTGCATGGGATGCTGCAGGAGGGTATAATGAAGAACCTGTTCATTTTCGGGGAGGATCCCCTTGGCTGCGCCGTTGACCGCAATCCGGCAGATAAAATGTTTGCCATGGCATCGTTCAAAATGGTCCAGGATTATTTCATGACCGAAACCGCCCGGTCGGCCGACCTGGTGCTGCCGGCATCGCTCCCCGCTGAAATCGGGGGTACCTTCACCAATTCACAGAAGGTGATCCAGGAGTTCAGCCAGGTGCTTAAACCTGTTCTGCAGGAATCCTCCCTGCAACAGATCCGCGGTATTCTTGTCGAATTCGGAATTGATACAGTCGTGACCCCTCATGATATCCTGATGGAAATCATCACCCTTCTTCCCGAAAAGAAGGATCATGGCAAACTGCTGATGCGCCCCACAAAAGAGGACAACAATAAAAGGCACTACCTTTATGGCTGTGATGTTGTGACAAAAAGGTTCGAAGAGGAATTTGAAAAGCGATTAAAAATTAAAAATTAAAATTACCTGGTGCTCCCTAACTACCGGAATCATTTATCCGGAAATAAAATCGTAAATCGTAAATCGTAAATCGTAAATCAAAATGAGAGAATTCTCCAGCATAAATGAGATCCTTGATTTCGCAATCGGGGAGGAACAGGCCGCCGTTGAC
>CAIMWF010000075.1 GCA_903845055.1 uncultured Bacteroidales bacterium | reverse complement strand
TTGACAAGGCCGGGTTGCCTGTAATGCAGGAAGCCGATGAATTCAGGGTGCAGGATACCTGGTCGCCGTTGGCCGGTGAATAAGTAAAAGATGGGCTGTTTGTCCCGGCATTGCCGCCATTGACTTTCCATTGATAACCCGGGACCAGACCGCCATGGTCAGGTGTAGCAGTAAATGTCACCTGGCTGCCAGCACAAAAAGGATTTGATGATGCCGAGATCGAAACGGTCACTTCAAAGTTTTGGTTAACTGTCATAGTTACCGGGGGACTTATAGCCGGATTTCCGGTAACACAATTGTCGGAAGAGGATAGCTGGCATATTACCACATCTCCGTTCATCGGTACATATATGTAAGTTGAATTGGTCGCACCGGCAATAATGATGGTATTCACTTTCCATTGGTAAGCTGGTAATGAACCACCGTGGGTTGGATTGGCGGTAAAGGTGACCGATGTCCCGGCACAGACCGTTGTTTGTGGAGTCGTAACCGTAACGCTGACCGGTAGGGGCTGATCAACCGTCATGCAGATGGAGTTGGACACCGCCGGATTCCCGGTCGGGCAACTGATATCGGAGGTCAACTGACAGGTGATGCAATCTCCATTGGCAGGCGTATAAGTAAATACCTGGTTATTGGTTCCTGCAGTTACTCCGTTAACTTTCCAAAGATAAAGGGGAGTATTGCCAGGATTAGTCGGAAAAGCGTTAAATGTCACGGGCGTGCCCGCACAGGTATGGGTCGATGTTGAAGTGATGGTAAGGCTGACGGGGTGAAGCTGGTTCACCGTCATGCAAATCTGATTAGAAGTAGCCGGGTTGCCGGTCACGCAAAGAGCGTTGGAGGTCAGCACACAGGTGATGCAGTCACCGTTGGATGGCGTGTAGGTGAACACCTGTCCGCCCGTGCCGGCATTAATGCCATTTACCTTCCATTGCCAGGATGGCGAGGTGCCGGTCGGGTTTCCGGTTGCGGTAAAAGTCACGGGAGTGCCGGAACAAACCGTTGTGGTGCCAGTCGTGATACTGGCGGTGACGACAGACGGGGTTCCTGCAAACAATTGGATTGTGTCTTTGCCGGTACATCCGTTCTGCCCGGTCACAGTAATCATATAGGTGCCGGCGGTTCCGGTGGTATAGGTCTGCCCGTTGCCTATGTTGGGCTGGCCGGTGGTAAGGTTGCCCCACTGGTAAGTAAAACCGGTACATGCTCCTGCATCGAAAGTGGCGGTTTGCGGGGCGCAGATGGTCTGGTCGGGGCCGAGAGCGGGTTGGGGAAAGGGCAGATAGGTCACATTGACCTCATCGGTGGCACTGCATGACCATTTGGTAACGGTAACGGAATAGGTCCCTGCGCTGAGCGCGGAGATCGTTTGGGTGGTAGCCCCGGTTGACCAGAGGTAACCTGAAAAACCAGGCCCGGCATCGAGAATGGCCGCAGTGCCGGGACAGACCGACTGGTCGTTCCCAAGACTGACCGTGATGGGATCAACCACCACGATGGGCTTGCATCCGCTGGCT
>CAIMWF010000074.1 GCA_903845055.1 uncultured Bacteroidales bacterium | reverse complement strand
TTTTGCAGGATTACCGTCCGCGTCGGTATAGACGCGCAGGATTGAAAAATCGCCGGTGTGGCGCGGCCACATCCAGTTGTCGGTGTCGCCTCCGAATTTACCGATGGAGGAGGGGGGCGCCCCTACGAGACGGACATCCTTATAGGTTTTGAACACAAACAGGTAATATTCATTTCCACCGTAGAACGATTTGACGGAAGCCTCAAATTTTCCGCCCTCTTCGGCCCTTTTGCGGATCCTGGCTGAGACATCCTTGATCCTGGAGGCGCGGTCCGATTCCTTCAAGGTGTCTGCAAGCAGGGGGATGATCGAATCGGTGACATTTTCAATCCGCTGGAGAAAAGAGGCACACATGCCCTCGTTCGATAACTCTTCGGTGAACGACTTCGCCCAGAAACCATTGGTGAGGTAATCGTGATCGGTGGAACTGTGGCTTTGAACGGCGCCATAACCGCAATGATGGTTGGTGAACAGCAAACCCTGTCCTGAAACCAGTTCGGCGGTGCAGAAAAAACCGCCGCCGCCCCCCCCGTTTGAAAGGCCCACGATGGCGTCCTTCAGGCTGTTGTGGTTGATGCTGTATAACTCATCGGCGGTAAGATGCAGTCCCATCTTTTGCATGTCGACATAATTCAGTCGTTCGAGCAGGAGCGGAAGCCACATACCCTCATCGGGCGGGTTTTCGGCAAAGCCGAATGATCCGGTTGACATAAAAAGTACAAACGCGATCAGTGCGATTTTAAGTTTTGTAGATACTGTTTTCATGGGGTGACGTTGTTAGATTTAACTGCAGGTTTGGTGAACCGGCAGGTCAGATGAAAAACTAATTGAATAATCTGCAATATTAAGTACAATTTCAGCGAAACGGAACTTTTTTTGATAAACGGGATAATTTCTCGACGAGCATGTTCAAATGTCGGGTAAAAACCCGGGTTACAGCCGGAAAGGTGCCCGTTCAACCGGTATTTCCGCCGGCACATCAAAAAAAATTGACTATTTGGGAATCATTGTCCAATTTTGTCAAAAAACCGGCATGACCTTCAATGGGCTCTTTCAGGGGAGGAATCTGAAGTTTTTCCTCCAGCACATCTTTTTCTGGCTGATCAGCATCGTACTGTTCACCGTGGTACTCATCTACACCCGGGGTGACTTTAATTTTTACAGCATCAGCCTGCACATGGCTTTGAATATCCTGATGACCGTGGGTTTCCTGGCCATCTCCGTTTACATCAACCTGCTCTGGCTGATCCCTGTATTTTTCAACAAGCGGAGGTTCTTCCTCTTTTTCCTGCTCGAAGTTGCCAACATCCTGCTCTTCATTCTCCTTAACTATTTTGTGACCTTTTTTTTCGAAGGGGGCAAACACCCTAATTTTTTAACGGAATTCATCGCCGAATTCATCCTCATCCTCCTCTTCCTGATCGTTTCAACCCTGTTGAAGGTGATGCGCGATTCAATCACTTTGCAGGATGTGGAGCTGCGGATGAAGGAGGTGCAGCGGCAGAAGGTCGAATCGGAGCTCAGGGCCCTCAAGGCACAAGTGAACCCTCACTTCTTTTTCAACACACTGAACAGTTTGTATTCGCTGAGCCTCGACAAATCGGACATGGCTCCCGAGCTGATCCTGAAACTTTCGGACCTGATGCGGTACGTGATCTATGAATCGAACGAGGACCAGGTGTCCATCGGCAAACAGCTGGAATTTCTTCAGAGCTATGTTTACCTCGAACGGTTGCGCGCCGACGAAACGCTAAAGGTTGAATTTGAGGTAACGGGTGAGAATTCCGATCTCAGGGTCGCCCCGCTCCTCTATATCGCCTTTATCGAAAACGCCTTCAAACACGGTTCAAAAAGCAGGAGCGACGACCCCTATATCCATATTGTATTTGACCTCTCTCACAATGACCGCGTGATATTCACGATCGAAAACAGGGTTGACCCCCACCCGGCCCCCGTGCAGTCGGGAGGCTTCGGTCTTTCTAACGTCAAAAAGCGTCTCGACCTGCTCTACCCCGGCAAATATATCCTGAATATTCAGGAGTCTTCGTCGGTTTATAAGGTGGAATTAACTATCTTGGCTGCATGAATATCCGCTGCCTGATCATCGACGATGAGCCGCTGGCTCAGCGCGTCATTGATAAATATGCCGAAAGCGTTCCTTTTCTCGATATCATCGGTAAATGCAGTAATGCCATCGAGGCCATCGAATTACTGCACGACCGGGAGGCCGACCTGCTGTTCCTCGATATCAACATGCCCCGCCTGAGCGGCATGGATTTTCTTAAAACGCTGAAAAACCCGCCCCTGGTGATTATCACCACCGCCTATGCCGAATATGCAATCCAGGGATACGAACTTGATGTGGTTGATTACCTGATGAAACCCTTTGCCTTCGACCGGTTTTACAAGGCGATCCAGAAGGCCGAGGAGATGATGAAGGGGAGGGAACTGCCGCATCCCGAGTCCAGGGAGCCTGCCAGGCATGAGGAGTCGTTCATTTTTGTCAAGTCGAGCAAAAAAACATACAAAGTCAATCTTGACGAGATTCTGTATATCGAAGCGCTGGGTGATTATGTAAAGATCTATACCACAGAGCGGATGATCATCAGTTACCAGTCGCTCAAGAATATCGAGGCCCTGTTGCCGGCCACCTCATTCCCGCGGATACACAAGTCGTTCATCATTGCTCTTTCACGCATCGACCTGATCGAGGGGAACCACGTCAAGATCAGGGACCGCCTGGTCCCCATTGGAACAAATTTTAAAGCGGATTTTGAGAGGCTGATCAAATCTATTTAATGCATGCAATGCAAATAATGCAGGTAGTTTGAAAGTTATTTGCCTATTGCCTGTTGCCTGGCTTTCATGGAACCCGCAATGAAATTCCCCTGAAGTATTCCAGCAGGGATCCGGAGATGATAAATGCGCCGATGATCATGAAAAGGAGCCCGACGATCCGGTTCATCCACAGTTTTACCTGGGGGTTTCCGGCAACTTTTATTTTATTGGCAAGCACGACCTTCAGGATGTCGGTCATCAGGATCACCGAAAGGGTGCCG
>CAIMWF010000073.1 GCA_903845055.1 uncultured Bacteroidales bacterium | reverse complement strand
GACGCGGAGATCGAGAAGATACTGATGGGGCTTGGCTTCCTCAGGAGCGATTTCACGCGGCCCACGGGCGAGTTCAGCGGGGGCTGGCGCATGCGCATCGAGCTTGCCAAGATCCTGCTGCAGAAACCCGACCTCATCCTGCTCGACGAGCCGACCAACCATATGGACATCGAATCGGTGCAGTGGCTCGAGGAGTTCCTTATCAGCAGCGCCAGGGCGGTCATCGTGATCTCGCACGACCGGGCCTTCGTCGACAACATCACCACCCGCACCATCGAGGTGACCATGGGGAGGATTTACGATTACAAGGTGAACTATACTGCTTACCAGCAGCTCCGGCTCGAGCGGCGCCAGCAGCAGCAGAAGAAATTTGACGAGCAGCTGAAGATAATCGCCGAAACGCAGGAGTTCATAGAACGGTTCAAGGGTACCTACAGCAAGACCCTGCAGGTGCAGTCGCGGGTGAAGATGCTGGAGAAACTGGAGCTGGTTGAGATCGACGAGGAGGATACCTCGGCCCTGCGGCTCAGGTTCCCTCCATCGCCCCGTTCGGGCAGCTACCCGCTGATCCTGGGCGGGCTGTCGAAAAGTTATGGCGACCACCAGGTATTCGGCGACGTATCCCTGAGCATCGAGCGTGGCGAACGGGTGGCCTTCGTCGGCAAGAACGGGGAGGGGAAATCCACCCTGGTGCGCGCCATCATGGGCGAAAAGGGCTATACCGGCACCCTGACGCTGGGCCACAACATCATGATCGGCTATTTCGCGCAGAACCAGGCCTCGATGCTCGACGAGGAGATCACCGTGTTCCAGACCATCGATGATGCCGCCAGGGGCGACATCCGCGCGAAGATCCGCGACATCCTGGGCGCCTTCATGTTCGGCGGCGACCTATCCTCCAACAAGGTGAAGGTTCTGTCGGGCGGGGAGCGTACACGGCTGGCCATGATCAAGCTGCTGCTCGAGCCGGTGAACCTGCTCATCCTCGACGAACCCACCAACCACCTCGACCTGAAGACCAAGGATATCCTGAAGAGCGCCCTGCAGGATTACGACGGCACCATGATCCTCGTTTCGCACGACCGCGATTTTCTCGACGGGCTGGTCAACAAGGTGTTTGAATTCGGAAACCGGAGGGTAAAGGAGCATCTCGGCGACATCCACAGCTTCCTGCAGAAGAAAAAACTCGAGAACCTGAAAGAGCTGGAGCGGAAGAGCTGAGAAATTCATTTTTTGTACCTTTGTCATTCTGTTATTGCCGGTTGAATTTCGAATATCGAATGTCGGATATCGAATGTCGAACGGAATAAATGAATGACGAACAAATGAAAAGCACCTCCTGCCTTTTACCTGCGTTTCCGTAATTTTTAATTTTTAATTATTTTCCTCCAAAACTTATGAACTCTTCCCGCGACACCAAACCCCACATCGGCATCTTCGGCAGGCGTAACAACGGGAAGAGCTCCCTCATCAACGTTCTGACCGGGCAGGAGATCGCCATCGTGTCGGAGACGGCGGGCACGACCACCGACCCGGTGAAAAAGTCGATCGAGATCGGCGGGATCGGCCCGGTGGTGATGATCGACACCGCCGGCATTGACGACAGCGGCGAGCTGGGGATGAAACGGGTTGGAAAGACGCTGGAGGTGCTGAAGATCATCGACATGGCTATCCTGGTGATCGCCGGCAACCAGTTTGACGAGCCGGAAAAGAACCTGCTGCGCGATTTCAGGGCCAATGACCTGCCCTGCATGGTCATCCACAACAAATCGGATGAGGAGGAGATTCGCCCGGAATTGTCAGGCGTGATCGCCGAAAAATACAATGTGCCGGTCATCGGTTTCAGCGCGCTGCTTCCCAGCAACCTCGAAGCGCTGGTCAGCCTGATCCGGGAGACGATCCCCGAAACGGCCTTCCGGAAGCAGACCCTCGTGGGCGACCTGATCTCCTATGGCGACATGGTATTGCTGATCACCCCCATTGACATCGAGGCACCCGAGGGGAGGATGATCCTGCCGCAGGTGCAGGTGATCCGCGACGTGCTCGACCACGACGGGATTGCCGTGGTTTGCAAGGAGCGGGAGGTGGATGCCTTTTTGCGGAAGATGAACCCGAAACCCGTGCTCGTGGTCACCGACAGCCAGGTCTTCCCGAAGGCCGATGCCTCCATCCCGAAAGAGATACCCCTGACCAGCTTCAGCATCGTACTGGCGAGGCAGAAGGGCGATTTCGCGAGCTATATGAAGGGAACCCCGCACCTGTCGAAGCTCGGCGACGGCGACCGGGTGCTGATCCTGGAGTCGTGCACACACCATGTGTCGTGCGACGACATCGGCCGGGTCAAGATCCCCCGGTGGCTGACCAGTTTTTCAGGAAAAAAGCTTGAATTCGAAGTGGTTGCCGGGTTGAGCCCCATCCCGCGGCCCATCACCGATTACGCGATGGTGATCCAGTGCGGCGGCTGCATGATCACCCGGAAACAACTGCAGAGCCGCCTGAAACCGGCCATCGACGCCGGTATCCCCGTCACCAACTACGGCATGGCCATTGCCTACATCCATGGCATTTACAACCGCGCCATCGCGCCGTTCACCGGGGGCTCCGAAGGGGTCGAAGATTATTTATAGGCAGTAGGCATCAGGCAATAGGCAATAAACAACTCCAACCCGTTTCTGCTTTTTCATTTTTTTTCGCTATTTCGCTACCTCGCTACCTCGCTACCTCGCTACCTCGCTATCATTTTTCAGGGCACCGACATCGACACCGGCACCACCTTCCCGTTGAAATACTTTTGCCCGCTGATGCAGAAATCGGCGATGAAATGGGCCAGTTGTTCGGGGTTCTGGAGCGCCTTTGCCCCCGGGAAGGCTTTGGCGAACATCTCGGTCTGAACGGCGCCGAGAGCCAGGCAGTTGACGGTTATTTCCTGTTCGGCAAGTTCTTCGGCCAACACCTCGGTGAGGATGGCCAGGGCTCCCTTGCTTGCGCTGTAAGCGGCAAGCCCGGGGAATTTTTTGCTCCCCTGGACGCCCCCGATGCTCCCGATGTTCACCACGTGTGCCCCTTTGTTCAGCATCGGCAACAGCGCCTGGGTGAGGAAAAAGGGACTTTTGACATTCACGTTGAAGGTGTCGTCGAAATTGGTTATCTCGAATTTGCTGAAGGGTTTGTTGAACAGCTTGCCCGCGTTGTTGACCAGTATATCGCACTTGTGGATGAACGTTTCGAGGCGCTGGACGATGAACGGGTAGAACTCAAACTGGTTCAGGTCGAACTCGTAAGGGATGACTTTTGCATCGGGATATAGCCGTACACATTCCGCCACGAGCTCTCTGAGCGCTTTCCCGTTGCGCGAGATGGCGACGATCTTATTCTGCTTATGTTTGGCTAACACCTTAACAAGTTCGAAGCCGATTCCTTTGCTGGCCCCCGTTATAATTATATTCATAGAATGATGATTTTTAAAATAAAAACAAATAAATCTCACTTAGCGATGGTCAAATATAGAGAACTTTTCAATAACTTTGCTGTCTGAACCTTAACCAAAATTATCCACATGAAAAAGTTGTTCCTCCTGTTCCTGCTGGTCATCGCCGGCATGAACTTTTTATCTGCACAGAACCAGCCGCTGAAACCGGAGGTGGCTTATCCTGTGTATTTCGACATTTCCCCGCCACTGAGGGATATGATCAAAACTGCGATACCCAAAGCCGACAATTCCTGGAAAGACGGGATTATTAAAAATAAGTTCAATATTTTCAAGGAAGATCCGAACCAGAACCCGCGCATCGCCAGCATCCTGAATGCCGTTTACCAGGATCATTTCGGCAGGCTGTCGACCGATACCACCATCCAGAATTTTGACGGTGTCAACAACATCGGCGGCTACAATCCCCCCGACACCCACGGCGACGTTGGCAAGAACTTCTTTTTCCAGGTCGTCAACTGCTCCTATGCCATCTACAACAAACTCGGCGTAAAGGTCCTCGGACCCTTTGCCAGCAGCACCGTCTGGAACGGGATGCCCAACAACTCAAACGACGGCGACGCGGTTGTCCTGTATGACGAAATCGCCGACCGCTGGCTGTTCACCCAGTTTTCACTACCCAGTGCAGGTAACTTCCAGATGATCGCCATTTCGCAGACCAACGACCCGACCGGTTCGTGGTACCGCTACCAGTATTCGTTCACCGCCATGCCCGACTATCCCAAGTTCGGCATCTGGCCCGATGGCTATTACATGAGCAGCAACCGGTTTGCCAACGGATCCTCCTATTCGGGAACCGGTGCCGATGCATTCGACCGCACGGCCATGCTTTCGGGCAGCCCCACCGCGGCAAGGGTATCCTTTACACTTCCTTCGTCGAACGAAGCTTTTACAGCCATTCCCGCCGACTGCGACGGCCCGTTCCCCCCGATGGGAACACCTGAGTATTTCGTCTATATCCGTACCAGCGGATCACAGCATCTCGGCATCAATGAATTCCATACCGACTGGGTCACCCCCGCAAACTCCACCTACGGCAACAACCTGGCCGTGCCGGTAGCCTCCTTCAACTCGTCGCTTTCAGGCGGCATCCCCCAGAAGGGAACCTCCGTCAAGGTGCCTGCCATTACCGACCGTTTGATGTACCGTGTACAGTATCGCACTTTTAACGGCTATAATGCCATCGTAACGAACCATGTTGTGAATGCAGGTTCAGGCGTTGCCGGCTGCCGCTGGTACGAACTGCGCAACAGTGCAACAACTCCCTGGAGCATTTACCAGCAGGCAACCTATGCCCCGGCCGACGGCAATTCACGCTGGATGGGCAGCATCGCCATGGACTCGATCGGGAACATCGCGCTTGGATTCTCCATTTCAGGATCAAACATGTATCCTTCGATCCGATACACCGGCCGCATGATTTGCGATTCAGTTGGACTGATGACCATGGCCGAAAAGGGGATCATCAATGGCGCCGGCGCACAGACTGCAACCGGTAACATGAGCCGCTGGGGCGACTACAGCAGTATGACCGCCGACCCGTCGCAGCTGCGTAAATTCTGGTATACACAGGAGTATTATTCCTCCACCTCAGGAAGCAACTGGAAAACCCGCATCGGTTCATTCTCTTTCTTCGCAGCTTCAGCATTCGCATCACCGCAGCAGGTGTGCGCAGGCGATTCTGCACAGCTCAGCGTGCAGGCCAACTGCGGAGCCCCCGGCAACTATACCTATTCATGGACCTCAATCCCTGCCGGTTTCACTTCGACGCAGCAGACCCCCAAGGTGGCCCCTGCCGTGCCGACACAATACATCGTTGCAGTCAGCGACGGCACCAACAACCGCACCGACACCGTGATGGTGGACGTGGTGGCAAAACCGGTCGTTTCAGCAGGCGCTGATACCATCGTGTGCTGGTATGTGACCTCCATCAATGTCAACGGAACCGCCACCAATGTGAATTCCATCAACTGGACCACTTCCGGAACCGGAACATTCGCCAACCCGTCGACATTTTCCACCACATACGCACCTACGCTCGCCGATAAACTTGCCGGCTCGGTGAATCTCCATTTTACCGGGGTTCCCTCTCCTCCCTGCACCCAGAACGTGATCGCCACCAAGCATGTGACGTTTAGCGTCTGTACAGGCATCGATGGTAAAAACAACAACATACCGGCCCTGCTGATCCAGCCCAACCCGGCCCACAGCAATGTCACCTTCGCCATCAGCGGCATCGGCACTGGCTACTACGGACTTACCATTACCTCTATGGACGGGAAGGTTCTCTTCACCGAACGCAATGAGGCCACGGGAACACCGGTTCTGAAACAGATTGATCTCTCCGGCTTTGCAAAAGGAATCTATTTTGTACAACTCAACGCAGGGAGCAAGGTGATCACCCAGAAGATGATCGTTCAGTAAGAAAAGGATAAAATTAAATCACTGTTAAAATTTTAACAGTGATTTAATTTTTGTATCTTTGCAGTCTGAATTGATGATCACTTGTTCATACACATAGAATTTGGTTCTTCAGGGCAGGGTGAAATTCCCGACCGGCGGTAAAGTCCGCGACTTCCTGACGAACGGCGATCCCCGGACCGCCTGTTTACAGGGAACCGAGCCGTTGAAATTACGGCACCGACAGTAAAGTCTGGATGAAAGAAGAAACTTATTTAATCTGACCATTTATCACGTTAAATAGGATTGAGCCCTGTTGCCATTGAGTGACGGGCTTTTTTTTTTGAATAATTGAATATTGGAATGCAGGAATATTCGAATAAAAGCAATTTGTGGATTTGAGGATTTGAAAATTTGAGGATGTGGAAATGATTTTGGTGTGATATTGCCTGTTGCCTATTGCCTGATTCCTTATTTTGAAATAATGACCGCTGACGAAAAATACATGAAACGTGCCATTGCCCTTGCTAAAAAGGGCGCGGGATGGGTGAATCCCAACCCGATGGTGGGTGCTGTGATCGTCAGCGACGGGAAGATCATCGGGGAGGGGCACCATGAATATTTCGGCGGGCCTCACGCGGAGGTGAATGCAGTCAGATCAGCCAGCGGGCCGGTTGCGGGTGCAACCCTTTACGTTACGCTCGAACCCTGCGCACATGAAGGCAAAACGCCTCCCTGTTCAAAAATGCTGGTCGATGAACAAATCGGACGGGTGGTGATCGGTACCGCCGATCCGAACCCGCTGGTCAACGGGAAAGGGATCCGTTTCCTTGAATCGAATGGAATCGTCGTTGAAACCGGCGTCCTCCGCAATCAGTCCAGGCGGCTGAACGAGGTGTTCAACAAATTTATCACCAACCACCTGCCATTCGTGGTGCTGAAATCGGCCATGACCCTCGACGGGAAGATCGCCACCGTGACCAATGCATCCAGATGGATCACGGGGGAGTCTTCACGCAGGAAGGTCCACCGGCTGAGGCAGGAGCTGAGTGCCGTGATGGTGGGCGTTGATACCGTACTGGCCGATGACCCCTTGCTGAACATCCGGCTGAAGGGCAACTGGAAGAACCCGCTGAAAATTATCGCCGATACCCATTGCCGCATCCCCATGGGGGCAAAGTTACTGGCAAATGATCCACAACTGGCCATCATTGCCAGCACCGGACTGGCCCCAAAGGCAAAGATAAAGGAGCTGGAGCGGATGGGGGTCCAGGTGATTGTCTGCCCGCTGAAAAACGGGAAGGTCGATCTCGGCTATGTGATGCGGTCGCTTGGCGAAATGGAGATCGACAGCGTGATGATCGAGGGGGGGAGCACCCTTGCCTTCTCCGCGCTGGAAGAAAGGATCGTTGACAAGGTGATCACCTTTATCGCACCCAAAATACTCGGGGGGGCCACCGCGCCGACCCCGGTTGGCGGTGCCGGCATCGCAAACATGGACGGTGCGTTGGATCTGAAAGATTTGAAAACCACCCGGATGGGCAACGACATCATGATCGAAGCCTGGCTGTAAAATATTCTGGATTAAGTTTTTAATCCTGGTTTGAGTTTTGAGTTTTATATGTAAAGTTAATAACAAGCCGTGTTTACAGGAATTATTGAAGAGACAGGGATCATCAGGGCGGTTCAGCATGGTGCCCGGTCGTCGCAGGTCACCGTTGGGGCACAGAAGATCCTCAAAGATGTAAAGATTGGCGACAGCATCTGTACCAATGGCGTTTGCCTGACGGTAACGACCTTTGGCAGCGACTGGTTCACCCTCGACGTCATGCCCGAAACCCTGCGCCGTACCAATTTCGCCACCCTGAAACCCGGAAGCCCTGTCAACCTGGAGCGTGCGCTGAGACTGTCCGACCGGCTTGGCGGACACCTTGTGAACGGCCACATCGACGGTACAGGTAAAATCTCCCGGAAATGGGAGGAGGACAATGCAGTCTGGTACACCGTCACAGCCGATGAACCGGTCCTGAGGTATATCGTTGAAAAAGGTTCGGTGGCGCTGGATGGCATCAGTCTGACAGTGACGTCGGTCGATGCACGCTCCTTCAGTGTGTCGGTAATTCCCCACACGCAGCAGGTTACGACCCTGACGGAAAAAAAGGCCGGTGATCTGCTCAACATCGAGTGTGATATCATGGCCAAGTATATTGAGAAATTAAGTTCACCGGGAGGTCACGGATCGAAAATCGACATGGACTTCCTGGCAAAAAATAATTTTCTATGACAAACTACAAATTCAACACGATTGAAGAGGCGCTCGAGGATATCCGCAAGGGAAAGATGATCGTAGTCGTTGATGATGAGGACCGTGAAAACGAGGGCGACCTGGTGGTTGCAGCCGAGAAGGTTACACCCGCCATCATCAACTTCATGGCCAAACACGGCGGCGGCCTCATCTGCATGCCGATCATCCGCGACCGGCTGGAGGAGCTCAACATAGAACGGATGGTGGTGAAAAACACCGATCCGAACCGGACCGCATTTACCGTTTCCATCGACGCCATCGAATGCTCCACAGGCATTTCGGCCCAGGAGCGGGCGCTGACCATCAAGCGCGTCATCGACAACCAGACCAAGGCCCGGGACTTCACCCGGCCGGGGCATATCTTTCCCATTGAATACCGTGAGGGCGGCGTGCTCATTAGGGCAGGCCACACCGAAGCCTCCGTCGACCTGGTCAAGATGGCAGGGCTCTATCCCGCCGGGGTGATCTGCGAGATCATGAACGAAGACGGTTCCATGGCCAGGGTTCCGGAGCTCATGGATTATGTGAAAAAACATAACCTGAAGATCATCACGATCGTTTCCCTCATCGATTACCGCAGGAAGTCGGAAACCCTGGTCGAACGCGCCGCCGTGGTCGACATGCCTACAAAATACGGCAAATTCACAGCATACAGCTATGTAAGCAAGATAAGCAAGGAAAACCACCTGGCGCTGGTCAAGGGCGATATTGCCGACGGCGAGCCGGTGCTGGTGCGGGTGCATTCGGAATGTCTCACGGGTGATGTGTTCGGTTCGATGCGGTGCGACTGCGGCGACCAGCTGGAATATGCCATGAAACAGATCGCCAGGGAAGGCCGCGGGGTGCTGCTCTATATGCGGCAGGAGGGTCGTGGCATCGGCCTGAGCAACAAGATGCGGGCCTATTCGTTGCAGGACAAGGGGATGGATACCGTGGAGGCCAACGTAGCGCTGGGATTCGACGCCGACCTGCGGGATTACGGCACCGGCGCTGAAATACTGGTCGATCTCGGCATCAAAAAGCTGCGGCTGCTTACCAACAACCCTCAGAAGATTTCGGGACTTGAGGGATTCGGACTGGAACTCATTGAACGCATCCCGATCCAGACCAAGTGTAACGCAAGCAACATCCGTTACATGAAAACAAAAAGGGAAAAACTCGGGCACCTGCTCACCTTTTCCGATGATGTCATCAAGGATTAGGGCTGCAGTGTTAACCCATACCATTTTTTAATATAAATAGATCACACTTAAATTGAATTGATATGAAGACCATCGAAGGGAAACTTGACGCAAAAGGACTGAAATTCGGTATCGTGATAGCCCGGTTCAATGAATTTATCAGCGGGAAACTGCTTTCAGGCTGTATTGACGGATTGCGGCGCCATGGCGCTGAGGAGGATAATATTGACATCGTCTGGTCGCCAGGCTCGTTCGAAATTCCGCTGTTGGCCAAGAAACTGGCCACCGGGAAAAAATACGACGCCATCATCTGCCTGGGTGCGGTGATCCGCGGGGCTACGCCCCATTTCGACTATGTTGCCGCGGAGGTGTCAAAAGGTGTCGCCCATGTGGGACTTGAAACAGGCATGCCCGTCATTTTCGGGGTACTCACGACCGAAAACCTGGAACAGGCCATCGAACGTGCCGGTACCAAGGGTGGCAACAAAGGTTTCGACGCAGCACTTGCCGCCATTGAAATGGCAAACCTGATGCGGGAGATTTAATACAGGTCGCAGAGAAGTATAACCTTTGTTCTGTGGATTACTTATGGGTGATCACAAAGACGGTACGGCGGTTTTTGGCGCGGCCCTCTTCTGTTTCATTCCCTGATACCGCCATCGACTTGCCAAATCCCTTGTAGGTGAGACGGTTTTCTGCGATCCCTTTTTCGATGAGGTAGCTGTATACTGATTTCGCACGATTTTCGGAAAGTTTCAGGTTGCTGGCGTCGTTCCCGATGTTATCAGTGTGTCCCTGTATCTGGATCTGGATGGTCTGGTTTTCGTTCAGGAAATCGAGCAGTTGGTCGAGGACCACCTTCGATTCGTCGGAAAGGTCAAAGGAGTTGAACGGGAAATAGATGTCGTTGATGCGGTATGATTTGTTCAGTTCGATGGGCTTCATCTCGATATCGATCTTGGCGGGCGTTTTAAAGATCGTATCGACCTTCGAGATGTATTTTGATTCATACACGTGGTCGGCTTTTTTGACCGTCATGATATAGTCGCTGTTGAAGGGGGCCACCGCGACATAATTACCGGTAATCGAATCCATGGGGATCCGTGATATCTTTTTCGTTTCGATGTTCTTCAGTTCGATATGCGCGTTGAGCGGTTCCATCGACGATTCCGATTTGACATTCCCCTTGATGAACAGTACCTTTTCTGGACGCGCCCCTTCGTACAGGTCGAACGAATAGAGGTCCCAGCCACCTTTCCCGTTGTATTTGTTGGATGCGAAAAAACCCTGCTGACCGTCGGTGCTCACAAAAAAACCCACCTCGTCATCCGGAGAATTGATCGGGTATCCAATATTTTTCGGTTTCGACCAGTTGCCGTGTTCATCGAGCTTGCTGAAAAAAATATCATACCCGCCCAACCCCTGCCATCCGTCGGATGAGAAATAGAGCGTTTTCCCGTCGGGATGGATGAAGGGCGCCTTTTCATTACCCTTTGAATTGATGGTGGGTCCCAGGTTGATCGGTGTTCCCCATTCGCCCGAATCGTTCCTGATGGAGCGGTAGATATCATAACCCCCGTATCCCCCGGTCCGGTCGCTGACAAAATAGAGCGTGCGGCCGTCTGCCGAAATCGAGGGCTGCGATTCCCAGGAGCCGGGCAGGTTGATCTTGTTGCTGACGCTTTTGATCGGGCTCCACTCACCGGCAATATTCTCCGAATAATAGATGTCGCAGTTCAGGTATTTGCTCACATTATCGTATTTGCACACGGTATAATACAGGGTGTTGTTGTCGGCTGTAAGCGTTGCCCCGCCTTCATTGTCGTTCACATTGAAGGGTTCGGGCATCTCCTCGCCTTCGGCGAATTTACCGTCGGGCTGGCGTTCGCTGTACATGAACTTCTCTTTCGTCCGCGTTGTCTGCACCACGCTGTTCCTGCCGGCATCCATCTTTTTCTCGCGGGTGAAGAGGGCCACCTGGTTGTCGGGCGACAGGATCGGGAGGTACTCGTTCTCGGCGGTTGAGATTCCTTCGACCACCTTCGGGGCGAAGGGCACCGGGTTGCGAGTCAACTCGAGGTAAAATTTCGAATATTTCTGTAACTCTATCGCACGGTTGTAATCTTCATCCTTTTTGATCTTGTCGACATCCTTCAGGAAGAGATCGAGGTTGGCGGCAGCGAGCTCGAAGTTTTCCTGGCCGTAATAAATCTCGCCGAGATAGTAGTAGGTATAGACATCATAGGCCGGACAGAGTTCCACCACCTTCCGGAATGCTTTTTCTGCCTCTTTGAAATTGTTGTCCCTCTTCTTTACATTGATAAGCCCGAGCACGAACCATGCATCCACGCAGCCGGGCTCGGTTGCCACGACATGCCTCATCTGCAGGCCGGCCATGTTGTACTCGTTGTGTTTCAGGAAATCGATGCCATCCTGGTAAATTTTCTCTGTTTTTTTATCCAGCTTTATCTTACACGAATCGCCTGCAGGAAAGGCACCGGCAAGGAACGGGAACAGGAGGATGAACAGCCATAAAAAAGGGAGGAAATGGCAGGAAGGATGCGGCTTCATCGGGAAATTTTTTCAAAGATATGCCGAAATGTCTTAATTTTACATCATGGAACCCGGCACCATCTGAAAATAATGCCGGGGACTGTTAAAAACTTAAAGATCAAAACTCAAAACTCAAAACCGGGTAGTCGACATTCGACATTCAATGTCCGATATTCAATATTCATTTCATACATCACGCCAGCCATGAAAAAAATATTCTCCCTGCTCTCTTTTTTATTATTCGGAACAACTGCCATGGTTGCCCAGACGGTAATCCCGAACCCGGGTTTTGAGAACTGGACCACCTTCAGCAACTATACCGACCCGACGGGCTGGGATACGCCCAACCAGGAGCTGATGTCGATACCTTTTTTCGGCTTCTCGGTGGTGACAAAAAGCACCGATCACCAGGGATCGGGAAGTTATTCAGCCCGGCTCGAGACAAAGCACCTGACCCTGCCCCCGCTCGATGTCCCCGGGTTTATGACCTGCGGCACCCTGACGGTGAATATCACGGCAGGAACCTACATACTCTCGGGTGGCGTCCCCTGTGTTGACCTTCCGACCCACCTGAAGGGATATTACAAATTCTTTCCCAAGGGCGGTGACAGCTGCGCTATCGGGATCGGGCTGACCAAGACCACCGGGGCGGTGAAGGATACCATTGCCTACGGCAGTTTTTCAACCAAGGATACCATCCCCGACTGGACCCCCTTCTCGGCCTGGATCGATTACATCAGCACCGTTCAGCCCGATACCATGAACATCATTGCCATGTCGACCGCGCAGCAGGTGATGACGCCGGGAACAGTTTTGTATGTTGACAATCTCTTCCTGGATTACACGACAGGGTTCAACGAAAAGGACCCCGCCGCCGGCGTCCAGATCTTCAACGATCGTGAAACCTCTAGGCTGATGGTCTTTTACGATTTTCCGAAGGCGCAGAATGTCCGTGTCAGTCTGACCGACATGAGGGGACGGCGTGTATTCAGCTGCGACCCCGGTTTCGTTGATAAAAGCCGCACCATTCTCCCATACGACAACCTTCCGCGGGGCGTTTACGTGGTGCAAGTGATCCATGACCACCTGTCCTTTACCAAAAAGTTTTTCCTTAACAAACAATTGTAGCCCTGTATTACAGCGTACCAGGCAGAAAATGTATTTTTTTATTCCAGGAATCACCGGCCGGAAAAACCATCCTTTAAATTTTCAATGATGATCGCAAAAACAATCAAGGCAGGCATGATCCAGATGACCTGCTGCCCGGAAAAGGCATCCAACCTCGGAAAGGCCAAAAAAAACGTACGTGAAGCCGCCGCCATGGGCGCAAAGGTCATCTGCCTGCAGGAGCTCTTTTCCACCACCTACTTCTGCTGGGAGGAAAATTATGATAATTTTTTGCTGGCCGATGCCATCCCGGGCCCGGTAACGGAAACCTTCGGCAAACTGGCGCGTGAACTTGATGTGGTGATCATTGCCTCCCTGTTTGAAAAACGGGCCGAAGGGGTTTATCACAACACCGTGGCCGTTTTCGATGCCGACGGTTCTTTGATGGGCATTTACCGAAAGCATCACATTCCCGATGATCCCGGGTATTATGAAAAATTCTATTTTGCACCCGGCGACGGCGGCTACAAGGTATTCGACACAAAATACGGCCGTATAGGGACCCTCATCTGCTGGGACCAGTGGTATCCCGAAGCTGCCCGTATCACCAGCCTCATGGGTGCCCAGGTCATCTTTTACCCCACTGCCATCGGGTGGGCCTCCTCACAGCCGGAAGCCTTAAACCGCGAGCAGTATGATGCCTGGCAGATCATCCAGCGCGGGCATGCCGTCGCCAACGGCGTGTTTGTTGTTTCAGTCAACCGCACCGGGAAAGAGGGAGAGATGAATTTCTGGGGAGGCTCCTTTGTTGCCGGCCCTTTCGGCGAGTTGCTGTACAAGGCGCCGCACGATTCAGAAGTGATCCATGTACATGAACTCGATTGCTCCCGGACTGAGGCAATCCGCGTGCACTGGCCCTTTTTGCGCGACCGCAGGATCGACAGTTACGGGCCGGTGCGGGAAAGATACATCGATAAAAGTAAAAGCGAGGTAGTGGGGTAGCGAGGTAGCGAAAATAAAAACTGCTAATATGACCTGATTCCTATTGCCTATTGCCTATTGCCCACTGCCTATTGCCTATTGCCTATTGCCTGAATATTAACCTGAATTTGCGAAATGACCGACTTTCACGATCCGAGTCCCAGGGAGCTGGGTTATACTTTTCCGGCTGAATGGGCGAACCACCGGGCCACCTGGCTGAGTTACCCGCACGATGATTCCTACTCGTGGCCGGGAACCCTGAAGAATATCTTTCCTTTTTACAACCGCTTCATCCTCGAGTTATCGAAGGGGGAGGAGGTTTGCATCAATGTCCGCGATGAGGCGTTGCAGCAGCGTGTCAGACTGGAGCTTGAGAAACTGGGGGTGAATATGTCGCGGATAAAGTTATTGCTCCATCCGACAAACGACGCATGGTGCCGCGATCATGGCCCTGCTTTCCTGCTGCGGCCCGGGGCAGCCGACCCCAAAGTCATCGTCGGTTGGAAATACAATGCCTGGGGAAACAAATACGACCACGACCTGGATGAGCAAATCCCGGGGCTGGTTGCCAAATACCTCGGCCTGCGCCTTTTTACACCCGGGATTGTCATGGAGGGGGGATCTGTCGATTTCAACGGGAAGGGAACCCTGCTTACAACGACACAGTGCCTGCTGCATGAAAACAGGAACCCGGATCTTTTCCAGCATGAAATCGAGGAGTACCTGAAGGACTTTTATGGTGTGGACCAGGTGCTCTGGCTTGACGAGGGCATCGACGGGGATGACACAAACGGGCACATCGATGATATTTCACGATTCTTTTGTGAGGATGGTGTTGTTACCATGGTTGAACCCAGGCGTTCGGATGCAAACCACGCGATCCTGGATGAAAACCTGCGCAAACTGAAGTCATTCCGCCTGTTGAACGGCAAGCAGTTGAACATTGCCGAGATCCCGATGCCCAAACCGGTGATCTATGACGGTCAGCGGCTGCCCGCTTCCTATGCCAATTTTTACATTGCCAACAATTCGGTGATCGTACCCAATTTCAGGTGCCGCGAGGACGACCAGGCCATGCGCCTTCTCGAGGAGTGTTTCCCGGGCCGCAGCATCATCGGCATCGATTCGGTGGAGATCATCTGGGGACTGGGTTCCTTTCACTGCCTGTCGCAGCAGGAACCCGAAGCACCCGGTGGATTGTTCAACCCGCTGATTTAATTTTTCACGCACCGCACAGGGAAGGCATTGCACCGGGAATTGATGTAATAGGAGACGCTGGGGTTGATAAGATTCAACCCACGGGCCACCGCATTGAACGAACCTCCGGGGGTTGACGACCAGTACATGGTTCCCGTTAGCGGGGCTGCGGTGAAATCCCATGAATTATCCATGTAATCGATCCCGCCCAGGAGGCCCTGGAACCCGTTAACGGCAGCCAGGTCCTTCAGTTTCGATCCGGAAAGCCCGTTTGCGTCCGGCGCAATGATCCCCGCCGTGATGTTGTCGATCAGCGCCTGCCATTCGGCGTCTGTCGGCACATGCCATTCGGGGGGGCAGGCCCCTTTGCTGCCGGGTGTGCCGGCATACTGCATGATCTCGTCCCATTGGTAAAAGCCGCCGTTGGCCGTACAGTTCGGGTCGCCGGGGCCACAGTATTTTTCAACGATGCAGTTGTCGGTCTGCGGAATTGCAATACCGCCTGCCAGGATGGTCCCATAATCAAGGTTTTTGGTCATCCAGCATTTGCCATTGAACATGGCGGTAGAGTATGTCTTACCATCGCGCACATCGGTGAGGGTGCCGCCGCAGTTGAAATTCACCTGCTGCACCTGGATGGTGACGGGTGCCGCCTGTGCGGTACAACCGTAATTATTGGTGTAGGTGTAGGTGATGGCGGTGCTGCCCGCCCCGGCGACTGACGGGTTGAATTCAAAGACGCCCGGTGATGGCGAAGTCACGCCCGAACCGCTGAAAACGCCCTGTCCGGCAATGAAAGGCGAAGCACCCCTGAGGAGGTATTTCACAGCGTTCAATGTTGTTTTCGTGTCGAAGCAGGCCGTAAACTCCGGAACAGGGGTGGGCTTAACCGGCACCGCTACCGATGAGGCGGAGAAGCAGGGATGGTAGTTGTTCGAACCAGTTACCTGTACCTGTGCATCTCCTTCGGAAAGCCAGTTGATGCTGATTGCATTCGAACCCTGGCCTGAGACGATGTTCCCGAGCCCCGGCGGGGTTATGGTCCAGGTGAAGGTACAGACCGCATCGGGGGGCACCTGGTAGGGGTACGACAGGGTGGAGCAGATCACACCGGGGGCGGTGGTGATGGTCGTGTTCGGGACCGGGGTCACCACAACCGGCTGTTGGGCCGGGGCGGCAACTGTGCAACCGTTGGCATCGGTATAGCTAACCTTTACGACAAATGAACCGGGCAGGTTCCACTGCACCAGGATTGAGGAGGTGCTGCCGCCCGAAAGGATAGTTCCTGCCGCAGGCGGGGTGATGGTCCAGGTGTAGTTGCTCATCGATCCCTGGGTGGTATAGGTTCCTTGGGAAGCGTCCAGACAAATAGTTGCGATCCCCGTGATGGAGGGGACCGGAAGAGGAACCACCTGTACCTGGAATACTGCCGGTACCGGCGCGGTGCAAAGGGTGCCCGGTTCCGAATAATTGACACTGATCGTACCCGTTCCCGGTGTAGTCCAGGTGACCATTGCAGTTGAATTGCCGGCTCCTCCGCCACCGGTGATGCTGCCGCCGGTGATATTCCAGACATAGCTGACCTTGCCGGGCTGGGTTGAATATACATGCCCGGGAATGGTTACACAGCAAAGCGCTTCCCCGGAGGTGAAGGACGGGACCGGCAGCGGGTTGACAGTAACAGGAAGGATGGCCGGTGCCAGTGCCGTGCAGGTGGTCACCGGGTCGGTATAGACCACGCTTACCGACTGCGATCCTGTTGATGTCCACGTCACGGTGCAGGCTGCATCACCGGTGCCACCGCCCAGTGATACTGACCCCCCGGTAACAACCCATTGGTAATTGGCTTTCCCTGCCTGTGTGGAATACAGGTGACCCGTGGAGTTGAGGCAGAAACTCTGTCCGCCGGTGATAACCGGAACCGGCGTATCCATCACATTCACGCTGATGGTCCTGTTTACCGTTGAGGTGCAGCCGGTCACCGGGTCGGTAAACCGCACGCTGACGCTCTGGCTCCCTGGGGAGGCCCAGGTTATGGTTACAAAATTGCTGGTTGCGTCGCCGCCGCCGGCGATCTGTGCCCCGGCCGATTCGCTCCACACGTAGTTGGTCATCCCTGCTTCGGTGAGGTAGGTGACCGTGCTGCCTTTGCATACCGATACCGGGCCGGTGATGGTAGGTACGACATGCACCAGGGCCGAATCGTAGTGAACCACCCCGAGACAGGTGTTCATGACGGCATATACCCAGGTGGTCACGGTCGGGCTGAAGGTTACCGTGTCGCCGTAGCCGAGCACCGGGCCGGTGGAGGATCCGCTGTGCCAGGAAACACCATTGGGAACAAACCGCATGCTTTCCTGGGTGGCGGTCCAGCTGGTGTTGTTGCGGTTTGTGCCGTTGACCACGGCGGTAAAGGCGATGGTCCCGTTGTTGTTGTGCACGCCCTGGGTGGCCTTGTTGCCCTGCCAGACGCAGTAGGGCTTGACCTGGAGGTGGTTTTCGATAACCCCGCCCTGCTCCTTCAGCACGATCTGGAAACTCCCTTTGGTGGTCGTGCAGCTGAACATGGGGCAGTTTTTCCAGTAAACCACCAGTTCCCGGTTGGGGGCCATACCGGTGGTGTAATAAAAAATGTCGTTGATCCCCGACAGGGTTGGAAGCCAGTCTTGCCAGGGGGCGAAGATGCAGTCCTTCGGGGAGGCCGAATCTGCCGCATGGTCGGGAATCGCCCGGGCAATGTAGGTGTTCCATGGGTTGGCCCCGGGCGAACGGAACCCGATCCATCCGTTTGACCCGACAAAGAAGTTGGTGTAAAGCTGGCTGAAAAAGCAAAAATTGAACCCGATGTTGTAAGGCCCGCCCCAGCAGTCGTCCTTCCCTCCGTTGGTAGAGGAGCAGTGGGTGAGGGTCTGGTCAAGCGGGGTGCCGGTCGTCGTATCCATGGGTGCATAGGGGATCACCTGGAAAGAATAGCTGTCGGTCCCGTAATCGGTACTGGTGACCACCGCCGTCAGCGTGGTGCTGTTTCCAAGGCAGGTCGGGTCGGTGAAGGGCTGGATGGTGATACCCTGGCCGTATGCCCCGCTAATGGCAAAGAGGACCATGATGCATGAGCACAGAAACTGTCTGGATGCGTGAAAAATCTTAAAACCGGACCATCGGTGGAGAACCAACATGATCATGTGTTAGGCAGGTAACTTAACACAAAGATAGCAAAAAATTGATACGGGGTTAAATCCCGGCAAAATTCCGGATCATTTCAATTTTTTTTACATCGGGCAGATTGCCGTCGAGCCAGTTTATCTTCATTCCCCGGCGTTCCATCCGCCTGAACCAGGTCATCTGCCGCTTCGCAAACTGCCGGATGGCGATGTTCAGCGAGAAAAACATCTCGGAACGGGAGAGTTTTCCTTGGAGGAACAGGGTGATATAGCGGTATTCAAGCCCGTACCTGATCAGTCTTGCAGGCGGTATTCCTTCCGCGAGCAGCGCTTCAACCTCACCGATCATCCCGGTTTCGAGACGGTTTTCCAGCCGTTCGGTGATCCTTCGCATCACCAGGTCGCGCGGGAAGGCGACCCCAAAGATGACGGACCTGATCGCGGGGAAAGGAGGTTTGTCGCCGGCAGCTCCACGGGAGGCGCCGGTATATCCGTTATCATCTTGTGCACGGGCCACCAGGATGGCCTTCAGTATTCTTGGCCGGTCTTCAAGATCGGTGGTGTTGTGCAGGGTTTTACAGGACATCAGCATGCTGACCAGTTCTGCATCGGTCTTATCCCGGAGCACGTCAGACAGCGCATGATCCTCTTCCGCTTTCGTGAGACGGTAGCCCTTCAGCACCGCTTCGAGGTACATGCCCGAACCCCCGCAAAGCACCGGGATCCGGCCGATCCCGGTGATCATCCGGTAGGCATCCAGGAAATCGCGCTGGTATTCATAGATGTTGTACTCGTAACCCGGTTCCGCAATGTCGATGAGATGGTGCGGAACGACCGTGCCTTCAACCATGTAATCGCCCAGGTCCTTCCCTGTGCCGATGTCCATCCGGCGGTAAACCTGCCTGGAATCGGCGCTGATCACTTCGCCGCAGATCTCGTATGCAAGCCTGGCGGCAAGGGCGGTTTTTCCCGAGGCCGTAGGGCCCAGGATGGCGACCATGTCAGTTGTCGAGCTCTTCATACACGGAGTTCTGGCTCTTGTATTCAGGCACGATCTGTTTCATCTTGCGGATGATCTCGAAATTATTCCGGCCGGGCAGCATGCCGGTCAGTTCATCAATCTCATGCCCGATCACTTCCGCTGCACACGGGCGTACTTTGGCCGCCAGGATCAGCGGGTGATGGGTGGGGATGGTGTTTTCCTCGACATTAAGCAACTCCTCGAAAAGCTTTTCACCCGGACGGAGCCCGATATAACGAATCTGGATATCCTTGTCGAGGGTCAGCCCCGAGAGCTGGATCATTTTTTTGGCAAGGTCGACGATCCTCACTGATTTGCCCATGTCGAAAATGAAAATTTCACCGCCCAGTCCGCAGGCGCCCGCTTCGAGCACAAGCTGGCATGCCTCCGGGATGGTCATGAAAAAGCGCGTTACGTCGGGGTGGGTGATGGTGACCGGCCCACCCTTTTCGATCTGGCTGCGAAACATGGGGATGACGGAGCCGTTGGAACCCAGTACATTGCCGAACCGGGTGGTGATGAATCGTGTACCGGCCGGGGAATTGAGTGCCTGGGTGTAAATCTCGGCGATGCGTTTGGACGCCCCCATGACATTGGTAGGGTTCACTGCCTTGTCGGTTGAGATCATGATGAATTTCCTGACCCCCGTTTCAACGGAAA
Source organism: uncultured Bacteroidales bacterium (assembly GCA_903845055.1). GTDB lineage: Bacteria > Bacteroidota > Bacteroidia > Bacteroidales > FEN-979 > CAIVAT01. Next base: position 14,483 of record CAIMWF010000073.1, on the reverse strand, counting down.
GGTCGGCGATGATCCGGGTTCCCCTGACGTTGGTCAATACCGCCTCCGCCGGGTTGTTCTCCATCATCGGAACATGCTTGTAAGCGGCGGCATGGTATACAAGGTCGGGGCGGAAAGCGCTGAAGATCTTCCGCATCCGGTTTTCATTGCAGATGTCGCACAGGATAAACTCAACCTCAAACGACGGGTTGCCGGCGAGGGTTTCAAGCTCCAGGTAATGGAGCGGGGTTTCGGCCTGGTCGATCAGGATCAGTTTGCGCGGGGCAAAACGACCGAGCTGCCTCACCAGTTCACTGCCGATTGATCCGGCAGCACCGCTTACCAGGATGGTCTTCCCGGTGATCTCCTGCGACAGGCGGTTTTCATCAAGTTTGATCTCCTCGCGCTCGAGCAGGTCCTCGATGTTGATATTCTTGATCTGGTTGAAGCTCAGTTCCCCGTTGATCCAGCGGATCATGGGGGGGACGGCGAGCACCCGGGTATGATATGCCAGGCATTTGTCGACCAGCGCCTGCTTTTTTGCCGGGTCGATGTGCATGACGGCCAGGATGATCTGGGAAATATCTTTTGCCGACAGGAGATCGTCGAGCCGGTCGGGGCTGAGGATGTCGACCCCTTCGAGTTTTTTTCCCTGCTTGTTCGGGCTGTCGTCGAGGAATGCCAGTACTTTGTAACGTGTCCCGGCATCGCGGTCGAGGGTGCGTTTGGCGGTGATCCCGGCTTCGCCGGCGCCATAAATCAGTACGTTTACCTTTTCGCGGTCGGTGTGGAGGAATTCAAGGTAGACCAGTTTGACCAGCAGGCGGAAGGCGATCATCCCGAAAGAGGTGGCCAGGAAGTCGATGATGATCACCGAAAACGGGATGAAGAAAAAATGGCCGATGATGAAAAAGGTGCAGAGGTTGGTGAGTGCGAAGAAGATGCTGCCGGCGAAGACCGTCCCGAACACCCGGAGGGCGTCGCCCGTGCTGGTGTAGCGGATGATCCCGGCGTAGGAGCGGGCGATGATGAAACTCGCCGAGCGGACCACGGCCATGTAAAGAAGGATCTGTGGCAGGGGCCTGAGTTCCCTCGCCGGGATCGCGAAGTTGAACCTGAGCATGTAGGCCAGGATGACGGCCGAAAGGGCGATCGCGAGATCGATGAGAAAGATCAGCCAGCGGGGCGTATTTTCACGGGTCAAAAGCATGCGCCAAATTTACAGATTATTCGCCTGAACATATGAACATTTGCCGTAAAATATGAACACTCGGGAAATCTCCGTGCAATTTTTCCTACTTTTGCCACGTTTGCAAATCAACCCATCCGGCATTTTTGCAGAAACCGGGATTTATCCCGCAGATACTCCCGCAAACTGGCATTTTCAAGACCTTAAGGTAAATATAAATACTGAAACATGAAAAATACAGCATTCACAAAGTATCATGAAGCGATGGGCGCTAAAATGGTCCCTTTTGCAGGTTATTACATGCCACTGCAGTACGAAGGTGTCAACGCGGAACACGAAACGGTTCGCAAAACGCTCGGCGTTTTCGACGTGTCGCATATGGGTGAATTTTGGGTGAAAGGCCCGAAAGCACTTGACTTTATCCAGTGGGTGACCTCCAACGACGCTTCAAAACTGGTTCCCGGGAAGGTTCAGTATTCCTGCTTCCCGAATGAAACCGGCGGCATTGTCGACGACCTGCTCGTTTACAAGGTCGACGATTTGACTTACCTGCTCGTGGTCAACGCGGCGAATATTGACAAGGACTGGGCCTGGTGCAACAAACAGAACAAAATGGGCGCCATCCTCTACAATGCCTCCGACGAAATTTCCCAGCTTGCCATCCAGGGCCCCCTTGCGCTCAAGGCCATGCAGAAACTCACCGACACCGCGGTCACCGACATGGAGTATTACACCTTCAAAAAGCTGACCTTTGCCGGGGTTCCCGATGTGATCTTTGCCACCACCGGATATACAGGTTCCGGTGGTTGCGAAATCTACATGGCCAACGAAGATGCCCCGAAAATCTGGGAAGCTGTGTTCGAAGCCGGCAAAGAGTTCGGGATCAAGCCGATCGGTCTTGCCGCACGCGACACCCTGCGCCTGGAAATGGGCTACTGCCTGTACGGGAATGACATAAACGACACCACCTCTCCCATTGAAGCGGGACTCGGCTGGATTACGAAATTCACTGATTACAAGGACTTCATCAATAAAGCTGCACTGCTGAAGCAGAAGCAGGAGGGGACCGCCCACCGGCTGGTCGGGTTCGAGATGGTCGACAAGGGCATCCCGCGCCACGAATACGAAATTGTGGACGCAGCAGGTAACAGGATCGGCGAGGTCACCTCCGGCACCATGGGCCCGAGCGTGAAGATCCCGGTCGGCATGGGTTATGTCCCTTCAGCCCTCTCGAAAGAGGGAAGCGAAATCCACATCAAAATCCGCGAAAAGATACTGCGGGCGAAGGTGGTGAAATTTCCTTTCTACAAATCATAATGCTAAAACGTAATGTGTAGCGTAACACAGGTAAGCATTGCGAAACAGGTTCATTCATTCATTTAAACAAAAGGATATGTCGGAAATCATCAATAAAATCAAAATCGTACGCTGGCAGCACGTGATGTTCATCATGCTGATGGCGCTCATCGTGGTTGGAGCGGACAGCTGCAAATCAAGCGGAAAACTTTCAAAAAAGGAGCGCAAAGCCCAGATTGAAAGCGCCAAGAAACAGCTGGAACCGATTGTCAACGGAACGTCAACACTTTCGCTTGAAGAACAGCAGCGCATTGTTAAGGGAATCATTTCGAAGAACTACAACGACCCTGTGCTCAATTCCATGATCGAGGATGCACAGGCTAAGCTGAAGATCGCGTTTGCCGAGCAGGAGAAGGTCAAAGCCCAGAAGGTCGATGTTGCCCGTGCGGCATTGTACGACATGCTGCTGAACAAGGACAACAGGTCGGCCGATGAACTCGAACGCGACCTGGCCGCGATCAAATCGCAGAACCTGAAGGATTCGCAGATTGACGACCTGGTCAGCCGGGTTGAGAAGAAGATAAAAGAGATGCGAGCCTCGGGCGGAAACGGCGCCAACCTGCCGGTCAAGACGCAGCTTGAAAATGCCTTTGCCGCCATTGCCAGCTCGGCAAAAAGCGGAAACCTTCCACAGGCCGACAACACCATCCAGAAGACCCTGCAGTTTTTCAGCTCGGAAGATGTTCCGGTACTGATCATCATCAGCAGGGAAGGCTCCATGGTGGATTATGACAAACCCACGACCATCAAACGGTACCTGAATTTCCTCAGGGATACCAAAGCCAGCAAAAACGACATTGACGCCATCATGACCGATGCCAACGGCAAGATCAAGGGACTCGATTTAATTAAAAAGTAACCGGTATGAACAAGATACTTTCAGTAATCATCATGGTCTCCTTTTTTGCAGTGGCAAACAAGGGTGCCGCCCAGGATAACCTCTCCCCGCAGCGCAAACAGGCCATCGACAGTCTCGCGCTCGAAAAGGTCCGCGACCTGAGTAAATACATCAGCATCATCGGCGATAAAGCGACCCCATGGTCGGATGCCCAACGCGTGATCGAGCGGGCCACCGAACTTTTCATGGAAAGCAGCGAGATCGGCGTTTCCTCCATCGGCAAACAGGATGTGAACTACTACAAGGTTCGTGAATATTTCGACCGCCTCATCCAGCTCAATTACGATAAGGTTACCATCGACTGGTATAAGATCCAGTATGTGAGCGACCTCGTGCGCCAGCCCGACGGCACTTATGTCGGCGTCATCACCATTTACCAGCGTTTCCAGGGCTTCAGCAAGGAAAAGGGACTGGTGTATGAAGATACGACCAAGAAGGATATCACGGTATATGTCAAGCGCAAAGAGACCCAGATCGGCGGAAGGCTCATTAGTTTCTGGGATGTTATGCTGGGCGATATCCGCGTAAAAGAAACCTCTAAATAATTGCAGATTAAAATTTCGAATTACAGGAGTAATTTTTAATTCCAGACTATGCGAAGATTCTCATGGTTGTTGTTCCTGTTACTGCCGGCAGCCGGCTTTTGCCAGGGATCAATCGGCTCATTGACCGGCGATGAGTCGGTATTCTATGCCCAGACCAAACAGGTGAACCAGTTTTTCCTGCGTTTCAACGGAGAGGAAGACATCAAGGGAAAACGTTATTACCCGGGCGATCCCTCATACCGTGACCTGAAGTTGAGGAAAAAGTTCATGAACATCCTCTTCGATAATTCGAACTCGAACATCACGGCCGACACGAAGTTCGTCTTTATCGACGAGTCGCTGAACAAAAAAGCGCCCGCCATGCTCGATTTCTATTCAAAAGGATGGTTTGCCGAAGTAACGACCACCTTCCAGTACAAAAAGGAAAAGGTGAACATCATCCTTTACCTGAAGATCGAAAAACAACTGAAGGGATACAAATGGGTCATTTCGAACGTCTATTTCGACAAGTTCGAATCATGGTTTACCCATCTTAACGACACAGTCAACTTGAAATATTTCATCCACCCGATGAGCCACGAACTCGATTTCATGAACCTGCACAAGGTATTCAGGGAACCAGAGAACCTCGATTACTACTTCGAACGAGAATACCAGCCCGACATGACCTCCCTTTTCGTCATGGAAATGAAGAACGGGAATCTGAATTTCATCTCGGTCAACAATGTCAAATTTCATGTTTTCCAGGTTCAGAACTGGTATTTTGAAATTTCCTACTTCAACAGGAACGACGCAAATTCCGGCTGGCTCATCTCCAACATACTGCGGGTAAACGACAAGGAAAAGATTGAACTGTTGCGGCATTACACACACATTAATTAGAAAACATGAGGAAAGTCTTATTGCTGCTGTTGCTGGTATGGTGCACAGGGGTGATCCCCGTTGCGGCCCAGCAAAAGCCGACGACCACAAAAAAACAACCGGCCACTTCCAAAACCACCCCTAAAAAAGCCACGCCTGCCACCCAGAAAAAACAGCCCCAGCCGGCAAAAACAACCCAGGCAAATTCAAAGGCCGGCATGATCGCCGCGAGCAAACTCGACACTTTCAAACTCCAGGTCACCCCGCTTGTCAAAACATTCGAGAATGCGCTGAACTACCTCAAAGACAAGCGCACATCGGTGCAGGAGCGGCAGACCATCATCACCGAAAGCTACCTGAAATGGTGCTGGGACGACAAGGTGCAGGTGGAGGACGACCTCGACGCCCACCGCCTGGTACCTATTGCCAAGGACATGCGGGCCTACCTGAGCGATGTGGATTTCTTTTTCCGCTCCGCCCGGTTCCAGTACATGGTCCAGGATGTGAGCGTGGAAACGGACCAGCAGGGGCTGACCTATTTCAAGGTTACGGCCAACCGAAGCCTGAAGGCCATCGATCTCAAAGGCGATTCGGTCAACAACAACCAGGTGCGTTACATCGAGATCAATTTCGACTCGGTGAAGCAGCAGTTGAAGATTAAAAGCGTTTATACAACGAAACTGAACGAAAAGGACGACCTGCGCAACTGGTGGAACGGTCTGGCGCAGAACTGGAAGGATATTCTTGCAAAGGACATGCAACTGGGTTCAATGCCGATGGCGAAGGTGGAGAATTTCAACGATACGGTCGCCCGTTCAGGCGGCGTGACCCAGGCGATCGACAAGGGCCAGTTTTACCAGTACCTTTCACAGATCATCCAGTCGGGCAGGGTGGATATTTCGGGCAACCGCCAGATCACGAGCATCGAGCCTCTTGGCAAACTGTCGGGCCTGCGCGAGGTCAACCTTTCGGGGACCGGCGTTTCCGACCTGATGCCTTTGCGCAACCTGAACAAACTCGAAAACCTGGATATTTCGGCCACAAATGTCACAAGCCTCGAGCCGCTGCGCTTCTGTCTGCTGATCAGCCAGCTGCGGATGAGGGGCATCCCCGTGTCCGATCTCTCCATCGTATCGACCTTCAGCGGCCTGACGGTGCTCGACCTTAACGGGACACAGGTTACCTCCCTTGAACCTCTTGAGGGACTTGCACACCTTAAAGACCTCCGGATCAACCACACGCGGGTAAAGGAGCTGGCGCCGGTGAGCGCCCTGGCAGAAATGGAAATGCTCAATATTTCATCCACTCCTGTTGAGACGCTCGATCCGGTTAAAGGAATGACCAACCTGAACATCCTGTTGTGCGACAGTACCATGATCAGCAGCCTGGCTCCGCTCGACGCACTGAAATCAATGCAGCGCGTTTATTGCAACAATACCAGGATCAACCAGAAGGCGGCGCTGAGTTTCCTGAAAAAACATCCAGACGTATCGCTGGTATATGCCTCGAAAGAGCTGGCCGCCTGGTGGAAGGGAATGAGCAGTGAGTGGCAGAACCTCTTTAATTTTTATGTCAAGATGGGCGACACCCCCACCACCGAACAACTGCACAAGCTGGCCCTGCTCGACAGCATCAACATCACAGGCCGTATGACCATCACTTCGCTCGACCCGCTGCAGAAACTCATCCTGCTCCGCAACCTGCAATGCCAGAGCACAGGAATCAGTTCGCTGGCACCACTGTCGGAACTCAGCGAACTCCAGGTGATCAATGCATCGAATACAAAGGTTGCCGACCTGCAGCCACTGGCCGGACTGGAAAATCTTGAAGTACTCAACTTCGACAATACCCCGGTCGGGAACCTGTCGCCGTTGTACACGATGAAACAACTAAAATTTGTTTTTGCCGACAACACTGCAGTCAATCCGAAAGAGGCCGATAATTTTTTCATGAAGAACCCGGGTTGCATGCTGGTCTTCCAGACCTTCGACAACCGTGACTGGTGGAAAAACCTTAGCCCTGCGTGGAAAGAGATCCTCCTGCAACAGGTGGAAATGAAGGGTGATCCGGACAAGATCCAGCTTCAGCAGATCGCCGGCATGACGAAATTCAGTGTCGCCGAAAATACCCAGCTGACCGACCTGGCACCCCTGCAGCACCTGGCCCGCCTCGCCGAACTCCAGTTTTCAGGAACTTCGGTTTCCAAACTCGACCCGCTTTCCAGGATGGCCCGGTTGCAGGTAATCCGGTGCCCGAAAAACCCGGTGAGCGATCTTGCCCCCATTGCGGGTCTGCCAAACCTGAAAGAACTCGACTTCTCCAACACCCTCGTGGAGGACCTGGAAGCCATCCAGAACATGATGCAACTGGAGGTGCTGAAGTTCAGCGGAACGCAGGTTAAAAATCTCAAATACCTTCAGAAACTGGTGAACCTGAAGGTACTGGAATTTTACAATTCCCGCGTGGGCAATGTGGATGTGCTCGAAGGCATGAGCAAACTTGAATCGGTGAAGATGTTCAAAACGAAAGTCTCGGAAAAACGCGTGGAAAAGCTGAAGCAGGTTCATCCCAAATGTGAAATTATTTTTTATTGATCCGGATGGCGAGCCCTGCAGAAAAACACAGCATTGAAGTTTGTTTCACCCCGAAACTCTTCCCGGAGGTGGTAACCTGCGGGAACTATATCGTAGTGCTTGTGGACATTTTGCGTGCCACAACTTCCATCTGTACCGCCTTTGCCAACGGGGTTAAAAACATCATCCCGGTGGCGACCCTTGAGGAGGCCCGGAACCTCAAGTCGGAGGGGTATCTCGTCGCTTCGGAGCAGGATGGAAAGAAACTCGATTTCGCCGATTTCGGAAATTCCGCCTTTAACTTCACCCGTGAGGCGATCGGCGGGAAGACACTCGTATACTGCACCACCAACGGCACACGGGCACTCGATACCGCCAGGCGGGCTGAAAAGATCGCCATCGGGGCCTTCGTCAACCTTCAATCCCTGTCCAACTGGCTGAATGCGCAGGAAAAAAATGTGGTGATCCTCTGTTCAGGCTGGAAAAACAAATTCTGCCTTGAAGATGCCATTTTTGCCGGGGCATTGGCCCAAAACCTTTTGCTTGGAGGCCGGTTCGAAACCCACTGCGATTCGGCACATGCCGCCATCGACCTTTGGTCGGTCGCAAAGCCCGATGTGACCGGATACATCGAAAAGGCCGCCCATCGCCACCGGCTTAAGAAACTCGGGCTGGATGATGTGATCCCCTATTCCTTCACCCTAAACAGCACCGAAGTGGTGCCGGTGTTCGAAGGCAGTGAAATATTAAACGTGATACCCGTGGTAAAAATTTAGTCATTTCTATCATCTGATCCATTAAATTCTGATCCCCTATATGAAAATAATTAGAACCATCCTGATCATGTCCATAGCAATAGCAATCGCGAGTCCACTCCGGGGCACAGCGGAAAAAAAAGGAAAAAGCCAATTTAAATTCCTGACGGAACAATTTGCCGATGCAAAGATTCTCCGGTACCAGGTACCCGGCTTTGAAACCCTCACGCTGCAGCAAAAGAAGCTTGTCTATTACCTGAGCCAGGCGGCTTTGTGCGGTCGCGACATCACCTACGATCAGAATTTCAAGTCAAACCTGCTCATCCGGAAGACCCTCGAGGCCATTTACCAGGATTTCAAAGGGGACCGGAAAAGCGATGATTTCAAAAAGTTTACGGTATACCTGAAAAGGGTGTGGTTCTGCAACGGCATCCATCACCATTATTCAACGGATAAGTTCCTTCCGGAATTCACCCAGGCCTATTTTGCCACCTTGGTTAAGGAGACCAAAAAGGAGTTGCTGCCCCTGTCGCCGGGGCAATCGGTTGAAAAATTTATCGCGGAACTTTCCCCGGTGATGTTCGATCCTGCAATCGCCCCGAAAAGGGTGAGCCTCGACCCTGGCAGCGACATGGTACTGAAATCGGCATCCAATTTTTATGAAGGATTAACCCAGGCGGAGGCCGAAAAGTTTTACAACGGCATGAAACAGGATGCCAAAAAGAACAAGCTCGACACCCTCATCGCCCATGGCCTGAATTCAAAACTGGTGAAGGAAAATGGGAAAATCTTCGAAAAGCCCTACAAGGTCGGCGGACTCTATTCCCCTGCCCTCACCCAGGTGGTTTCATGGCTCGAAAAAGCGCTGACCGTTGCCGAAACCCCCGAACAGCATGTGGTCATTGAAAAGCTGATCGCCTATTACCGCTCGGGAAGTCTCACCACATGGGACGAATACAACATCGCCTGGGTGAAGGACCTGAACTCGCTGGTCGACTTTGTCAATGGTTTTATTGAAGTATACGGCGACCCGATGGCCATGAAGGGAACCTGGGAGTCGGTTGTCAATTTCAAGGATGTGGAGGCCACCCGCCGCACGGAGATACTGAGTAAAAATGCCCAGTTCTTCGAGGACCATTCGCCGGTAGCCCCCGCGTTTAAAAAGAAAACGGTAAAGGGTGTCACGGCCAAGGTGATCACGGTTGCCCAGCTGGGTGGTGAAAACGACCCGACCACCCCGATCGGGATCAACCTGCCGAATGCCAACTGGATCAGGAAAGAATACGGTTCAAAGTCGGTGACCATGGACAACATCACCTATGCCTATGACCAGGCTGCCCTGGGAAATGGTTTCCTCGAAGAGTTCGCCTTTTCGAAAGCGGAGATTGACCGCAGCACGAAGAACGGTCACCTGGCCGGCAACCTCACCACCGACCTGCACGAATGCCTCGGCCATGGCTCCGGCCAGCTGAACGAAGGGGTCAACGCCGATGCGCTTAAAAATTATCATTCAACCATCGAAGAGGCACGCGCCGACCTGTTCGCACTTTATTACATCATGGATCCTGTCATGGTCAAGTTCGGGCTGGTGCCCGACGATGAAACAGGCAAGGCCGAATACGACAGTTATATCCGCAACGGGTTGATGACGCAGCTCGTGCGCATCCACCCGGGCAAGACCATAGAGGAGGCGCACATGCGCGACAGATCGCTGATCGCCCACTGGGTGTTTGAAAAGGGGAAAGAGAAGAACATCATCGAGATGGTGAAGAAAGACGGGAAAAGCTATTTCCGTATTAACGATTATGAAGGTCTCCGGAACCAGTTTGGCGAGCTGCTGAAAATCATCCAGCGGATCACCTCCGAAGGGGACTACAATGCAGCGAAAACCCTTGTTGAGACATACGCCGTCCAGGTTGACGGGGAGTTGCACAAGGAGGTGCTTGAACGTTACGGCAAGTTGAACATCGCACCCTATTCGGGGTTCATCAACCCACAATACACGCTGGTGAAGAAAGGTGAAACCATCACCGATGTAACGATCAGCTACCCGGAAGATTTTGCAAAGCAGATGATGTTCTATTCGAAAAAATATTCCTTTTTACCGGTCAGATAATCCCCATGTACAACCGACCCGCCATCCTGGTGATGCTGCTTCTTTTACCCGCTTACCTTGTGATGGGCCAGCAGGAATACCCGAAGAACTACTTCCGGTCGCCCGTCAGTTTCCCGGTCACCCTGGCAGGGTCGTTCGGGGAGGTCCGCCGGAACCATTTCCACTCGGGCATTGATATCCGCACCGAGGGGGTTGTCGGGAAACCGGTGTATGCCATTGCCGACGGGTACATTTCCAGGATAAACATTTCGTCTGGTGGATTTGGCAAAGCGCTGTACATCATCCATCCGAATGGTTACCTGTCGCTTTACGGTCACCTGAGCCGGTATGCGGGAGCCATCGCAAGCTATGCAAGGGCGCAGCAGTTCAAACAGGAATCGTTTGCCATCGATCTTGAGGTGCCTGCCGGTCTGCTGAAGGTGAAAAAGGGCGACATCATTGCCTACTCCGGCAATTCCGGAGCCTCGGGAGGACCACACCTCCATTTCGAAATCAGGGATGCGAAGACCCAGGAGATCATCGATCCGCTCGATTTCGGCTTCATGAAGCCCAGCGGTATCGTTCCCGACATCAACTGGCTCAAGGTTTACCCCATGGACAACGACGCGATGGTGAACCATCTTCCCCGGCCGCTGCTGTTGCCGGTTACAGGCAAGGGCGATAACTGCCGGCTGAAGATGGTCGACAGCCTGGCGGTTTCAGGCAATGTCATGTTCGGCATCGAAACCTTTGCCATCGCCGAAGGAGGCATGAAGACCGGCGTACACAACATCACGCTCACCGTAGACGGGGTAAAGGTATTCTCACAGAATATCGACCGGTTCGCCTTTGCCGAAACACGCTACGTGAACAGCCTGATGGATTACCCTGCTTTCCTGCAGAACGGCCGTAAGGTCCAGCGTTCCTATGTGGCCCCGAACAACAAGCTCAGCGTTTATTCCGAAGTTAAAAACCGGGGGATCATTAGCTTCAACGATTCAAAACTTCACACCATCCGCTACGTGGTGAAGGATGCATTCGGGAAGGCCTCCGCGCTTGAATTCAGGGTCATGAGCCACCCCCCGGTGAAACAGCCTGCCCGGCCGCTCCCACCGGGAGCCCAGTTCATGTCGTACAAGACGGACAACCACGTGGAAAGGGCCGACCTCAAGTTTGACATTCCGAAAGATGCCATATACGACGATCTGCAGTTTGAATATGATGTAACGCCGCCTGTGCGTGGTTCCTTCGCCGGGGTTTACCACCTGCACAACCGGTACACCCCCCTCCACACCTTCTGTACCCTGTCGATCAGGGCCGACAAAGTTCCTAAAAACCTTGTGTCGAAGGCGGTCATTGTTTCGGTAGGAGAAGGAAACTCGTTTGCCAGCGCTGGCGGGACTTATGAGAACGGGTGGGTTACCGCAAAGGTGCGCGATTTCGGGAATTACACCGTCACGGTCGATACCGAGCCCCCGGTCATCAAGCCGATAAATATATTCCCGAACAAGAAGGTCAAAAAGCAGTCATCGATCATGGTGAAGCTGCATGATAATCTTTCGGGGGTTAAGAGTTACCGGGGAACGCTCAACGGCAAGTGGATCCTGATGGATTATGATGAAAAAAACCACCTGCTCACTTATGCCTTTGACGAACTGATGAAGCCCGGCAAGAACGTGTTCGTGCTGCATGTCACCGACGGGGCGGGAAATACCTCAAAGTATGAGGCAACCCTGATCCGGTAAATATTTGTAAGTTTGTATCATGCAAGAAACCATCCTGATCCTTGATTTCGGTTCCCAGTACACCCAGCTTATAGCCAGGAGGGTGAGGGAACTGAACGTTTACTGTGAAATTCATCCTTTCAATAAATTCCCGTTGGAAGGTAAAAACTACCGGGGGGTGATCCTTTCAGGAAGTCCCTTTTCGGTGCGCGATGAAAATGCCCCTTTCCCTGATCTTGAAAATATCAGGAAAAAGCTGCCGTTACTGGGAGTGTGCTATGGCGCGCAGTACCTTGCACAATCGTCGGGCGGCGTGGTGGCGCCTTCTAAAATCCGTGAGTACGGCCGGGCCAACCTTTCGTTTATCGAACACGACAGCGAGCTGATGCACGGCCTTTCGGAAGGAACGCAGGTGTGGATGTCTCATGCCGACACCATCCTGAGTGTCCCGGGGGAATTCCACGTAATCGCCAGCACCGGCGATGTAGAGTTTGCAGGTTACCGCATCCTGGGTGAACCCACCTACGGCATCCAGTTCCACCCTGAGGTTTATCACACCACCGAAGGGCTGAAACTACTGAAGAATTTTGTTGTTGGCATTTGCGGCTGCCAGCAGTCGTGGACCCCCGAATCGTTCGTGGAAACCACGATTGCCGCGCTGAAGCAAAAACTCGGTAAAGACAAGGTGGTGCTTGGACTTTCGGGCGGTGTCGACTCGTCCGTGGCGGCCATGTTGCTTCACCGGGCTGTCGGCAGGAACCTGTATTGCATATTCGTCGACAACGGCCTGCTGCGCAAAGATGAATTCAACCGTGTGCTGGAACGCTACAAACAGCTTGATCTCAACGTGACCGGCGTGGATGCATCCGGCCTTTTCCTTGATGCCCTGAAAGGGGTGGTCGACCCGGAGAAGAAGCGCAAAATCATTGGCAAGACCTTCATCGATGTATTCGATACGGAGGCGCACCGGATCGAGGAGATCAAATGGCTTGCCCAGGGAACCATTTATCCCGATGTGATCGAGTCGCATTCGGTAAAGGGCCCTTCGGCAACCATCAAATCGCATCACAACGTTGGCGGACTTCCCGACTACATGAAACTGAAGATCGTGGAACCGTTGAACAGCCTTTTCAAGGATGAGGTGCGCAAGGTTGGAAAGACGCTCGGGCTGGAAAACGAGTTCATCGACCGTCACCCCTTCCCCGGTCCCGGGCTTGCCGTGCGCATCCTGAGCGATATCGACCGTGAAAAGGTCAGGTTGCTCCAGGATGTCGATGATATCTTCATCTCCGGGTTGCGTACCTCCAAACTTTATCACACCGTATGGCAGGCATTTGCCGTGCTGCTGCCGGTTCAGTCGGTCGGCGTGATGGGCGATGAACGTACGTATGAAAACGTAGTGGCATTGCGGGCGGTGACCTCCACCGACGGGATGACCGCCGACTGGGCTCATTTGCCATATGAATTCCTGGCGAAGGTGAGTAACGACATCATCAACAAGGTGAAGGGGGTGAACCGCGTGGTTTATGATATCAGTTCAAAACCGCCGGCAACGATTGAGTGGGAGTAAAACAGGTAGCGAGGTAGCGAGGTAGCGAGGTAGCGAAATAGTGAAACTTTTTTTGTATTTTTAGGGTTGGATTTTAGAGTTTCCCGATGAGATATTTCCAGGCGTTTGTTCTTCTTGTGGTATTTATTATGTTCGGCGGGTCGGGGGCGGAAGCCCAGACTTCGCAGGAACTGCTGAAACAGATGCGTTCAAAGGTTTATGAGAAGGTCGGCGGAAAAGAGTATTACATCCACAACGTCAAAAGGGGGCAGACGCTTTACATGATCTCAAAGGCGTATGGCGTGGAGGTGAACGACCTGATCCGCGAAAACCCGCAGGTCAGGGAGGGATTGAAAGCTGATGAAAAACTGAGGATCCCGGTGGTCGGCCCGAAACCAGCCGATGCCATGGAGGCAAACCAGGCCGCTGCGCGCCAGGTGGATGAAACCCCGGCTGTAAAACCGGTTGATGGGGGAACAACCACAAAACCAAAACAGGAAAAGGTACAGGTGAAGGGAACCAGGACCGGGTCCACGGCACCCAGACCTCCGGTTGCACCCGCAAAACCTGTGACCCCCGAACCCCAGGCTGTCAAAAAGGACTCCGTGATCGCGGAGGAACTGCCATGCGGCAAGGATCATTCAACCAAAAAGCCGGTCTATAAAGTGGCCCTGATGATTCCCCTTGTCCTTGCGGATGTTGAATCCCTGAATGCCGAAAATCCCGATCCCAATATTCTTGAGACGGAAAAATCATTCCAGTTCCTTCCATTTTATGAAGGGCTTCGCATGGCGCTTGATTCCCTGGAAAAGGCAGGTGTGAAGATCAGGCTTTTTGTTTACGATGTGGACAAGGATACCGCAAAAACGAAGCAGATTCTCCGCAAACCCGAAATGAAATCGATGGACCTGATTTTCGGGTTGTTGTATCACCGTAATTTTCAGATTGTCGCTGAATTT
>CAIMWF010000072.1 GCA_903845055.1 uncultured Bacteroidales bacterium | reverse complement strand
TGTTCCCTTTCTTTGAGCTTTTGATAGCGCTCACAACGCACAATCTCACCACCATTTGGTACAGGGTTCCATCCGAGACCATCAATCGTCTCAAAACAGGTATTAATTCGAGAGACTATAAGCTCCAAACTTCGAACTTCTGCATATGATTCCCGGTGTCTATGGAGAGATTGAAGGCATTTAGCAATGATCCTGAGGTATTCCGTAATATTCCCAATATTTGTAAAGATCCTATACTGTTCATATTCAATTACCACTTTCCCCATCAACCTTTCAACTTCAAAAAACGCCTGGCGAATTTTATTTTCATTACCGGCTTGGTCCTGATTTATGTTGAAATAAAACCAGTTGGTTTTATAATGCCGGTAGAGTTCTATAGAGATGTCGTTATAAATAACGAGCGCATCATTTAGTTCTTCATTGATCCTGGTCTGAAAAGCGATAGCATGTTTTTGGTTTTTAAAAGAAATTTCCGTTTTACCGCCAAGAGAAACACGCCAGCGATTCTCATCAATTTTCAGACTTCGACCATCTGGAGGGATAATATTTTTGAATTCAATTCTTTTCATGCTGAAATGAATTTTGATTTGCGGTTTATTTTAGTACATTGATAATCAATTATGTAAATTAATTTCAGGATGTTAACCGGAGGTTATTCTCCCGTTATTCTTAGTTGATTCTCAATGTTATAAAGGAATAATAGTGCAAATATAAGGAAATAAACCGGAGTATTGACGCTTTTAAAAATTTTAACTATTTGATAATCAGTATAAGAGAAATACTAATTTGTCCTATAATTAATATTATGTTAAATAGCAAAAGTAAAAATATCAGGAGACCTCCAATGCCGGAACATCTCCTGATACAGGTACCCTACTTCTTCTGTAAGGCGTTGATTTTTTCCTGGATACCCTTTTTCTTGTCGGCCATATTCAAACGGGTATAAATCTGGCGAAGGGCATTCAGTGAGTTCATATCTGTAGGCTGGATCTCCAGGGACTTTTCAAGATACGGCATCGCCTTGGCGAGGTATCCGTCAGCCTCTTTCTTCATCTTATCAAATTGAGAAGTTGCATCCGGCGGAAGGTTGTTGGCTTTCACAAGAATATCGGAAGCCTTGTTCAGGTTCAGCGCACCAAGGTTAAAGGCTGCGTCAAAATAATCAGGCTTGATCTGCAGGGCCTTGCTGTAGGATTTTTCGGCCATTTTAAAGGCCTCTTCCTTTTGTACGGCGGTCTTGCTGGTATCATTCGCCTGGTTGTCGTAAAGGGTTCCCAGGGCAAAGGGTATCGAATAATTGGAGGTGTCCTTTTTCATCGCGATGTTCAGGTTATTCATTGCTTTATCAACGATGTTGTAGGTAAGATAAATGTTTATCTCGCTGTTGAACAGGGTCATGTTGTTGGGATATTCCTTCAAGCCCATGCGGATGTATTTAAAAGCATTTGCAGAGTCCTTTTCTTTAAGGTAAATATCACTGATTGTGCTATATACGTTCGGTGATTTATAATTCCCTTTAATCAAACGAAGATAGAAATCTTTTTCAGCTGCCTTCTCATGCGCCATGCCGGCGCAAAGGGCTCCGTTCAGCAGGCTGAGCGTATCGGTGATGTTCATAACCTCGAGCACCTCAGCGGATCTGCCGAAATAGGTCATAGCATCTTTGTATGCTTTTTTGTTGTACCGGGAAACGGCAGAATCGAAAAAAGTACGGTACTGCTTATCAACCTTTGCAAGGATCTCTGCATAATATTCCTTTTTGGAAGTTTCCTTCTTCGGGTCAAACTCCAGCGCCTTCTTGTACGACTCCATCGCCTTCGCAAGCGGATTGGGGTCAAGGGCCTTCACTTTTTCATCCTTCGAGTTGGCTATTTCGAGGTAAACATTTCCCCTGATAAACCATGCCTTGGTGTCCTGTGCGGTACTTGGATCCAGAATACACTGGTTAATGGCTTCCAGCGATTTATCTAATTTCCCGTCTTTTAGATAATTAGAAGCAGTCTGGAGTACATTCTTCTGTCCGAATGCAAAGGTAAGTGACGTTACCAATACAAGGAAAAGGGTGATTTTTTTCATCAGTTTAGTTGTTAAAATGATATATTTCCGTTGATTTTAGCCGGCAAAGATATAAAATACCGACTGATTTTATGTTACTTAGGAGCAAATTAATTTTCCGTTTCCTCCTCACCTGTTTTATCATTCACAGCCGGATCATCTGAATTTTCGATTGTGTTATCAAAGGAGCTGTCAGTCAAATCCGTCCCCAGGTCTTCAATGATTTCAGGAGTTTCTTCCACATCGACTTTGGCAACCGCAGCAATAGAATCCCCGTCATCAATCTTGATAAGCCTGACGCCTTGTGTTGCTCTGCCCATGATTCTGAGATTGGCAACAGCCATCCGGATGATGACTCCCGAGCGGTTGATGATCATCAGGTCATCATTATCGGTGACGTCTTTCACGGCAATTAGCGCTCCCGTTTTTTCGGTGATGTTCAGTGTTTTAACACCTTTCCCTCCCCTGTTGGTGATACGGTAATCCTCCAGATCCGATCGCTTTCCATAACCGTTTTCCGATACAACGAGTACTTCGCGTTTCTGATCCCTGGGGATGCAGATCATGCCGATCACTTCGTTGTCGTCCCCTGTCATGGAAATACCACGGACACCTGCCGCATTTCGACCCATCGGACGCACGGTGGTCTCATTGAACCGGATGGCACGCCCCGACCGGAGGGCCATGACCACTTCGTCGGTGCCCTGCGTCAGTTTGGCTTCGAGCAGATGGTCGCCTTCATTGATGGTGATGGCGTTAATGCCGTTCATTCGTGGTCTCGAATATGCCTCCAGCGAAGTTTTCTTGATGGTTCCCTTACGGGTGGCAAGAATGATGAAGTTTGCGGCGGTATACGCTTCGTCCTTCAGGTCTTTTACATTGATAAAGGCCCTGACGGTATCGTCGGGCTCAATGTTGACCAGGTTCTGTATGGCACGGCCCTTTGAAGTTTTTCCACCTTCCGGAATCTCATAAACCCTGAGCCAGAAGCATTTGCCTTTCTGGGTGAAAAACAGGAGGTAATTGTGGTTGGTGGCCACGAACAGGTGTTCGAGGAAATCCTCGTCCCGTATGTCGGAACCCTTCACCCCACGGCCTCCCCTGTTCTGCACACGATACTCCGTGAGCGGGGTCCGCTTGATATATCCCATGTGGGAGATGGTGATCACCACGTTTTCATCGGCAATGGTGTCTTCAATCCTGAAATCGGAGGCTGCGTATTCAATGGTCGATTTGCGTTCATCGCCGAACCGCTCTTTTACCTCCAGCAGGTCGCCCTTGATGATATCCATGCGAAGGGTTTCATCGGCCAGGACCGCGTTGAGATGATCGATCAGTTTCATCAAGTCGGCATATTCATCCTTGATCTTGTCGCGCTCGAGACCTGTCAGGCGCTGCAACCTCATTTCGAGTATGGCTTTTGCCTGGATCTCGCTCAATGCAAACGTGGTCATCAATCCTGCCCTCGCCTCATCGGGTGTCTGCGAATTGCGAATGAGGGCGATCACGGCATCGAGGTTGTCGAGTGCGATCAGCAACCCTTCGAGAATATGTGCCCGTTTCAGCGCTTCTGCCAGTTCGAACCTGGTGCGGCGGATGATAACTTCGTGGCGGTGCTCAACATAATGTACGATCATATCTTTCAGGGTGAGCATCATCGGCCGACCCTTGACCAGGGCGATGTTGTTCACATTGAACGAGGTTTGCAACGCCGTCATCTGGAAGAGTTTGTTCAGCACCACGTTGGTGATGGCATCGCGCTTCAACTCATACACGATGCGTACGCCGTTACGGTCCGATTCGTCACGGATGTCGGAAATCCCCTCAATTTTTTTATCGTTGACAAGGTCGGCTGTCTTTTTGATCATTTCCGCCTTATTGACCTGGTAAGGAACGGAATTGACAATGATCATGTCCCTTCCGTGCTTGTCCTGTTCAATCTTGGTCTCCCCGCGCATGACGATCCTGCCCCTGCCGGTTTCAAAGGCATCCTTTACGCCATCATAGCCATAGATGGTGCCCCCGGTGGGAAAATCGGGAGCTTTGATGTATTGCATCAGTTCCTGGATCGTGATGTTGTGGTTGTCGATGTAGGCAATGATCCCGTCAACGACTTCCCTGAGGTTGTGGGGCGCCATATTCGTGGCCATCCCGACGGCAATACCCGATGCGCCGTTGATCAGCAGGTTCGGGATGCGTGAAGGCATGACGGTGGGTTCCTTAAGGGTATCATCGAAATTCAGCTGGAAGTCGACTGTATCCTTTTCGATATCAGCCACCATCTCTTCAGCGATTTTTTGCAGACGGGCTTCGGTGTACCGCATGGCGGCAGGATTGTCGCCGTCCATCGAACCGAAGTTTCCCTGGCCGTCCACAAGCGGGTATCGCAGACTCCAGTCCTGTGCCATCCTGACCATGGCGTCGTATACCGAGGTATCCCCGTGCGGGTGGTATTTACCAAGCACCTCCCCGACGATTCTGGCCGATTTTTTATAGGCCCTGTTTGACAGCACTCCCAGTTCGTACATGCCGAACAGCACCCTCCGGTGCACAGGTTTCAAGCCATCCCGCACATCAGGTAATGCTCTCTGGACAATTACCGACATTGAATAATCAATGTAGGCAGTCTTCATCTGGTTCTCAATATTGACCTGAACGATTTTTTCTCCCGAATCCATTTCGTCTCTCACCTTTAGTTATTTAATTAATTTTCAGACAGATAAATATTGCCTGAATAAGTTACGAAGGTAATAATTTTACACCGAACGACCAAGGCCCCTCCCCTATTTATTTTACCCTCTTACTAACATGAAAGTGTTAATAAATATAGGTACTTTCGCAATAAAACTGTTATTTCGGTCGTACTTTTGAAGGGCTTGACATTTTTTCAGGTTTTAAATGTGGTTCGATTTTTGTCATGCAATTACCCTACTAATGTAAATAACTTCATATGGAAGCAAAATTTTCACAACGTGTCAAGGACGTTTTGATATACAGCCGGGAGGAGGCCCAGCGTCTGGGGAATGATTATA
Organism: uncultured Bacteroidales bacterium; assembly: GCA_903845055.1. Taxonomy (GTDB): domain Bacteria; phylum Bacteroidota; class Bacteroidia; order Bacteroidales; family FEN-979; genus CAIVAT01. The sequence continues at coordinate 64,942 of CAIMWF010000072.1, read as the reverse complement.
TAGGATTAGAACACCTGCTACTCGGTATCATTCGTGAAGGAGAGGGGTTAGCAATCAGGATTTTACGCAACCTTGGCGTTGACCTGGCCGAGGTTAAGAAAAAGGTTGAACTGGCCGTAGCAAGCCACAAGGAAAAGCCGGCCGGCGGGGAAAACCTTCCCCTCATCAAGCAGGCCGAACGTGCCCTGAAGATCACCTACCTGGAGGCAAAACTGTTCAACAGTGAAATGATCGGGACCGAACATCTTTTACTGGCCATCCTGAAGGATGAGAACAACCTCGTCACCAAGATTTTCACACTTTACAGTGTCAGTTATGATTCTGTCAAGGATGAACTCAAGGCTATCCTGACCAATGGCAATGATGAACAACGGTTTGATCCGCAGGACATCCTTCCGAAGGACGACGACGATGAGGATCCCGAAGAAGGCGGGAAGAGCTTCAGCGGCGGCAACCCGAAGAAAACCCAGGATTCAAAATCCAAAACACCCGTCCTGGATAATTTTGGCAGGGATATTACCAAGGCAGCCGAAGAAGGGCGTCTTGATCCCATCGTCGGCCGGGAAAAGGAGTTGCAGCGCATCGCGCAGATCCTGAGCAGGCGGAAAAAGAACAATCCCATCCTGATTGGCGAACCCGGTGTGGGCAAGTCGGCCATCGCCGAAGGTCTCGCCCTGCGGATCGTGCAGCGGAAAGTTTCAAGGGCGCTTTTCAACAAACGACTGGTGTCGCTCGATCTCGCCTCACTCGTGGCAGGCACCAAATACCGCGGCCAGTTCGAGGAACGGATGAAAGCGGTACTCAATGAACTTGAAAAAAATCCGAACATCATCGTCTTTATCGATGAGATCCATACGATCGTCGGGGCCGGCAACGCCTCCGGATCGCTTGACGCGTCCAACATGTTCAAGCCGGCCCTCGCCCGCGGTGACATCCAGTGCATCGGTGCCACGACGCTGGATGAGTACCGCCAGTACATTGAAAAGGACGGTGCGCTGGAACGCCGGTTCCAGAAGGTGCTGGTCGATCCCACCTCCCCGGAGGAGACGGTTGAAATCCTGAACAATATCAAGGAAAAATACGAGGATCATCACCTGGTGAAATACACGGATGACGCCATCAAGGCATGTGTCATGCTGACCAACAGGTATATTACCGACCGGTATCTCCCCGACAAGGCCATCGATGCGCTCGATGAAGCCGGCGCCCGTGTGCACATTTCAAACATCAACGTTCCGGAAGAGATCGTAACGGTTGAAAACCAGATCGAAGATACCCGGAAAAGGAAAATGGCGGCAATCAACAGCCAGAAGTTCGAGGAGGCGGCCGACCTGCGGGACACGGAGCGAAAACTCCAGGACAGCCTTGAAAAAGAGAAAAAGAAATGGGAGGAGAATGCCAAACTGAACCGTCAAACCGTCTCAGAGGAAAATGTTGCAGAGGTGGTGGCCATGATGACCGGGATCCCGGTACAGCGCATCGCGAAAAATGAGAGCGACCGGTTGATCAACATGGAAACCGAGCTGGAACACTCCGTGATCGGTCAGAATGAAGCGATTAAAAAGGTGGTCAGGGCAATTCGCAGGAACCGTGCCGGGTTGAAGGACCCGAACAAACCGATCGGCACCTTTATTTTCCTGGGGCCCACCGGCGTCGGCAAAACGCATCTTGCCAAAGTGCTTTCAAAATACCTGTTCGATACCGAAGATGCCCTGGTTCGGATCGATATGAGCGAATACATGGAAAAATTCGCCGTTTCCCGCCTCATTGGTGCCCCCCCGGGATATGTGGGCTATGAAGAGGGCGGACAGCTTACCGAAAAAATCCGCCGCCGCCCCTACTCCATCGTTTTGCTCGACGAGATTGAAAAGGCCCACCCGGATGTGTTTCACCTGCTTCTGCAGGTGCTCGACGACGGGATGCTGACCGACAGTTTTGGCCGAAGGGTCGATTTCAAGAACACCATTGTGATCATGACCTCGAACATCGGTTCTCGGCAACTGAAGGATTTCGGGCAGGGTGTCGGTTTCGCAACATCTGCCAAGCAGGCAGCAAGCAGTGAATATGCACGCGGGGTCATTGAAAATGCGCTGAAAAAGGCATTTGCCCCCGAATTTATCAACAGGATCGACGATGTGGTCATTTTTAATTCTCTCGAACGGGAAGATATCCACAAGATCATAGACATCGAACTTCAACACCTGTATAAAAGGACGACCGATCTTGGCTATCATATTGTCATCACAGCCGCTGCAAAGGATTATATCGCCGAAAAAGGATGGGATGCCCAGTTTGGAGCCCGGCCCCTGAAACGTGCCATTCAGAAATATGTGGAAGATACACTGGCCGAAGAGATCATTAAGACTAAACTGTCAGACAAGGATGTCATCACCGTCGATTATGACCCGGTGAAGGAGGAGGTGGTCGTCAATGTGGCCATTGGCATAAAATCAGAACCTGTCGAGTAATTCCCCGCTATCCGGAATCCCCGTGAGCCTCGCTCCGGGGATTTCTGCTTTATTGAAAACCGTTTCCAGTATCCTGTTGGTTGCGGGGTCGCCCCTGTACAGGTATTTGACCGAGATGGTAAAACCGTTGTAGTCGAAATTCAAATGATTGCCGCCGGTATTTTTTATGTAAAAGGTATCCAGGTTGATCAATTTTCCTTTCAGGTACTTTGCTGATAAAGTCTCCGCAAGTTTAACCGGGCTGACCCTTGTCAGGTCGGTGAAGAGAATCTCACCCATGACAAAACGATCGTTGACGAAATAGAAGATCGACCGCATCCTGCATCCCATTAGTTTTTCATGGTATCCCATGATGATGAATCTGATACCGTCAGCGAAGGCCACCTTGAGGCAGTCGGGTTTCCCTTTAATCCTGAAGAGCGATCTCTTTTCTGACATGAAGGGAACATCGGGATAATCGATGGGCACCTCTGTCTGGAATTCTTCAGAATTCCTGGTCTTCCTGAAGAACACTTCAAGGTGAACGGGGATTTCATCCTTGATGCAACCATTGAACGGATTCCTAAGCTTGTTCATGCTGAAAAAATTCAGGAACTCGTAGCTGTACCGGCCATAAACAGCCGTTATATACCACAATTTCAACAATTTCCTGTTCAGGAAACCCAGTGTTACAAGGACAAAAAAAGCAGAAACAAGTGCTAGCATCAACTGTATGAACCCGTTGCTTATCCCCATGTTTTCTTGTCCTTGTTAACTGGTTTGAAAAGAAAAGGTCTGAACTAGAACTTATAGCAATTATCCCCGATCAGTTTGTCGGCAATGCTTCTGCGGGTATCCTTTACATTGAGGCCGGCCACTTTTGTCAGGATTTCAATCGCTCTCATATAACCAGCGCCGGTTGAAGCATCAGCAAACGCATTCACCGTGTCCTGTGCGGGTTTCCTGATTTTATCCGCTGCGTCATAAACAAATACGTCGAGCATCTTGCGGTAAATGTCGGATTGGTTCAACCCCATCAGTTCCATTTTCCGGATGCGAAGCGCCATCGCTTCTGCAAGATAAACCTCCATGATCATGTCGGTAAGGTTGTTCAACACCTCCTGCTCGGTGATCAGTTTTTTGTCAAAACATTTGGAGGCACCATGGATCATGATCAGGATCAGGTTTTTGAAATTCTTGATATTCCTGAGTTTTTCTGCAAAATAGGACTCGCCTTCGACCGTATTGTCGGTTAAGTTGTCAATGCCCGCAACAAGTGCTTCCGCTTTGCCAAAAAGGTCAAAATCACCTTTCATGGCGCGTTTCATGGCTGTGTCGACCACCAGCAGGCGGTTGATCTCGTTGGTTCCTTCAAAGATACGGTTGATCCTCGAATCACGGTATCCTTTTTCAACTGCCATTTCAGCGGAATAGCCCATTCCGCCATGAATCTGGACTGCCTCGTCGATCACATAGTCGAGCACTTCCGAACCGTAAACCTTCAGGATGGCGGCTTCGACCGCATAGTGGCTGATCCCTTCTACGGAAGCTTTTCCCTTGTCCATTCCCGATGCCTTGTACTGTTCAATAAGTCCGTCAATATCTTTGCTCAGGCGATAAATGGCGCATTCAAGGGCAAAAGTTTTGATAACCTGTTCGGCCAGTTTGTGCTTGATGGATCCGAAGGTGGAGATCAGAACGCCGAATTGTTTGCGCTCATTGGCATACTTCACCGAATCGTTGATCGCCTTTTTGGATGCTCCAAGTACGTTGGCCCCAAGTTTGATCCGTCCCATGTGGAGAATGCTCAGGGCAATCCTGAATCCTTCGCCCCGGTTCCCGATCAGGTTTTCAACGGGCACTTTAACATCATTATAGAAAATCTGGGCCGTTGACGAACCCTTAATACCCATTTTGTGTTCATCCGGGTTTACGACAACGCCCGGGTAGTTGCGCTCCACAATGAATGCGCTGAGTACCCTGTCTTTGTCAATCTTCGCAAAAACCACCTGCGTATCGGCAAAGTTGGCATTCGTAATCCACATCTTCTGACCGTTGAGGATATAATGCTTCCCGTCTTCCGACAGGGTGGCACTCGTTTTTCCCGAGTTGGCATCGCTGCCTGCACCAGGTTCTGTGAGGCAGTAAGCGCCAAGCAGCTCACCCGTTGCGAGGCGGGTCACATAATGCTGACGCTGGTCTTCGTTACCGTAATACATGATGGGCAGGGTGCCGATGCCGGTATGTGCCATGAAGGCGACAGAAAAGGAATGACCCGCCCCGATGGTTTCGGCTGCCAGCATCTGGGTGACAAACGATTGACCGAACCCGCCGTATTCTTCTGGAATGGAGATTCCCATCAGACCCAGTTCGCCGGCCTTTTTCAGGATGCGCTGCATCAGTTTGATATCCGGTGAATCGATCTGATCTATGTTCGGATAAAGCTCCGTATCCAGGAAATCCCGGATGGTTTGTGCGATCATTTTTTGTTCTTCGTCGAATTCTTCGGGGATAAAAATGTCTGTTGCTTCGATTTCATCAACCAGGAACTCACCACTTTTGAGCACTTTTTTGTTCTCCATCACTATTGTTTTATGGTTTCTAAAGGTTTAACGATTGTACGATCAGTTCGGCAATATCAAAGTTTTTGATTTCATCTTCCCTGTTCTTGCTTTTTATTCCGTCGGTGATCATGGTCATGCAGAAGGGACAGGCAGTCGCAATGACGGTTGCGTTGGTCCTCAAGGCCTCTTCGGTGCGCTCGACATACACCTCCTTGTTGCCTTTTTCAGCCTCCTTGAACATCTGAGTGCCTCCACCGCCGCAACAAAAGGCAAAGCTTTTATTTCTTTCCATCTCAACCAGTCCTGTCGTCAGCTTTTTCAGGATGGAGCGGGGTTCAAAATACATATCATTTGCACGGCCAAGGTAACATGGATCATGATAGGTAACACATACCCCACCCAACGCGGCAGCATCAAAACTGAGCTTCCCCGAAACGATGAACTGGTCGAGTAACTGCAGGTAGTTGATCGTTTCAAACTTTGCCCCGAGATCGGGGTATTCATTTTTGAAAATATTGTAGCAATGCGGGCAAATGGTGATGATCCTGGTGATCCCGTACGATTCCAGAATTGCAATATTCTGAAGGGCCTGCATCTGGTAGAGCATCTCATTTCCTGCACGACGCGCCGGATCGCCGGTGCACGATTCCTCGCGGCCCAGCACCGCGTAACTGATATCGAGGAAGGTAAGGATTTTCACAAAAGCCTGGGCTACTTTTTTATAGCGGTCATCGAATGCCCCGGCACAGCCAACCCAGAAAAGGTATTCCGGTTGTTCCCCGCGCGCATGCAGGTCGGCCATAACAGGAACTTCAATTTTCTTTTTTTCCATGATCTGATAGCTCTGCTAGTTCTGGTTCAATGTAATATCTTTGGCCCACACCATGCGGTCGTCGGCTGAAAATTGCCATGCTGCGCCGTTGTTTTCAATATTCCCGAAAATCCATTTGATCCCGCTGGGTGCAGAGGCCTCCTCCATGACCAGGTAACGGCGCATGTCGATGATTAAACCCGGATGGTTGATATTGACCGGACACTCCATGGCGCAGGCGTTGCATGTGGTGCAGGCCCATAATTCCTCGGGGGTGATATAATCGTTGAGCAACGATTTGTTGTCGTTAAAACCGGTCCCGTTTTTAACAAGCCCGGGGCCCTTTTCTTTCATCCTTGCCCGGATGTTCATGATGATTTTTCGTGGTGAAAGTAGCTTTCCCGTAAGGTTGGCGGGACAAACAGAGGTGCAGCGTCCGCATTCGGTGCAGGCAAGCGAATCAAGGTAATTTTTCCAGGTGATGTCTTCGGCATCCTTCACCCCGAAGCGTTCAGGCGGGAGTACGGAAGCCGGGAGGCCTGCGCCCTGTTCCGGGTAGAGCATCATCCTCACTTCACAGGTAATGTTGTCCATGTTTGACAACTTTCCCAATGGATCGAGCCGGGAGAGGAACACATTGGGAACCGACATGAAAACATGAAAATGTTTGGAATAGGGCAGCACATTGGCAAAAACAAAGATCATCAGGATATGGAGCCACCAGCAGGTTTCGTAGATGACGAACACCTTCCCTGCCGGCAGGGCGGAAAAGATCCCGGCCAGAAGGCTGCTCACAGGGTACACACCGGCAACCTGTTTCCCGGGAACGGTGTGGATACTGAGATAAGCCATATTCATCCCCAGCAGTGATATCATCAGGATGAGGATCATGCTCAGGGCGATGTTGGCGTCGAGGTGTGAAACGCGTTTCATCTCGATTCCCTCGAAGCGTTTGATATGGAAAAGGAGCCGGCGTCCCAGGAAGATTACGATGCAGATGGCGACCAGGAGACCGAAAATATCACCGGAAGCCATGATCAGGTCGTATAGGGGGCCGAGGAACTGTAATGCCTTTTCGGAACCCGAAAGTCCGTCAACAACCATTTCAACGCTGCCAACGGCGATAACGCAAAAACCCCAGAAAACCACGGCATGGAAAAATCCGATGACCGGCCTGCGGAAAATTTTGGTCTGGCCGAAAGCAACGGACATCATGACCTGGAGGCGTTTTCCAAAATCACGAACAGGGAATGCCTTTTTGGTCAGTTTGAAATACCGGATGGTGCGGCTGATCGTGTAGGAGAAAATACCAAGTGTTGCAAGCAGGATGACCGCAAAAGCTATCTGTTTACCCATGGCAGTCTATTTCCCCTTAAGTTCCTGAAGGGCCTCAACCAGTTTCGGTAATACCTTGCCGGCATCGCCGATTATTCCGTACTGGGCAGCCGCGAAAATAGGCGCATCTTTGTCAGTATTGATCGCAACAATAAATTTGGAGGAACTTACCCCGGCCAGGTGCTGTGTGGCACCTGAAATCCCAATTGCAAAATAGAGGTTGGGGGCAATGATCTTCCCGGTCTGGCCGGTATGTTCTTCATGGGGCCTCCAGCCTTCGTCGGAGACCGGACGAGAACATGCGGTGGCGGCCCCGAGCAATTCGGCCAGTTGTACGATCGGGCCCCAGTTTTCGGGTGATTTCATCCCGCGTCCGCCAGATATCACGATGTCGGCGTCTGTCAGCAGGATTTTGCCCTCCTGTTTCTGAACCTCAACAACCTTTGTTTTAACACCGGCGTTGTCCCATTCAACCGCTACTTCCGCCACAGTAGAATTGTTTCCCGATTCCGACAATTCGAAAGAATTCTGTGAGAGTGTCAGGATTTTGACATCGGTTTTGATGTGTATGTTGGCGTAGGCATTACCCGAATAAACCTTTTTGTAAACCATGAAGGGGTCGAGGCTGGCAGGCAGCCTGTTTACACCGGAACCAAGTCCGGCCTTTAGCCGTACCGATAACCTGGGTGCCAGTGCCTTCCCGGTATTATTATTTGAAAGAACGAGCACCTTTGCATCTTCCTGGACGGCAATCCCCGCGATAACAGTGGTGAAGTTCATGCTGTCGAAGGTTGTGATGCCTTCATTGACTGCGACAAGAATCTTCGATGCACCGTACCTGCCAAGCTTTGCCAATTCACCGTTTTCAACTTTCCCTATTGTAAGCGCAATGGCATCAGTAGCCATCATTTCCGCTAATTTAGCCCCATAGGAAACAAGTTCAAAACTCAATTTCTTGAATTTCCCATCCCAATTTTCAACAAAAATTAAAACTGACATATCGTGGTTTTTGTGTTAACAAGAGGTTAGATAATTTTTGCTTCATTCTGCAGAAGATCAATCAGCTGACCTGGATTTTCAGGATCAACGAATTTGCATGCGGCCCTTGGTTTCGGCATCTCGAAAGAGACCAGGTCGGTAAATGATTCCATTTCAACCGGCTCCACGACTTTCAGCGGTTTCGTACGCGCCATCATGATCCCGCGCATGGCTGCGATGCGGGGTTCTTTTGCGATCCCTTTCTGTACGATGGCGACCAGCGGTGCAACCACATTCACGATCTCCTTCCCGCCATCGATTTCCCGCGTGATCAGGAACCTGCCGTTTTCGATTCTTACAGATGAAACAGAAGATACCGAAGGATATCCTAACAGTTCAGCCAGCATTCCTCCAACCGTGGAGCCATTGTAATCGCTCGACTCAATCCCGCAAAGGACCAGGTCGTACGACTCGTTTTTCACCGCTTCAGCCAGCTGCGAGGCAACATAGAAGGCATCGCGGGGTTCAGCATTGATCCTGAGGGCATCATCGGCTCCGATCGCCAGTGCTTTGCGGATGGTTGGCTCGGCTCCGGCGAGGCCCACATGTGCGACCGTGACAGATTGGATGTCATTGGATGGATCGTCTTTCAATTCGAGCGCCCTGGTGAGGGAAAGTTCATCCCATGGATTAATAACCCACTGTATACCAGTTATATCCAATTTTTTAAGGTCGTCAACGAATTTGACCTTGGTGGTCGTATCGGGAACATGGCTAATGCAAACTAATATCTTCATTGAAAACAGGTTTAACAGATAATAAGAATCAGGGGTGCAAAGATAAAAAAAAGAGGAAAAGATTGCCTATAAATTCTCCTCGTTTTCCTCCAGGCATTTATTGTATTGGGTCATTGCTTTCTGGCTCATTGCCATACTTGAGAAACCGCCATCGTGGAATATATTTTGCATGGTGACTTTTTTCGAAAGGTCTGAAAAGAGTACGATGGAAAAGTCGGCGCATTCGTCGGCGGTCGCATTGCCGAGCGGTGACATGCGTTCTGTAAAATCAAGGAGCCCGTCGATGCCCTTGATTCCGTTGCCTGCCGTTGTCCGGGTCGGAGACTGGGAAATGGTGTTGATCCGGATGTGCTTTTCCCGGCCGTAGATATAACCGAAACTCCTGGCGATCGATTCCAGGATGGCTTTGGCATCGGCCATATCGTTATACCCTACCAGTGTTCGCTGGGCAGCAATGTAGGAAAGGGCGAGTACGGAACCCCATTCACTGATTGCATCAAGTTTTTTGGCAACCTGAAGCATTTTATGAAACGAGAGGGCGGAGATGTCGATCGTTTTCAGGAAATAGTCATAGTCAAGGTCGTCGTAATCACGCTGTTTCCTGACATTCATGGACATGCCGATCGAATGAAGTACAAAATCAACCTTGCCGCCCATGATCTCCATGGAGCGGTTAAATACATATTCCAGGTCTTTCACACTGGTGGCGTCGGCGGGAATGACTTCGGCGTTGCATTGTTCCGAAAGCTGGCTGATCTCACCGAAACGGAGCGCAACAGGGGTGTTGGAGAGGGTAAATACAGCCCCCTCCTCATGAGCCCTTGAAGCAATTTTCCATGCAATGGACTTGTTGTCCAGTGCGCCGAAGATAATTCCCTTTTTTCCTTTTAGTAAGTTATATGTCATTCTGAATTTGTCGTTGGTTAATAAATGATGATTTTTTCAATGGTTCAGCAACTCATTGGCTGTCTGTACTGCCGAATCGGTAATGATGTCGTTGCTGAGCATTTTTGCAATTTCCACAACACGCTCTTTTTCAGATAATTGTTTGATATAGGTTGTGGTGCCCTGTTTGTGTTCTGTTTTATAAACCAGGAAATGATGTTCGCCCTTGCCGGCGATCTGGGGCAAATGAGTGATGGCGATCACCTGCATTTTGTTCCCCATGTGCTTGAGGATGGATCCGACCTTGCCGGCAACCTCCCCCGAAACGCCATTGTCGATTTCGTCAAACACGATGGTTGGAAGCAGGTTCTTCTGGCTGATCATCGATTTGATGCTGAGCATGAGTCTTGATTGCTCCCCGCCCGAAGCGGCATGCGAGAGTTCCCTGACCTCGATCCCCCTGTTCGCGCTGAATAAAAAGCGCACCTTGTCGGTCCCTTCACGCGTAAGTCCACCCGTTGCGGTGCATTCTATGCTAAACCGCGCCATGGATATACCAAGCTGTGAAAGGAGCCCCGTTATTTCCTTTTCAAATTTCGGGAAAACCTTTCTCCTCCCGGCTGAAATTGTTCCTGCCTTAACCTGCAGGGTTTTCTCAAGCTTTGACCAATCACTTTCAAGCCTGTTGATCTGGTTTTCCATATCCACTGCTTTGTTGATGGTCTCCCCGATCCGCTCCCGGATTTCGATAAGGGCTTCAACCGTTGAAACCTGGTGCTTTTTCATCAGGCGATTCAGGTGGTCGAGCCGCTGGGTCACAAGGTCAAGAGAAACAGGATCGATAAAAACCTGCTCCTCAATATCAGAAATATCAGTGGCCAGATCTTTGATATCGATATAATTGCTGTTTAATCTTTCAACTAAAACTTTAAAGTCGTTCCGGTACCTCTCAACGGACTTGATGCTATGGATTGCACCGGTAAGAAGTTCAAGAATGTTTCCCTCGCTGCCGGAGATCACCTGGCAGGCATGAAACAGGTTGCTTTTTATCTCTCCCGCGTGAGTCAGCATGGTCAGCTGGTCTTCAAGCTCCTGAAATTCACCCGGTTTGAGGTTCGCATTGTCGAGTTCATCGAGCAGGAACTGGTGATAATCCCGCTCTGCGGCTGCTTTTGCCTCCGATTGCCGGAGAATGTCAAGCTGGTTTTTTATCCCCGTTAAACGGGCATAATCAACGCGGTAGTCATTTACAAGGGCTGTCATCCCTGCATAACTGTCGATGACCGCGAGCTGGAAGTTGGAATCATTGAGGGTGGTTATCGAGTTTTGGGAGTGAATATTGACCAGCCGGTCGCCAATATCTTTCAGCAAGGCGAGGTTTACCGGGGTATCGTTGATGAATGCGCGCGATTTTCCACCCTGGTTGATCTCCCTCCTGAGGATGACAAAATCATCATAATCAAGTTCATGGAGGGCAAACAGGCTGGCAAGGTTGTATTCCTTTATCTTAAACAATCCTTCAACCACACATTTCTGTGATTTGTCGAGCAGGATCCCGGCATCAGCACGCTGGCCCAGGATCAGCCCGAGCGCCCCCAGGAGGATCGATTTTCCAGCACCTGTTTCACCGGTGATGACAGAGAATCCTCCTGAGAAATCAATCTCAAGCTCATGAATAAGGATATAATTCTTAATCGATAATTTAATGAGCATCGGTAACCATTTAAATGAAAACTGGTATAGCCGGCGGTCTGTTACTTTGCGTCGAGGATGGCCTGGTATTTGGAGCTGCTCCCGGGATCGATTTCTTTGAGAATGTTGACGACGTTGGTTTTTTCCATCGGGGCAACCCGTTGATCACTGAAAATATTGATGATTTCATCGCGTTTTGCGTCAAAAATAAGCTGGAGGGCATAAAGCCCCGGCTTGGCATTGTAAATGCCCTGGAGGAGCTCAATACTCTCATTGATGCTGCTTCTTCCCTGGTCAACCTTTTCATACATCTGGTCGAGCCCGAGACGGTGGTATTTGAATGCGAAATCTCTCAGCCCGGAGTTGGCCGCATTCATGTAATTGTTCACAAGCCACCACCGGTTCTTTTCACTTTCAAAGGCCTTCCAGCCGGGTTCAGAGGTGTTCTGGGCGACATTGACAACTTCCTGGGCCTTTTCAAAAAAGGGTGTTCCACCTGACGGCGAAAAAGAGTCAAAATAAAACCCCAGGATGGTGTAGGAATAAAATGCAAGCATCGAAGTCAGGTTGGATGTAAATGTGCCATCGGAATAATCAAGCGGCTGGAACTCAACATACCTGATCTGGAAATTCTTATCAATGGAGTTCAGAAGAACTGAATTGTAGGCTGAATTCAAAACAGGTCTTCTGACGACAACATTCAGGGTTCCCCTGAATTCATCGGTGCCGATCCTGTCATTGATGGTGATCAGGATCGTACATTCAATACGCTCCGCCTCTTTCACATTGTAAATCGACCATTTGCGGTTGTTCATGAACTCATAGATTGCATTCTGCATGGTTTCATAAACCTTGCGCTCGGTTCCTTCAACCTTTGGCGTATTGATTGAAACCATACAGTTCAGCTCCTGTGCCCGGAGGCCTGAGAAGGCTGCCGCACTGAAGAGGGCCAGCATGAATATTTTAATGTTTGCCATGGTTAGATAGGTCTGTGATTACAGATTACATCAAGGATATCCCCGGCCACCTCGTCCTTTGACTTTAAGGTACCGCCCAGCACGATGCCCGATGCATCGAAGATAGTGATTTTATTCGTATCGCCGCCGAAACCTGCCCCGCTGTCCTGCAAAGAGTTGAGAACAATGTAATCAAGGTTTTTACTTTTCAGTTTTTTCACCGCATTTTCCATTTCATTGTCAGTTTCAAGGGCAAAGCCAACCACGATCTGCGCGCCGGTTTTATGCCTGCCAATCTCCGAAAGAATGTCTTTTGTCGGAACCAGGTTGAGGGTGATACCGCCGGCACTCTTTTTTAACTTGACAGGTGAGGTTGATGAAACGGAATAATCGGCTACAGCAGCAGCCATGATGACGATATCGGCCTGTGGGGCTTCAGCCATACAGGCAGTGTACATCTCTCCGGCCGAAACAACCCCGATCCTCCTGATGCCCGGATGACAGGCGTCAAGGCTGACAGGACCTGTAATGAGCGTTACTTCGGCACCTCTTTCAGCCGCACAAATTGCCAGCGACATTCCCATTTTTCCAGTGGAATAATTTCCTATAAATCGCACTGGATCAATCCTTTCGTGTGTCGGACCCGCGGTGATCAGGACTTTTTTTTTAAGAAGGCTTTGCTGCGCTGAGAAAAAACCGGTGATGGCTTTGAGCATCTCTTCGGGTTCTTCCATTCTCCCGGGACCGGTCAGGCCGCTGGCAAGTTCGCCGACCTGTGGTTCAATGATATGGTTACCGAAAGATTTCAGGGTGCTGATGTTGCGTTGTGTCGAAGGGTGACCATACATGTCGAGATCCATGGCGGGGGCGATAAACACCGGGCATTTTGCCGACAGGTAGGCTGTGATCACAAAATTATCGGCGATCCCGTTTACCATTTTTCCGAGGGTGTTGGCGGTAACCGGCGCAAACATCATCAGGTCGGCCCAGGAGCCGAGTTCCACGTGGTTGTTCCATTCGCCCGAAGTTTCCTTGAAAGGATCTATGATCACGGGATGCTGTGACAGCGTGGAAAGGGTCAGCGGGGTGACAAAATCAGTTGCAACCGGGGTCATGATCACACGCACCTCCGCCCCTGCCCTGATCAGCAATCTGACCAGGAGGGGGATTTTGTATGCGGCAATGCTACCGGTTATCCCGACAACGATCTTTTTTCCTTTCAGCATCCGGAAGAAGGTTGGGATTAGAAATCCTCTGGTCTTTCCTTATGCGGATTGCGGAAATAAACCTCGTTGTTGAGGTATTCATGGATGGCAATAAGGGTTGGTTTTGGCAGGTGTTCGTAATACTTGGCGATTTCGATCTGTTCGCGGTTCTCGAAAACCTCCTCCAGGTTATCGGTGGTGGTGGCAAATTCTGCTAGTTTGTGATTGAGTTCTTCCTTAATTTCCAGCCCGATCTGGTTTGCCCGTTTTGAAATGACAGAAACGGTTTCATACATATTGTTCGTTCCTGCTGTAAAATCCTCTATATTACGGGTAACCGCGTAAACATCCGTTTTTACCTTTTTATAATCCATAGTGAACTATTATTTGAAATTGTGAATTTTCTGACAGATTACTTCCTTAAATACTTGTGTCCCATCGCGTCAATTTCGTTCTTTGAAAGTTCTTTCAACTCAGCCGCTTCACGGGCATACTTGCTGTTGGGATATTGGGAAACCAGTTCATTGTATGCAAGAACCACGCCGGAATGCCTGTCCTTCTGCCGCTCCTCGATGCTCTCCTTTGCATACCTGTAATAAGATTTTACGACCAGGAAAAGAACTTCCTCGCGGTGCGGTGAATCCGGGTATTCTTTCAGGATATTGGAGAAGACCTTGATTGATGCAGCATAATCGTCCATCCTGTAGTACATTTTGCCCAGCTTGTAATCTTTCATTTCCAGCTTCATCCGAAGTTTGTCCATCAGGTCGTTGCATTCCGAAACCCGCTTGCTCGCCGGGTAGGTGTTTGTAAACAACTGCAGGTCTTTCAGCGCATCATAGGTTGTCGTCTGGTCGAGGCTGTATTCAGGGGAATTCATGTAATTGCAATAGGCGCTCATGTACATGCACTCCTCCGCTTCGGGGGTATTGGGGAAGTTGGTTGTATATCGTTTGAAATAGTATGAGGCCAGCGTATAGTCACGCATGTTGTAATAACAGTAGGAATAATAATAATAAATCTTCTGTGATTTATCCGTGGCCCTCATCGCCCCGATCAGCTGGTCGAAAAGCTGCAGGGCCCTCGAATAGTCCTTCTGGGTGTAAAGTTTGATGGCAGCATCATACTTTTCATCGACGGTACCGGATTTCACGATCTTCTGAAAGGTACAGGATGTGAATGAGAATAGGAAACTTAAAACGACTGCAAAGAGAACCCGGTGCTTCATAATGGCTGCAAAATTACAACTTTTGATGGAAATATCATAATGTTAGGAATGACTAACGGTTTCATCTGTGAAAAAGTATTTCTTTTTTGGTACTTTTGCAGCCGGAAAATGGCTAAAAAATCGTCTCACTAAAATTCATTAAACCGTGGATCTTTTCGAAAAGGTATCAAACAACATGGGCCCGCTTGGCCAGTTTGCAGATCAGGGATTTGGGTATTTTTACTTTCCGAAACTGGAGGGTGCAATTTCTAACCGCATGTATTTCAGGGGAAAGCCAGTCCTGGTGTGGAGTCTGAACAATTATCTTGGATTGGCCAACCACCCCGAGGTCAGGAAGATTGATACCGAAGCCTCTGAGGAGTTCGGGCTGGCTGCACCGATGGGCGCCCGGATGATGTCGGGGCAAAGTAAATACCACCAGCAGCTCGAACAGGAACTGGCAGCCTTTGAGAACAAGGAGGCCGCTTATCTGCTGAATTTCGGTTATATGGGAATGGTTTCCATCATCGACTCCCTGCTCGACAGGCACGACGTGGTGGTGTACGATTCCGAGTCGCACGCCTGCATTCTCGACGGACTGAGGCTGCACATCGGCAAACGTTTTGTTTTTCCGCACAATGATCTCGACCGTTTTGAAAGCCAGATAAAACATGCCAGGAAAGTTGCGGATGAGACCGGCGGCGGAATCCTGGTGATCACCGAGGGCGTTTTCGGCATGCCGGGCGATCTTGGGAATCTCAAAGGGATCCTGCAATTCAAGGATAAATACGGCTTCCGTCTTCTGGTCGATGATGCGCACGGATTCGGGACCATGGGCTCCACCGGCGCAGGCACAAGCCAGGAACAGCAGGTCATGGATGGTGTGGATATCTATTTTGGAACCTTTGCCAAAGCGATGGCTGGGATCGGGGCGTTTGTCGCCAGCGAGAAGCGGATCATCAAGGCACTTACCTTCAATATGCGGTCGCAGATTTTTGCCAAATCCCTGCCGATGCCCATGGTGATCGGCTCGCTGAAGCGTCTCGACCTTATCCGGACCCATCCCGAATTGCGTGAGAAGCTCTGGGTCATCGTGAAGGCCCTGCAAACAGGTCTGCGCGAGAAGGGATTCAATATCGGTAAGACTCAATCGCCGGTCACACCGGTTTTTCTTCAGGGCGGCGCAATTGAAGCCACCCAGATCATTGCCGACCTGCGCGAGAATTACGGCATTTTCTGTTCCATGGTGATCTACCCGGTTGTGCCGAAAGGGATCATCATGCTGCGCCTGATCCCTACCGCTGCCCATACCCTTGAAGATGTTGCCATTACAATTGACGCTTTTTCGGATGTAAGGAAAAAGCTGGATGAAGGCAAATACACCCTGGGCAGGATTCCTGATTTTGCCGATAAATTCTAAAAAATGCCGAAGAGGTTGTTCTCACCCGACAACAGGTTTTACATCGCCTACCGCAAAATCCGCTTTCTTGTCAGCAAGGGGACCTTATTCTCATTACCGGAGGTAGACGGATCCACGAAGAAGGCATTCCCAAAGGGAACTTTCAGGATCATTTCGATGAACTCTTTTTTCATGTTCATGCTGGCCTACCTGGTCGTTTACCTTCTGAACCTTTTCATCACTGCCTTTACTGCAACCCTCTTTGACATCCCGACAGTCGTTTACTACGACAGGGTTGATTTTCTCATCAGGGGGATCGACTGGACGACCGACATGGTCACAGGGGTTTTCAGCGTGGGGGTGGTTGCCATGTTCGTGCTTGCGCTGTTGCTGCTCATCCTTTATGCAACGGTTGCCACCGAAACCGGGATATTGCGTTTGCTGGTACTATGGATGATCTACCATGCCTTAACCCGTTTTTTCGGCTCTATCATGGTGGGGGCGCTGATGGGAAAGGAATTCGGCCATGTACTGCTTTACATGTATGTTACCGACACCCCGAAAGTCATTTTATCGATCCTGGTGTTCGTCATCATGTTCACCGCCGGGCTGCTGCTCTTTCAATTGTTTTTGTTTTCTGCAAACACCTATTTCAACGACCTTCGGCGGTCTTACAGGTTCCGTTTCCTTTTCAACCAGTTTTTCATCCCCTTCCTGCTTGGCAACTTCTTCATTTTATTGCTGAAAGCACCTAAATTCAGCTATTTCGACAGCTCGTTGAATATTTCTGGTATCCTTATCATGATCCCGCTGTTTGTCCGCAGTGTGAGTTTCCATGACATGTATTTCGACGAGGAGCCCCGCACCATCAGGATCAGGGCGCAATGGATCGCGGTTACGATCGTGTTCCTGGTGCTGTTCAGGATTGTGTTCGGAATCGGTGTGCGGTTGTAAACTCTCCTACCGCCTGATGATCAGCTTATCGAAGTAGATCTGGTAACCCGAGTTGAATTCCACGAAGTAAAGACCTTCCGGCAGTCCGGCCAGGTTGACCGGCACTGTTCGGGTCCCTGTTCCGGGAGCCACTTCTGAAGAGTAAACAATTTTCCCGAAGGTGTTGATGACTTGTACCGAACAGGATGGATTGACATGATCGGGCAGGTTGAGACTGAAATGTCCGTCGGAAGGATTCGGAAAGACCATGACCGAATTCACCACCCTGTCCTGCAGTCCGTAGGTCAAAGGCTTAAGCTGGACATCCAGGTGGTGGGTCGTGTATTTTGCAGTGTTTACGCTGCTGACCGTTTTGGAAAAATAACCGGCTGCCGAAAAAGTGACATTATAACTCCCGTCATAAATAGGCCTGGCATAAAAACCCGACGGCTGATGGGAATACATTTCGGAGTTATCCATATCGTGGAGCGTAATGTAAACCTTGGCAGCCAGTGGCAGGTCGGTGACCGTATCGGTTACCACCCCGTTGAAACCAAAATGGGTCTCATTGATATAATTGAGAAATGTATGGTAATTGTAATTCCAATAATTTACCAATTGATTGGCCGGTAGTAGTTTGGTATACGATAACTCAACCGTTACTTCACGACAATGCTGAAAATAATTCATATAATCCTGCCGTCCGCCGGTGACGTAATACCACTGGTAACCATTCGTAATTCCATTATTCTGGTCGGTAAAATAGCCGGCCGGCCCGTATTTGTGAACGGTATCGGCCCATTCGCGAGCGACAAACTGCCACCAGTCATCATCTGCAGTTAGTTTGGACCAGGTATCCCAGGGATAGTTAAAGACTTCGGAACCGCCGTGGAAATTTGCCGACATGGTAAACCGGTTGGCACTGGCATATGCCATCCAGGCCTGGGTTTCAGGTTGCCATGCATTTCCGTCGGGGTGTTGTCCCGCCTGGGGATCGGGATAATTCCTGTTGAGGTCGATACCGTTTGCATTGTAACGGATAGCCCCGCTTACCGAACCGTTACCGCCGTGGTAGGTGCCGTCGGGATTCGCAAGCGGGTTGATGAATATTTCGGTGGTATTGAGCAGGTTGGTTGCTACAGGATCGGTTCCGTAACCCGACAGCAGGTAGTCAATCAGGTGCAGCATGAGAATATAGCCTGTGGTTTCATCACCGTGGATGGACGAGGTGTATAGAAGTTGTGGTTCTCCTTCGTCAGTATTCACGTTTTTGCTTATTTTCACGGCAAGAATCAGTCGTCCCTGGACCGTTGTCCCGACGGTGTCGAGCCTGCAGAGGTTGGGGTGGGCCGTTGCGAAGCCAGCCATGAAACCCACATACTGGTCGTAGGTAGGGTAGAAATCCCATGCCGAAGTATTCAGCGGGCGGTTGGTTCCGCAAGGGTTCAGTTCTGCCTGGCTGAGCAGGGTTCCCGGTGCCTGCAACAGGGTAAAGGCAACCTGGTGTTTCATGAAAGCGTCAAACTCCTTCCGGTTCGCATAGGCAAAAACTTCATCGCCTTTAACCCGGTCGATCGAGATCTCGCTGGAAAGAGTCCTGATATCATCCCTGTGGCGGACGAAAAATTTAAAGTAAACCTCTCCCCTGCTGTTGAAAATGCTGTCGAGGGTCAGTTGCACCGATTTCTGGCCACTGGAGGCCCAGGAGGATGCAAGGAATACTATGATAAAACAGGAGGATAGAAATTTTTTCATATTACTGCTCGAATTGGTCTATGAGTTTTTTTATCCGGTAATAGATTTCCTGGTTCACGGGAACAAGCGGCAACCGAAGATTGTTGCTGCATAGTTTCATAATTTCCAGAGCTGCCTTGATGCCTCCCGGACTGCCATCGGCGAACAAGGCATTGGTGAAATCAATGAGTTTGTAGTGCAAAACAGCTGCCTGCTTAAAATTCCCGGCCAGGCCGAGACTCACCATCCCGGACACTTCTTTCGGATAGGCGTTCGCTGTGACGGATATCAGGCCATCGGCGCCTGTGGCAAGCAAGGGAAGCGTAATCCCGTCATCGCCCGAGAGGACAAGGAAATCGGCGGGTCGGTTTTTGATAACCTGGAAAATCTGGTCAAAGTTCCCGGAGGCCTCTTTGATACCAACGATATTCCCGCAGTCGTTGGCAAGACGCAGGGTGGTGTCGGCTGTGATGTTGCTGCCTGTACGGCCAGGGACTGTATAAAGGATCACCGGGACGGGGCTTGACTCGGAAATAATTTTGTAGTGCTGGTAAATCCCCTCCTGGTTAGGTTTGGTATAGTATGGACAAACAGAAAGGATGCCGTCCACACCTTTCAGTGGTGTTCCGTGAATGGTAAGCACCACATCGGCCGTACTGTTGCCGCCAATACCCACAACCAGGGGGACACGCTTGTTTATCGCCTCAACCGAGAATTCAACAAGGGCCTTTTTTTCGTTTTTTGAAACGGTAGCCGACTCACCGGTGGTGCCCAGAACTACGATAAACCCGACTCCGCCCCCGATGGTATGATTGATCAGCCTTTCGAATGCTTCAAAATCGATCGCACCGGATTTTTTAAACGGGGTGACAATGGCGACGCCCGTTCCGCCGAATTTAAGATAACCTTTTCGCATGAGGGTTGATAATTGTAAGATAGTGCTGAATTTGTCCAAGGTATTCCTCACTGGTCATCGAGGGTTTCATGTCGATCATCAGGTCATAATAGGCCGTATTCTCTTCCGAAAATTTACCCACGCGAAGCAGGGCCTTCGAGAGTCCTGAAATATATTTCAGCGGGAAATTGTCGTGTAAACTGAGATCGATAAGAAGGTCAAACTCCTTTTCAATAAAATCCTTAACCTGAGTGTGGATCGGTTTGTAAAACCATGTCAGATCGCGGTTTGAGAAGAAATCGTAGGATAATTTCGGTAAAAAACGCTGGATCAGGTTTTTATTATTTACAAAACCAAGTGCCTTTACCTCCTTTTGTTTTCCCTGAAGCTGAGAAACAAACTCCGAAACGCGGTCGTAATCGGGAACTTCATCCAGCGTATACAGGATGCCGATGCGACGTGCATCTTCAAGGTTGGTCATTTTGCACGGACGGTCAACCTGTGTCTGTTCTTTCCTGTAATAATACTGACCGATCTTGATGCGGATATTCTGGAACATTATTCAGTTATTAGGTAAATTAAAACTGATCCTGCAAAGATAAGAAATAGTGCCGGACCTTTCAAAAATCAACTTAATATCTTAATAACGGCCATGTTCACGGGGAAGTATCGGTCAAATGTTAATAAAATAGAAAAGTTGGACCTTGCCGACAGTGCGGGTCAGCTACATTGAGGCTATCTTTGCAGGAAATATGGTGTGATGCAAATTAACTTTCTGGGCACTGGTACCTCGCAGGGTGTGCCCGTGATCGGCTGCGGATGCAGGGTGTGTTTTTCGGCCGACCCACGCGATAACCGCCTGCGGTCGTCCGTTTCGATCGAAACCGGCCGGCAGCGGATGATCATCGATTGCGGACCCGATTTCCGACAACAGATGCTACGGGCCGGAATTTGTTCTGTTGATGCCATCCTGCTTACCCACGAACACAAAGATCATATTGCCGGTCTTGACGACGTAAGGGCACTCAATTATATCAACCACCGGGCGGTTGATATCTATGCCTCGGTCGAAGTACAGGCAGCCGTGAAAAATGACTTTGCCTATGCTTTCGAGAAAAATCCCTATCCCGGGGTCCCATTGATGAACCTTCACACCATCCGGAACGAATCTTTCCAATGCAACGGCGAGCAGGTTATCCCCATAAAAGCCAGGCATTACAACGATCTGTATGTTTTCGGGTTCAGAATAGGCGATCTGACCTATATCACCGACGCCGCGGATATTGCAGAGGAGGAAAAACAAAAGATATTGGGATCCAGGATACTGGTATTGAATGCCCTTAGGAGACAAAAGCATTATTCTCATTTCAACCTTGACCAGGCGCTTGCCCTGATGCGGGAACTAGCTCCCGAACAAGGATTCCTCACCCACATCAGCCACCAGATGGGCACGGTGGAGGAGGTGAGCCGTGAGTTGCCCGACAATGTAAAACTGGCATACGACGGGCTTACGGTAGCTTTTTAACACGTTTCAGGTCGAGCAGGTTCATGGGGTTGCTGCCGAGTCCTGTGATGTTATCCTGCACAAATCTAAGCACCTGGTCATAATAAAGCACCACGACGGGGGCCTCTTCCATCATGATCTTTTCCATCCTGCGGTAATATAGGAACCGCAGCGAATCATCCACCGTCAACATGGATTTCTCATAAAGCGCATCAAACCCGGAATTTGAAAAATGGGTGTAATTGGGTCCTCTCGGGCAGAAATTTTTCGAATAAAACATTGACAGGTAATTTTCCGCATCGGGATAATCGGCGATCCAGGAAGCCCTGAAAAAAGGAAGTTTAGCTTCGGCTTTCATCTCCTTGACTGCAGCAGGAGGACTGACCTCAATTTCCAGGTTAATGCCGATCATGGCCACCTGGTGCTGGATATATTTGCAGATATCGAGATAGTCGGGAGTGGAAGTAAGCACCAGCGGCGGAAGCCCCCTCCCTTCGGGAAAACCGGCCGAGGCCAGCAACTGTCTTGCCTTTTCGGGATTATAATCATAAAATACCGTTGCAGAATCAAAGGAGGGCAGTCCCCTTGGGGTGATGCCCTGGAAACCAGGGGTCCCGATGTTGTTGCGCAGGTAGGTGATCATCTTTTTCCTGTCGAATGCCAGGCTGACCGCCTGCCGGATGCGTCTGTCGGATATGTTAAATTTATTATTCAGATGATCTTTATTATCAACCATAAAACCAAGATATTCAGTATTTAGATAGGGTTGAGTGATCAGCCTGATTCTTGCTGCATATTTTGCCTGC
Organism: uncultured Bacteroidales bacterium; assembly: GCA_903845055.1. Taxonomy (GTDB): domain Bacteria; phylum Bacteroidota; class Bacteroidia; order Bacteroidales; family FEN-979; genus CAIVAT01. The sequence continues at coordinate 42,794 of CAIMWF010000072.1, read as the reverse complement.
AGCTTTCCATTGCGGGTCAGTAGTTCGTCTTTGTAAGTGGGGTCGATACCCGAGAGGAAGTCAAGGTTTCCTTTGATGAACTCCAGGAATGATGACTGTTTGTCGGGGACAAACGAGATGGATACAGCATCGAGAAATGGCAAGGATTCACCGTGCTCCTTTTCGAAATAACGGTTGTTTTTCACGAAAACGAGCTTCACCCCTTCCTGCCACATTTTAAACATGAAGGGGCCTGTGCCGACCGGGTTCCTCCTGAAATCAGCGCCGTAAAAAACCACGGACTCCTTGGAAACCACCGAACAATACTGCATGCTGAGGAGACTCAGGAAGGGAGGGTATGGGCTTGCAAGGCGAATGACGACCGTAGAGTCGTCGGGCGCTTCGAAGGCTTTGCCACCGTTTTCCCCGGCAACATTGTTAAATATCCAGGCACCGGGAGAGGCGACCGCAGGGTCGGCAATGCGTTGGAAAGAGAATACAAAATCACCCGCAGTCGCCCTCCTGCCCCGTCCTGCAGGAAAAACGGCGTTGTCATGAAAAAAAACGTCGTTGCGCAGATGAAATGTATACACCAGTCCGGAACCGGAGACCTCCCATGTTTTCGCAATACAGGGACGAATCTCCATCCTGCCGTTCAGTTGAACAAGCCCGCTGAAAAGCTGGTTGACTGCCCATATGATGGTCTGATCCCTTGCAAATGCGGGGTCGAGCGTGGTGATCCCGGCAGCCTCGTTGTACCTGAAAACGGTTTTCCCGGGCTCTTCCCTTCGATGGGTGCAGGAGGCCAGGACCAGGAAGTTTGCCAGGATGATAAGCGTGATTTTTTTCATAACACCGGGAACAAAAATATCTGTTTTTTTCGTAAGAACCTTACGCCATCTTTAAATCCCCTCATATCTTCCGGGAGAAACCGGTATTCATGAAAAGATATTGCACGCATACTGCTTCATTCGCTGGAAATTCAGTATTTTTGTGACAACCATTCTCCTGTAAAAACTCTATTCATGAAACGTTCCATTCTCTTTTCCCTGCTGTTCTTCTTGGCGGTATCCTTCGGATCATCACAGGACCAGGTTCCCGGATCAGGCTCCTATTACTGTGCGATGAAAAAGGCGGCCGGGCGCATCATCCCGAAGAAGCCCTTCAACTTCCTCACTGTGCCGCCGCACACCTATGATGTGACCAAGTACGCAATGAACGTGGATCTTTACCATTGTTATGTCACCCCTTACCCGAAGACTTTTTCCGGGAATGTCGTCATCACTTTCAAGGTTGTGAATGCCCTGAACTCGATCAAGCTGAATGCTGTGAATACTTCTCTTACCATTGATTCAGTGAGGCTTGCAGGTTCATCCTTCACCCATGCCTCCGACACTCTTACTGTTCACCTCGACCATAGTTACTCCCCGGGCGCCACCGTAAACGTGAAAATATTTTACCACCATAAGGATGTGGTGGATCATGCCTTTTATGTGAACACAGGTTTTGTCTTCACCGATTGTGAACCCGAGGGAGCCCGCAACTGGTTTCCATGCTGGGACCATCCATCAGACAAGGCTCTTTTTGAACTGACCGCAAAGGTCAAATCGACCGTGAAACTGGGATCAAACGGCATGCTTGCCGATTCGGTGCTTGCAGGTGACACCCTTACCTATCATTGGGTCTCCAACCAGAATGTCGCTACATACCTCATGGTGCTTTCTTCCAAGGTAAATTTCCAGCTCAATATCAATTACTGGCATAAACTGAGCAATCCCGCCGACAGCATCCCACTTCGCTATTATTTTAACGCGGGTGAAAATCCTTTACCGGTCTCCTCCATCCTGCCAGCCATGACCACCTGGTATTCGCAGAATTACATTGAACATCCCTTCGACAAGAATGGTTTTGCCACGCTGAATTCCGATTTTGCCTGGGGCGGAATGGAAAACCAGACCCTGACAAGTCTTTGCCCGGGATGCTGGACTGAAAGCCTTGCGGCTCATGAATTTGCACACCAATGGTTCGGCGACATGATTACCTGCGGAACCTGGGCCGACATATGGCTCAATGAAGGATTTGCCACCTGGAGCGAGGCATTCTGGTATGAAAGCTATGGCGGTTACCCTGCCTATAAGTCCTCCATCGACGGGGATGCAAACTATTATCTTTCAACCAACCCGGGTTTTGCCATCTCTAACCCTGAGTGGGCTGTCAACACCCCTCCCACCGATACACTTTTCGATTATCCCATTACCTACATGAAAGGTGCCAGTGTGCTGCACCAGTTGCGCTACGTACTGGGTGATTCGCTGTTCTTTGCGACACTGCATTCCTATTGCGCCGATTCGGTCTTCAAATTCCAATCGGCAACCATTCAGGATTTCAATGCAAAGGTGAACCAGGTGACCGGCGGGAATTATGACTGGTTCTTCGACGAATGGATTTTTAAGCCGAATCATCCCGTATACCAGAATTCCTACAACATCCAGTCGCAGGGAAATGGAACATGGAAGGTCAACCTGTTTATCAAACAGATCCAGGCGAATCCCTCCTTTTTCAAGATGCCGGTTGAGATTCTGCTTCATTTCAGCAATGGCACGGATACCACCTTCAGGGTAATGAACGATGTCAACTTCCAGCAATTTTACTGGATTGTGAACAAACAACCTGTATATCTTCAGTTCGATCCAAACAGGATGATCGTTTTGAAAGGCGGCGGTACTGTTGTGGATGATGGCCAGGAGATGCAGGCCGGTGGTGTTTACCTCTACCCGTGCATTCCGAACCCTGCCTCGAACATCACAACCATTCGTTACCGCATCGACCGGCCGATGAGTGCCAGGATCGACCTTACCGATATGCTGGGAATCGAGCTGGAAAGACCGGTGGCTTCGATGCAGGAGGCAGGCATGCACGAGGTTCCGATCGATTGTTCAAAGTTCGCAGCCGGAACCTACATTTACAAGCTCACTGCAGGCAACAGCATCTCATTCAGGAAACTGGTTGTTGTCAGGTAGCCGTATGAGGTCATTATTCTTTGCTGCCTTTTGCTGGTGTTTCATGGCAGCGACCCCGGTGTTTGCCGTTCGCATTCTGCCGTTTCCAATTGACACCGCCTCATTTTATACCAGGCACAGTTACGATGTTTTGAACTACCGTCTGGATGTCGACCTGGTTTCCTGCTATTCAAAGCCATTTCCATCGGGTTTCTCTGCCAATGTTGTCATTACCCTGAAGGCAGACTCTGTTCTTAAAACGATCAGGCTCAACGCGGTCAATAGTTCCATTGTCATCGATTCGGTAAGAATGGCCGGGAGTTCCTTCAGGCACCTGCATGATACGCTGGCCATCAGGCTGAGCCGCACCTATAAGCCTGGTGAACAGCTGAAGGTCCGAATTTACTACCGCCACAGGAATGTGGACGACAAAGGGTTTTATTCCTCCTCCGGAACGGTGTTCACCGATTCGCCGCCCGAAGGAGCGCGAAAATGGATGCCCTGCTGGGACCTGCCCTCCGATAAAGCCACCTGGGAGCTTTTTGCAAGGGTTCCCCTGGATGTGAGGCTCGGATCAAACGGGCTCCTAACCGATTCCGTGATCTCTGGCAACACGGTCAGGTACCATTGGGTGTCGAAGATCCCGGTAGCAACCTACCTGATTACCTTCACCTCGAAGGTGAACTTTCTTATTCACAGGAGCTATTGGCATAAACCATTAAAAAATTTCGACAGCATTCCCGTTGTTTGTTATTACGACCCCGGCGAGGATTTCAGGATTGCCGATACCACCATCGCCTCATCAACAAATTTTTTCTCCATGCTCTTCGGGGATTATCCCTTCGAAAAGATCGGTTTCGCGACCCTGAACAGCACGTTTGCCTGGGGGGGCATGGAGGATCAGTCGATGGTGAACCTGATGCCGGGCGGTTACAACGACGCCAACCTGCTTGTTCATGAACATTCACACCAGTGGTTTGGCGACCTGATCACCTGTGGTACGTGGGCCGACATCTGGCTGAACGAGGGATTTGCCACCTTCTCGCAAATCCTCTGGGTTGAGCGCACAAAAGGGAAAAGGGCATACGTGTCGGGGATGACCGCACTTGCAGGTTATTACCTCCGCTACAACCCCGGCTGGCCGCTCTGGCATGCCCGATGGGCCATCCGTGCTCCCGATGCGAATACGCTGTACAACCAGAGCATCACCTACAACAAGGGCGCCTGCGTCCTGTACCAGTTGAGAAGGATACTGGGGGATTCAATGTTCTTCAAAGTACTTCAAGCCTATGCAACCGATACCTCCCTGATGTTCGGGAATGCCCTCACACGCGATTTTGTCGACAAAGTCAACGAGGTGACCCGCACTGACATGAACTGGTTTTTCAACGAATGGGTATATGCACCCAACCACCCGGTATACGCCAACACTTATGATATCGACAGCCTGAGTTCGAGGGAGTGGCGAATGAAATTCACCGTTAACCAGGTTCAGACCAACACAGTATTCTTTAGAATGCCGCTGGCGATAGAGGTTGATTTTGCAGACGGAAGCAATACATTATTGGGGGTCATGAACGATACGAATCACCAGGACTTCAGTTTCAGTTTTGACAAGCCACCCGTAAAGATTACCTTTGATCCTGCCAGGAACATCCTGCTGAAGGAGGCCACGACCATACCGGGAAGAACCACCAGGTAGCGTGTTAATAATTCATTGCAAGGGGGTTGGCAACCTTTTCGGGCAGCAGGGCAAAATCCCTGATCTCCTTCATTTCGTCGATGTAATGAAATTTCATCCCTTCGATATAGTCGGCCTTGATCTCCTCGATGTCCTTCTGGTTTTCCCTTGAAAGTACGATATCCGTCAGGTTGGCGCGGCGTGCTGCCAGCATTTTTTCCTTGATACCGCCAACCGGCAGGACTTTCCCCCTGAGCGTGATCTCCCCTGTCATGGCAAGCCTGTTTCGCACCTTGCATTGTGTAAATGCTGATGCCAGGGCGGTGAACATGGTGATCCCCGCCGAAGGACCGTCTTTGGGAGTAGCGCCTTCGGGAACATGGATATGGACATTCCAGTGCTGGAAGACTCCCGGGTCGATGGAGAAAACTTCGGAATGCGCCTTGAGGTATGCAAGTGCAATGGAAGCCGATTCCTTCATCACATCCCCCAGGTTACCGGTAAGGGTAAGGTCGCCCTTGCCCCTGCTGAGGCTTACCTCCACGAAAAGGATATCACCGCCGAACATGGTCCATGCAAGCCCGGTGACCACGCCGGCAATATCGTTGCTGATCGATTTCTCAACCTGGAAAATGGGGATTCCCATGATTTTCTTCAAATCAACTCCGGTAAGCTTTTTCTTGAATTTTTCATTTGTCACAATCGAGATCACCTTGCTCCGTATGATCCGGGCAATGCCCTTTTCTAGGGATCGTACTCCTGATTCGCGCGTGTAATCCTCGATGATCTGCTGCAGGAGTTCCTTTGTAAAGAGCAGCTGGTTTTTCTTCACGCCATGTTCCATGAGCTGTTTGGGCAGCAGGTGCCTGGTGGCAATCTCCACCTTTTCCTCCATGAGGTAACCAGGAATATCGATGATCTCCATCCGGTCGCGCAGGGCCGGGTGGATGGTACTCAGGGTGTTTGCCGTGGCGATGAACATGATCCTTGAGAGATCATATTCAATTTCAAGGTAATTGTCGTAGAATGCCACATTCTGTTCCGGGTCGAGCACCTCGAGCAGGGCCGCCTGAGGGTCGCCGTTGATGTTCATTCCCATCACCTTGTCAATTTCGTCGAGGACGAAAACAGGGTTGGAGGTTTTGACTTTTCTAAGGCTTTGCAGAATCCGGCCTGGCATGGCGCCGATATATGTTTTACGATGGCCCCGCAATTCAGATTCATCACGGAGGCCACCAAGCGACATCCGGGTGTATTTTCGACCGAGGGCGCGTGCGATGCTTTTTCCCAGTGAGGTTTTTCCGACCCCCGGGGGGCCCACCAGGCAAAGGATCGGGGATTTAAGATCGCGCTTGAGCTTAATCACCGCAAGATATTCGATGATCCGTTCCTTGACCTTTTCAAGGCCGAAATGATCTTCATCAAGTACCTGCCGGGCATGCTGCAGGTCGAGATTATCGGCTGAGTATTCGCCCCAAGGAAGCTGCACCAGCGTTTCAAGATAGTTGGTCTGGATGGAGTATTCGGCAGCCATGGGGTGCATCCGCTGAAGTTTGTTCATCTCCTTCTCGAAAACTTCAGCCACTTCTTTCGACCACTTTTTATCGCGGGCCTGTTCGCGGAGTGTGTTGATCTCCTGTGCATTGGGGTTTCCACCTAACTCTTCCTGGATGGTTTTAAGCTGCTGGTTCAGCAGGAAATCCCGCTGCTGCTTGTCGAGGTCGGTTTTTACCTTGTTCTGGATCAGCTGCTTAAGATCGGCGACCTGGAGCTCTTTGGTCAGGTAGCTTAACACCAGGTTGGCACATTCGGTCAGGTCGGAAATCTCAAGCAACTTTTGCTTGTCTGCAAGTTCGATGTTGAGATTTGAGGAGATAAAGTGGACCAGGAAGGAAGGTGATTCGATGTTCTTGATGGCGAAGGCTGCCTCCGAAGGGATGTTCGGCGATTTGTTGATGAGTTGTATGGCAAGGTCCTTCAGCGAGGAGATCAGGGCGTTGAATTCGCCGTTTTCAGGAGGTACTCCCGGTGTTTCAAATGCGGAGGTGGTGGAAATGAAATAGGGATCCGTCTGAACCAGTTCCCTGATGGCAAAGCGGCGTTTCCCCTGGATGATGGCGGTATTGCTTCCGTCGGGCATCTGGAGGATCTTGATGATATAGGCAACCGTTCCGACCGGGTGAAGGTCGGTGAATTCAGGGTCTTCGACATTCGGGTCTTTCTGTGCCACCACGCCGATGATCCGGGTGCCCTTGTAATACTCGCGGATGAGTTTGATCGATTTGTCGCGACCCACCGTGATGGGGATCACCACTCCCGGAAAAAGCACTGTATTCCGTAATGGCAGGATTGGCAGTACATCGGGTACCTCCTCGGTGTTCATCGCCTCTTCGTCTTCGGAGGATAACAGGGGAATAAACTCAGTTTCTGAGTCAATCAGGTCTGAAAACATCAGCGAACCGTGCTCCATCGGATTTTCCATATTTTTCAAATAAAGTCAAATTGTCACCGGTCCCGGCACAACACCCGGGATGGAGAGTAAGACAATTAATGTGCCAGAAAATTTTTTCTGAGGATTACAGGTATTTATTTTTCAACGTAACGTTATAGACGCTGGTGAGCAGATCTTTTTCAACATCGTTGAATTCGCGGTTTCTGCGCCTGAACACGATCTCGGCCACCTCGATCGCCTTTTTAATGCTGTAATTGGTGTAGCCTGCCGTGCCACCCCAGGTAAAGGAGGCGATGAAATTGCGCTGGAACCCCGCGCCGAAAATATTGGCGTTTACGCCGACCACGGTTCCGGTGTTGAAATTGGTATCGATGGCACATTTGGAGTGGTCGCCCATGATCAGCCCGCAGAATTGGAGGTGTGTGTTGACAAAGGTTTGTTTGCCATAACTCCACAGCCTGACGTTGTCGTAGGTGTTTTTCAGGTTGGATGTATTGGTGTCGGCTCCAAGATTGCACCACTCGCCGATAACCGAATGTCCCATGAATCCGTCGTGCGCCTTGTTGGAGTAACCGAAGAGTACAGAATTGTTGATTTCTCCCCCGACGCGGCACCAGGGACCGACCGTGGTGGGACCGTAGATCTTGGCTGCCATTTTAACCTCTGCACCCTCGCAGAGCGCGAAGGGTCCGCGGATGACCGCCCCTTCCATGATGTGTGCATTTTTACCGATATAGATGGGGCCGGTGGTGGCATTCAGGATGGCGCATTCTATCACCGCGCCTTTTTCAACGAAGATGTTTGAGGCTCCCAGCACCTTGTTTGTATCGCTTATAACCTGTGATTTCCTGCCTTTGGTCAGCAGTTGAAAATCGTCGGCAATGGCGAGTTCGTTTTTTGAAAAAACTTCCCAGGTGTGGTTGATCTTCAGTGGTGCATCGGAGATCCTGATCTCTTCGATTCCTTCCGTTGCGGGGTCGCCAAGCGAATCAAGTTCCTCTTCGGTAACATGCAGTGCAATGATGGTATCCTTGTATACGACGGTCTGGTTGTGCTTCAGGTTTTTGATGGCAGCGATGATCTCATCATTGGGACAGATGGAACTGTTTATCAGGACATTCTCCGCCTCTTTTACGATTGGGAACTTGGCCGCAAGGTATCCTTCGGTGAGGGAGGAGGTTGTAGCCTTCAGGCGTTTCTCCCATTTCTCGCGGATCGTCAGGATACCGATCCTGATGTCGGCAACCGGCCGGACAAAAGTTAAGGGAAGCAGGTTCGTCCGAACAACATTTTCATCGAAGAGTATGTAATTCATGGGGTAACAGAATTAAAACAAGGAAAAAATTATGTTTTTATCTTTGCAAAATTATAAAATAATAAGAATAAAAAAAGCCTCCGCAGAAAAACGGAGGCTTTTCGGAAAATATTGTCTGACCAGGTTATTTTGCGTTATTCCTGTCGATATGTTTCTGGTAACGGCTTTTAAATTTGTCAACGCGTCCGGCAGTATCGACCAGTTTCATCTTTCCGGTATAAAAAGGATGCGATGTATGCGAAATTTCCAGCTTGATCAATGGATATTCCTTGCCATCTTCCCACAAAATGGTTTCTTTCGTTTTAACGGTCGATTTCGAGATGAATGCATACTCGTTCGACATATCTTTAAATACAACCAGGCGGTAGTCTTTCGGGTGAATATCCTTTTTCATTGCTAATTGGTATTTTAAATGAGGGCGCAAAATTAATGATTTTAATTTGATTTGCAAAGTTTTTTTCAATTTGGCTTCAGGAAAGTAAAAAGTCGAGGGTATCCAGTTCGTCGGCATACTCCCACACTGCCGGGTTCTGGGCTTCGCCCGGCAATACGGACTTTATGGCAACCGGGAATGCGCTGACGATGCATTGGATGGAATCTTTGTCTTGCCCGAGGCGCGCGATCAATTGGCCGGGCACATCATAATATTCGTAATGCAGCACCGCCACACGCGATGCGAGCGACGGATCTTCGCGGAGCAGCAGGCACCCCGCATCGGTAAATGGCACCTGCCCCACCATGAAAATGGACCTGCTGTATTCATAGTTGTTATAATATTTATGGTGATCGGTAAAATGACTGAATTGCGACAGGGCCCCGGTCAATCCGGAGAAATCATATCCCTGCGGAACATATATTTTTGAAACATTCCGGCACCCCAGCCCGAAATAGTGCATGATGTCGCCTGCAAGCCTGCCAAGGGTTGTTTCATCCTCGGTTCCGTGAAGGATGGCAACGCTGTTCCTGTTGTGACGTATGATGTGCGGGTATTTGCCAAAATAAAAATCAAAATACCGGGAGGTGTTGTCACTCCCGGTGGCGATGATGGCATCGAATCCTTCCAGCCGCCCGGTTGTAAAATGAGCCATGTCGCGCCATCCCGGATCCAGTTCCGTCAGAATGCCTGCCATGGCGGGAATCAGGACCGCGTCGGAGGATGACAGCCTGCCGGTCAGGCGGTTTCCCGAGATGAGGACGCAAAGGAAGTCATGAAATCCGACTGCCGGGATGTTGCCTGCCATGACGACACCAACCGTTTTTTGTGCCGGCGGGTTGAGCAGCCTTTCGCGGTATGGCGCCAGCCAGCGTGAAAGGTTTGAAGGCTGCAACGCACTGCCCAGGTTGTTGAGGGCCATGGCGACATAGGCGGGGGTAAACCACTGGTTTTCCACAGAGGCCCTGACGGCCGCTTTTGTAAGGGAGTCAAGTTCGCGATCCACGGTATTTTCGCGATACCGGCGGAGCCAGTCCCCCAGCATTTCAAACGACCTGATCCGGCTTGCCAGCTCCATCTTTTTTTTGGCAAAGTTACGAGAGTGTTTTAAAATTCCGGCGGAAAGGTGATCTTAATTCAGTAATTTTGTCATCGACGTGACTTGCCAAACCGATGCAGAATAACCTGAAATCACTGAAACGCTTCCCGATCATCCTGATTATACTTGTATTTACTGCCGGGGCCGGCTCACCCGTTTTTTCCCAGTCGCAGAAACTAAAGCAGGCGGAAGACACCCTTTCGGCCCTGCTGAAACGGCTGAACCAGGCCGGGGATGACAGCACAAAAGACCATATTAACCTTCAATTCAGGCAGGCCCTGGCGCAGGCGCTGATTCTTCCGGGTGCCGATGAATACACTTTTGAATCCCTGAAAACGCTGATCAAGATCGCCCCGGAGGACCATGCGTTCAGGATATTCCACTGGAACCTTCCCGACCACGACGGCCGAAGCCGGTGTTATGGGTTTATTAAACTGCTGAAGCACGATCTCCCGGTGGTATTCCCCCTCGACGACCGTTCCGACTCGATTGCGTCGCCCGAAACTGCCATTCTTGACTGCCACCACTGGTTCGGCGCCCTTTATTACCGAATTATTGCCATGGAGGCGAAAAGCGGTAAAAGATGCTATACCCTGCTGGGATGGGCGGGTAGCAATGCAGCCGTAACCCGTAAAATCATCGAGGTACTGTCGTTTGATGACCAGGAGCAGCCCCGGTTTGGGATGACCCTCTTTCCAGATTTTGCAGGAGGCGCCATGACCCGGGTCGTTTTCCGTTATTCCGCCACAACTTCCATGTCGTTAAAATATGAAGAGCAGGTCATGTCTGTGGAAAAAAAGTGGAACATCAAAAAGCGTGGCTTCGAGGAAAAAACCAGTACCGGCATGATGATCGTTTACGACAGGCTTGTACCGCTTGATCCGCAGCTGGAAGGCCAGTTCCAGTATTACGTGCCGGCAGGTGAACTATTCGATGCCTTCCAGGTTTCCGGGGGAACCTGGCACTATATCGCCGGTGTTGAGACCAGGAACAGGAAGTAACCTCCGGCAGGATGGCGCTGCTTCGCCCCGCTTAAGGTGAACCCTGACGACCGGGTTCGAAACCGGTTATCAGCATGTTGGTCCTGTGAAATATCGCACAACTGAACTGATATTTTTATCGCCGGATTATTGACATTTATGTTTTTTTATATATTTTTGAATTCACAATTAAAAGCGGTTACTTTGTTTCCTGAATACTGCAGGCTTAGAAAAATTTTAACACCATGTAACTTAAACAAATAAACTATGAAAAAGCACAATTTTAACGCAGGTCCCTCTATTCTGCCTCGCATCGCTGTTGAGAATTCAGCTAAAGCTGTCCTGGACCTAAATGGTATCGGTTTGTCATTGCTTGAAATTTCACACCGCAGCAAGGAATTCCAGGCAATTCTTGATGAAACCATGTCTCTTTTCAAGGAACTCCTCAATATCCCTGCAGGATACCAGGTTATTTTCCTCGGAGGAGGGGCCAGCACCCAGTTTTGCATGATTCCTTACAATTTCCTGAATAAAAAAGCCGCCTACCTTGAAACCGGCGTTTGGGCGCAAAAGGCCATCAAAGAAGCCAGGTTCTTCGGGGAAGTGAATGTTGTCGCCACCTCGGCCGATAAGAATTTCAACTATATTCCCAAAGATTTTACGATCCCCGCCGATGCGGACTATTTCCACATCACCACGAACAACACGATCTACGGGTCGGAGATTCATGCGGACATGGACAGCCCCATCCCCATGATCGCCGACATGTCGTCGGATATTCTCAGCCGGCCGGTGGATGTTTCCAAATATGTCATGATTTATGGCGGAGCCCAGAAAAACCTCGGGCCTGCGGGTGTCACTTTTGTGATCATCAAGGAAGACATCGTCGGCAAAGCCGAAAGGAAGATCCCCACGATGCTCAACTATGCCACCCATCTCAAGGAGCCTTCCCTCTACAATACCCCCCCGGTGTTCGCTATTTATACCTGTCTTGAAACGCTGCGCTGGATCAAGAGTCTCGGCGGCGTGAAGGTTGTTGAAGACATGAACATCAGGAAGGCGAACCTGCTTTACAACACAATCGACAACAGCAAGATGTTTGTCGGTACGGTTGAAAAGGAAAGCAGGTCGCTGATGAACATCTGTTTCGTCATGAAGGAGCAATATAAGGACAAGGAAGATGCCTTCATGGAATTCGCCAAATCGAAGGGTATGCTCGGGATCAAGGGGCACCGGTCGGTCGGAGGATTCAGGGCATCAACCTACAACGCGCTGCCGCTTGAAAGCGTGCAGGCTCTTGTGGATGCCATGAACGAATTTGAGAAAAATAACCTGTAAGAATCACCGGGCAGGCGTTGCCGCAGGACCAATCCTCCGGCGGTGACCCCTGTTTCATTATAAAATTGAAACTATGACAAAAGTATTGGTTGCTACCGATAAGCCCTTTGCCGCCGTGGCGGTAAAGGGAATCAGGAAAGTGGTTGAAGAGGCCGGCTTCGAGCTGGTCCTTCTTGAAGGATATACCAGCCAGGATGATTTCATCAGGGCTGTTGCCGACGTTGATGCAGTGATCATCCGCAGCGACAAGGCCGACAAACAAGTTATCGAAGCCGGAAACAAGCTGAAGATCATTGTGCGTGCCGGCGCCGGCTATGACAATATCGACCTGCAGGCTGCCACTTCTAAAGGGGTGGTCGCCATGAACACACCAGGGCAGAATTCCAATGCCGTCGCCGAACTGGCGCTTGGCATGATGGTCTATTATGCCAGGAATTTCTTCAACGGGAAATCAGGCAGTGAACTCATGGGGAAAAAACTCGGGATTCATGCTTACGGGTTCGTCGGGAAAAATGTTGCACGCATCGCCAAAGGCTTTGGGATGGAGGTTTATGCTTTCGACCCCTTCATTTCGCGACAGGAAATCGAGAAGGATGGCGTAAAATGGGTCAGCACTGTTGAAGAACTCTACTCTGCATGCCATTTTGTTTCGCTCCACATTCCAGCCAACAGCCAGACCAAGCAATCGGTCAATTTCGCGCTCCTTTCGAGGATGCCCTCCCCTGGCTGCCTGGTGAACACAGCCCGCGCAGAGGTGATCAACGAAGCCGACCTGCTGAAAATGTTCCAGGAAAGGAAAGATTTTGCATACCTTTCGGATGTTGAACCCACCAACAAAGCCGAAATCGAAGCCGGTTTCAAGGCAAAATTCTTCTGCACCCCGAAAAAGATGGGCGCACAGACCGAAGAGGCAAATGTCAACGCAGGAATTGCAGCGGCGCGACAAATTGTCAACTTTATAAGGAACGGAGATAAAACATTCCAGGTAAACAAATAAACCGCAGGGTTGCTTTGTTGCTATCATCATAAGAACAGGGACCAATTTTCTACACTTTCATTTAATAATCTGAACTAACCATGGAAAACGAACACGAAAGACCCACTACCTTCTTTAGATTTGAAGACCTGAGAATTTATCACAAGGCTCTTGAATACGTTGATTGGGTATACCTGATGGCGAAGAATACCAAGGATGATCCTTTCATGAAAACGTTTTTTGACAGGTTTCTGACATCCGCCAACGGCATTGCACTGAATATTGCCGAAGGTTCGTCCCGGAACAAGAGTCAGTTTGTCTATTATCTTAAAATGGCAAAGAGTTCCGTCAGAGAATGTGTCGTGTTGTCCACGGTCGCCCAAAGCCGTGCCTTCATCACCGCCGCCGCATACGATGATTCAAAAAATCACCTGATGGAGATGACCAAGATGATCGGCGCGCTGATCGGATCGTTGCAGCGAAGTGTTAAGCCGGGTGAACTTGATGATGATGACAGTATGGAATAGTGGATTTACGATTGACGATTGACGATTGATAAAATGGATTGTTTAAGGGGAAAACCCGGCGATTTCTTTTCAATCGTAAATCGTAAATCGTAATTCTTAAATTGTTTCCACCCCTTCTCCCTTTCTATTTTATTAACATTGAATTACCGACTAACCTAACTAACACTACTTTATGGCTATTCTAAAACCATTCAAAGGATTGAGACCTCCTGTTGCGATCTCCAGAAAACTGGCCTCGCGGCCTTACGATGTGCTGAATTCGGAAGAGGCCCGCGAAGAGGCCATGGGCAATCCCTATTCCCTGTTACATATCATCAAACCCGAAATTGACCTTCCTGCCTCCGTGGATATCCACTCACAGCAGGTTTACGACAAGGCGAAGGAAAATTTCGACCTTTTCAGGAAACAGGGATGGCTGGAGCCTGATGGCGCCGACCTCCTATACATCTACGCACAGACCATGAACGGCAAAACCCAGTATGGTATCGTGGGGTGCGCCGGTGTTGCCGATTACCTCGAGGGGATCATTAAAAAACATGAGCTGACCCGCAAAGATAAGGAAGAGGACCGGATGAAACATGTACGCATCACGAATGCCAACATGGAACCGGTTTTTTTTACATATCCTGCCGTTCCTGCGATCGATAAGGTTGTTGCCGGCTTTGTCAAAAACAATGCACCGATGTATGATTTTGTCGCTGACGATGGCGTCGGTCACCATTTCTGGGTGATCACCGACCAGGCGATCATCGGAGAGGTTGTCGCTCTATTTGCAAAAGTCCCATTTACTTACGTTGCCGACGGCCACCACCGCACCGCCGCCGCCGCCCTGGTCGGGAACGAGAAAAAACTCGCCAATCCCGCTCACAACGGTACGGAGGAGTATAACTTTTTTCTCGCCGTTCATTTTCCCGACGACCAGCTTACCATCATAGACTACAACCGGGTGGTTAAGGATTTGAACGGACTTTCAAAGGAGACTTTCCTGGAAAAGCTATCAACCGTTTTCACCATTGAACGCAAGGGACCTGAAATTTTCAAACCGTTTTCTTTGCATAATTTCGGCCTGTACCTGGAAGGTTGCTGGTATTCAATGACTGCCAAACCGGGCACTTTCAACGACAACGATCCTATCGGCGTGCTCGATGTGACCATCCTTTCGCGGCTGGTGCTTGACGAAATTCTCGATATCAAAGATCTGCGCACCTCCAACCGCATCGATTTCGTCGGGGGCATCCGGGGATTGGGAGAATTGCAGAAAAGGGTCGACAGCGGCGAGATGCAGGCTGCCTTCGCACTTTACCCTGTTTCGATGAAACAATTGATCGACATTGCTGATTCAGGAAACATCATGCCTCCCAAAACCACATGGTTTGAACCGAAACTGAGGTCGGGACTGGTCGTGCACACTCTCGAATAAATCCTTATGAATCAGGAGTTTTCATCATCACAAGCCGGAAGCGTCGCAGTGCCTTCCGGCTTTTTTCAATTGTTCATGTAAATCGAAAAGACAGTCTGCAGAAATGCCTTCCCCTCCTGCCTGATCGAATCCGGGAGGTTGGGATCTGTCCACCAGTAATAAAAATCGGACTTTTTCTCGTAGGTGAAATAGCCGTTTGGCCGCACCCAGCCAACTCCGTCTTCTGTTGAATAATAGGCAAACCGGGGTGCTGTCGGGTTGAAGAGGTTTTTGCTGAACCTGAATTTCCCTGAAGGAAGTTGTAATTGCCCGAGGAGGGTGGCCGCCAGGTCATGCTGGTTGCCCAGCCTGTGCCACATGGTACCGCGGTACTCCGGCCGGATGACATTACCGTAGAAAAGCATCGGGATCTTATGGTACTCGCGCGATTGCGGATGCCAGTTCCTGTATGAATTATGACTGTGGTCGGCCACCAGTATGAAAAGGGTGCTGTCATACCATGGCTGCTTCTTCGCTGTTTCAAAAAAGGCGCCGAGACAGCGATCGGTGTAATAGGCTGCGTTGATGTACTGGTGCTCATTATCTCCCCAGTCGAGGGGCTTGCCGTATGGCTGGTCCCATGGCGAATGGGTACTCAGGGTGAAGAGGGCCGCAAAAAAGGGTTGTTTCATCTTTCCGACATCGCCGGAAAGATAGCCAAGGGTGAATTCATCGTGGATCCCAAGTTTCCCCTGCGGCAAGGCTTTCGGGAAATCTGCCCCTTCCATGATCTGGTTGAAACCGTTGAAGATGATATAACTTTTAATATTGCCGTAAATAAGCTGTCCGCCGAAATAAAAGGCGGTGCGGTAACCGTTTTGCATCAGCTCCTTTACCAGGCTGGGCAACTTAACGAATTTGTCGGGTTGAACCGTGATTGAACTCACCGGGTGCGCCGGGAACCCTCCGAAGATCGAGGCCATCCCCTGCTCCGACCTCGATCCTGAGGCATATACCGAATCGAACAGGATGCCATTCTTTTCCAGTTTTTTGAATTCAGGGGTGATTCCCGGCTTACCGCCCAGGTCCTCAATGAGATCGGCCGACCAGCTTTCAAGGATAAGCAGGACAATGTTCGGCCGGCGGGTCGTCAGGATGCTCGTGGTGGTATCTTTCGGCGTCCTGAAAACCTTTTCCATCACCCGCGAGGCCTCTTCCGGTTTCATGAACATGTACGGATCGTGGTCGAAATTCTTAAGGTTTTCAAATACGCTGATATACAGGTTGAAGGCATTGTTTACCGAAGCAATGTTGAGAATGTTGTGGTCGGAATAGTACGACTCACTCTGGTTGATGGGGATCTGCTGGGTTCCGCCCCTGAGGCCTATGAACAACAATCCCGGCGTAATGACAATAAAACCAAGTGAAAACAAGTAGTTCCGTGCCTGTTTTTCCTGGTCCTGGTAAAACAGCTTTATATAGGCAATGATCCCGGCAGCACACAACAGTATAAAAAGAATGATGAGAAGGTAAAAGGTACCGGTTTCGGCTGAGTTGAAGATTTCACCGGGATGGCTGAAATATTTTATAACCTTATAATTCAGTTTGGTCTTCCATTCGGCGTAAATGCCCATTTCGCCGGCAGCTGTCAGGGAATATGCCACGACCAGGAAGGAACTGTAAATTTTATTCAGTAAATTCAGCCACCGGGGGCTCCATACCGTCTGGAAAGCAAGAAGTAAATAAGGGAAAACAAGGATGTAACACGCGGTGGCCAGGTCTAGTTTGAAGGAATGCCAGAAAACACCAAGGATCTCTGCAAGGAGTATCTTCTCTACTATGATGATTTTCACGTAATAGAGAAGGAAAATCAACCTGGTCAGGTTAAAAAAAAGGATCCAGAAAGCAAGCTGGCGTAAGAGGGAGATGACTATTTTCCGCATATGGATGAAAATGCAAAGGTAAGTTTATCTCATGAACGCTACAATTTGTATTTTTGTTATGATCATTGCCCCGCAAATCCGTTCAACTCTGCCGGGATCTGTGAACAGCCTAACCAATATAACTGCATATCCCTTGAGCATTTCTCAGAATCTTCTGCGGCTTCAGCAAACCATCCCGGGTGATGTCAGGATAGTCGCCGTTTCGAAAACGAAACCGGCTTCCGCCATCGTGGAGGCCTATGAAGCCGGACAGCGGATTTTCGGGGAGAACAAGGCCCGGGAACTTGTCCTGAAGCATGCACAACTCCCTCCGGATATCGAATGGCAGTTTATAGGTCACCTGCAATCGAACAAAATCAAGTACATTGCCGCCTTTATCTCCCTGATTCACAGTATCGACAGCCTTAAACTGCTGGGTGAGGTAAACCGTGAAGCCATGAAAAACAAGCGGACAATCGATTGCCTGCTGCAGTTCCACATTGCCACCGAAGAGACCAAGTTCGGCCTCTCCCCCATTGAGGCCTGTCAATTGCTTGAATCGGATGAATACGGCACGATGAAGAACATCCGGATCACCGGTGTGATGGGCATGGGAAGTTTTACAGAGGATAAATCGCTGACGCGGAAAGAGTTCAGGACGCTTGTTGAATATTTCAGGGAGCTGAAATCAGCGTATTTCATGGATGAGGCATTCTTCAGGGAGATTTCAATGGGAATGTCAGGTGATTATCAGATTGCATTGGAGGAAGGGAGCACCATGATCAGGATCGGTACGACCATTTTTGGAAACCGTTGAAAACAAAAACCATGAAACGAATTTCTATATATTTTCTGCTTGCACTTGCCATGATGTCGGTTAACCGGAAGGCCGAAGCGCAGCAACATTCTCAGAAATTTTGTTACCGGCAGCTTACGGGTAACGTCGGGACCCAATTGCACATCATCATGAACCTTGTCAAAGTCAATGACAGCTTGTATGGAGAGTATTCCTGTCTTTTTACCGGCCACCTGGAAAGTCCATGGACAACGACAGACGAGCCTGTCCTGGTCCTTTTTTCAGGGAAAATGAACAAATCGGGAACTTTCAGGCTCCGGGAAGACCGGGAATGGCCCGGGGATGGCGGGCCTATAATCAGCGGGAAATACACCGACGACGGGCCGATCAATGCAACCTGGGAACTTGCCGCTGCCGGAATTAAAAAAGAACCGTTTAAACTTACCGATAACTTTCCCGAAGGCAGCTCCAGGTTCTCGGTTCAATACCTTGCCGACAGGGCGAAGCTGATTCCCGATGCAAAATCGCCCATGGCAACGATCAAACTTGCCCTTTTGCTGCCGTTCGCAGCACCCGGACCATGGAATGCCGATTCGCTGCACGCGCAGATCCTGCGGAATTTCCCTGAAAAAAGCTTTGCCCGGGGAACACAGGATAACCTCCTGACCATGATCAGGCAGGATTTTTTCAACGATTATGTCAGAGATAACCGTGAGCTATACAAGGAGATGCCCGGGGCCAGCTATTCGTGGGAACTTAACCGTGCAGTTTATATCTGTTATAACGCTAACCACCGGGTTTCGTACGGGATTTTCAGCTACATTTTTACGGGCGGGGCCCATGGAAATGCGACCCACCAGTTTTCGACCGTCGACATGAAGACCGGGAAGGTTTTGGGCCTGGCCGATCTTTTCAAACCCGGCTACGAGGATGAACTTTCGGTTTTACTGACAGGCAAACTGCGCAAAAACAGGCATCTGCCCGGATCGCACAAATTAAGCGATATCGGATATTTTACCGACAAAATACAACCCACCCGGAATTTCTACCTCAACGAGAACGGGATCGGGTTCTGTTACAACCAGTATGAGATCGCCCCCTATTCATCAGGGATTACCGATATATTTCTCACGAATGCCGAACTGAAGGAACTCCTGAAGCAGCCCTGGTAAACCGTTCTTTTCCGTTCAGGTCCTTCAGGATTTCAACACCGTTAAGGGAAAGATTTTCCTGCAGGGTTTTAATCTCGTTGCCATACTTTTCATTGATTTCGAAATACAGATGACCGCCAGGGCCCAGGTGTGTCACTGCAAATCGTGCGATCGCATGGTAAAACAACAACGGGCTTTCATCGGGGACAAACAGGGCCATCGGCGGTTCATGCTCCGTGACGTTGCGGCGCATCTTCAGCCTGTCATTTCCTGTCACATAGGGAGGGTTGCTGACAATAATATGGTAAGCACCTGTAACCAGATCTTCGTCCATGTTCAGGACGTCGGCAAGGACAAAGTTGATATCGCACTGTTGTTCACGGGCGTTCTCTTCTGCCATAAAGAGGGCGATTTCCGACACCTCCACGGCAGTAACCCGGGCATTTGGAAACCGCCTTTTCAGGTCGATTGCAATACAGCCCGAACCGGTCCCAATGTCCAGGACAGTCATCACCTCATCTTTTATTTCCCGGTGGTCGTTGCCGATGATAGAACACATTTCTTCGGTTTCGGGGCGGGGAATGAGAACCCCCGGACCAACCTTCAGCGCCATGCCGTCGAACCAGGCCTTGCCCAGGATGTACTGCAGCGGTTCTCCCGCCTGCAACCTTGAAAGGGCAGCGTAAAACATGGGAAGAGGGCCGGCAGGAATCTCCGTCCCGCCCGAAAGATGGAGCTGCATTTTCGACCAGCCCAGGTATTCTTCGAAGAGCAGCCGCAGGAATTGCCTGATCTCTTCGGGTGGATAACTGTCCGAAAGCCGGTCAAGAAATTCCCCGGACAGAAAATTTGGGGTGACAGGAGATATTTTCATTCGCCGAAGTTAGAAAAAAAGTAATTTAGCAGCAATGGAACTTACAACCGATTCGTATCTGTCCGTTTCGGGCGAGTCCCGTGGGATTTACAGGGAAAAGGCAAGTAAATTCATAGCAATTGCTCTCCCGGTATCGTCGGAAGAGGAGGTTAAACTCAGGTTGGAGGAGTTGCGAAAGAGTTACCATGATGCCAACCATCACTGTTACGCTTACCGGTTGGGCCACGAAAAACAGCAATACCGCGTAAATGATGACGGAGAACCATCAGGGTCGGCTGGAAAGCCAATTTACGGGCAGATACTTTCAACCGGGCTATCGGATGTGCTGGTCGTTGTGGTTCGCTATTTCGGCGGGACCAAGCTTGGTATCCCCGGGCTGATTCACGCCTACAGGACCACTGCACGCGAGGCGCTTGACCAGGCTGAAGTTGTTGAAAAAGTCATCAGGGAGCAACTCAGGGTCACTTTTGAATATGCCATGATGAACGAAATCATGCGGATCATGAAGGAAGAGGGGGTGAAAATCGTGCACCAGTCATCGACCGAGAATTGTGAGATTGATTTTATGGTAAGGAAAAGCCAGAGCGAAAAAATCCGGTTGAGGTTAACGCGGCTAAAAAATGTTAAAATTACTTCGAAATGAAGGATTTGCATCGGTACTTTATGGGTTAACCAGTCCCGGTATAAATTGCGAAACCTTTGATTTTGCTAACTAATTGACACATAGGGTTGAGTAAATTTAGATACTTTCTAAATAAGATATTCGGATGACAGTTGATCCATATTCAATCTATTGATGGCATGTTTAATAGGGTTTTCGAGCCTGACTTTAACATCGTGAATATGGTAAATTTCGGAAACAAATATTTTATAAATCAAGCCTGAAATATTTTTTTTTTCAACTTTTTTTTCCCAATTTTGTTAATTAAATAATGCATACCTCCCAGTGATGATTTTGGCTTGCGGACAAGATCGTAACGACCCAATATACAGGTAAAAAAACGTAAGCAATAAAACCCTCCAGGTATTTGAATTAATGGAAAAAAGCGCAGATGAAGTTTGGGAAAATTGCCTAAAAGTCATAAAAGATAATATTAATTATCAAAGTTTCAAAACCTGGTTTCATCCGATCCGTGCCGTCAAGCTGAAGGATCAGGTTTTAACGATTCAGGTTCCCAGCCAGTTCTTTTACGAATGGCTGGAAGAACATTACATTGGCCTACTGAAGAAAACGATTAAAAAGGAATTGGGAAATGATGGCCGGTTGGAATACAGCATCATTGTAGACAATAGCGACAGTGATCCAGGACCCTACACAATAAAGGTCCCCACCGGAGAGAAAAAAGCAACCTTAAACCAACCGGTTTCCATGCCCATCGATTTAAACCGAGGCACCTCAAAAGAAATTCCGAACCCGTTCATTATTCCCGGGTTGAAGAAGATCAAGATCAACTCACAACTGATCGAGAGTTATTCCTTTGAAAATTTCATAGAGGGCGACTGCAACAGGCTGGCACGTTCAGCCGGGTTCGCTGTTGCCGGCAACCCCGGTAAGACCGCCTTCAACCCGCTCCTTTTATATAGTCAGACCGGGCTGGGCAAAACCCATCTCTCGCATGCCATAGGCCTGCAGGTGAAGAACAATTTTCCTGATAAAACTGTGCTTTACGTCACAACCGACCAGTTTATCAACCAGTTCATCGATTCGGTCAGGAACAACAACCACAACGATTTTATCCATTTTTACCAGATGATCGATGTGCTGATCATCGATGACATCCACAACCTGGCCGGGAAGGAAAAAACCCAAGATGTGTTTTTTCATATTTTCAACCATCTTCACCAGAAGAGCAACCAGATCATCCTCACATCCGACAAACCGCCGGTGGAGATGAAGGGCATCGAACCGAGGCTCCTCTCCCGTTTCAAATGGGGACTTTCTGCCGACCTCCAGGTGCCCGATCTTGAAACACGGATTGCCATCCTGCACAAAAAGCTTTACAACGACGGCATACAGATCCCCGCCGAGGTAGTCGAATATCTAGCTTATAACATCAACACCAACGTCCGTGAACTTGAAGGGGCCCTGATCTCCCTGCTGGCACAATCGTCACTCAACAAGAAAACGATTACCCTGGACCTGGCCAAACAGATGATTGACAAATTTGTCAAGAACACATCCCGTGAAATTTCCATCGACTATATCCAGAAGGTGGTGTGCGACTACTTCAACATCCCGGTCGAATTGATCCATTCGAAAACAAGGAAACGCGAAATTGTCCAGGCACGACAGCTTTCCATGTATTTCTCCAAGAAACATACCAAGTCATCGCTGGCCAGCATCGGGCTGCACTGCGGCAATAAGGACCATGCCACCGTGCTTCACGCCTGCCGTACAGTCAACAACCTGGTTGAAACGGACAAGCAGTTCAGGCAGTTCGTCGAAGAACTTGACAAACGGATTAAGTTATAACCGAAGTCCCTTTCCCTTGATAAACATCCTTTTCGTTTGTACCGGTAACATTTGCCGGTCACCCCTTGCAGAGGGCATCCTGAGGCATCAGCTTGACGAGGCCGGTATTCCTGCATTCATCGATTCCTGCGGCTTTGAAGCCTTCCATGTGGGCGATCCACCCGATTACCGCGCCAGGGCTGTCGCCGAGCGTCACGGGGTTAATATTTCGGGTCTTCGCGCCCGGCTTTTCTCTGTCATGGATTTCGACTGGTTCGACCGCATATTCGTGATGGACGAAGGCCATTACCGGAATGTAATGAAGCTTGCAAGAAACGAAGCTGACCGGTCGAAAGTCGATTACATGCTGAACGTTTTAACCCCCGGAAAGAATATGGGTGTCATGGATCCATGGTATCATCATGAGGCGGCCTTTGAGAAGGTATTCCAGCAACTGGACATGGCCTGCGGGGAACTCACCCGGCAATTACGCACTTCAACACCCGGCATATGATTACCGAATCGTTTGTCATCCCCGATGCAGCAAACATCCTGCAGGCAGCTGCCCGGATAAATCCCTTTGTCAACCGGACTCCCGTGCTGACCTGTCATGCCGTCGACCGCATGCTGGGTGCCCGGGTTTTCATGAAATGTGAAAATTTTCAGAAGGTGGGCGCCTTCAAGGCACGCGGAGCAACCAATGCGGTGTTGTCGCTCGATCAGCAATTGCTGCGTAACGGAGTCGCCACCCACTCGTCGGGCAACCACGCGCAGGCCCTTGCCTGGGCTGCCTCGCTCGCAGGTGCAAAAGCCCACATCGTGATGCCTTCCGATTCATCGAAGGTCAAGGTGGCAGCGGTTAAAGATTATGGCGGCATCATCACCTTCTGCGAACCTAACCTCGATTCGCGGGAATCGACCCTTGAGAGGGTCATCGGCGAAACAGGGGCTACCGAGATCCATCCCTACAACAATGTGAACATCATCGCGGGACAGGCAACCGCGGCACTTGAATTCTTTGAAGATGCCCCTGGTCTCGACATCCTGATGACACCGGTAGGCGGCGGAGGTTTGCTGAGCGGGACCTGCCTCTCAGCCCATTATTTCCATCCATCCACGAAGGTTGTTGCCGGGGAGCCGGAGCAGGCCAATGATGCCTGGCAGTCCTTCACCCAAAAACACCTCATCCCATCCGTGAGCCCCGATACGATTGCCGACGGACTGCGCACCTCGCTCGGCTCCATCACTTTCCCGATCATCCTGCAGCATGTTCACGCGATTGTGACCGTGCGGGAGGAGAGCATCATAAAGGCAATGCGGTTCCTTTGGGAACGTATGAAGATCCTGGTCGAACCTTCCTCAGCCGTGCCCTTTGCTGCGTTGATGGAAGGAAAACTTGATATTGCCGGCAAAAATATCGGGATCATCCTCTCAGGAGGAAATGTTGACCTTGACAATTTACCCTGGAGCCATCATGAATAAAGGAACCCTATACCTCATTCCGTCGTTGCTCTCCGAAGGAAAAGCCGAAGATGTCATCCCGGCCAGGACCCTCTCGGTGCTGAGGAGCCTCGACTTTTTTATTGCCGAGGAGATCCGCACTGCCAGGCGATTTCTCATCAGGGCAGGGATCGGCAAGCCCATCGACGACCTGACCTTCATGGTGTTCAATGAGCATTCCACCGAATCCGACCTGCCTGAACTTCTTTCGTGCACTGCAGAAGGGCGCGATGTGGGACTTCTTTCCGAAGCGGGTGTTCCATGTGTAGCCGACCCCGGTTCGCGCATCGTCGCGCTTGCCCATGCAACCGGGATCAGGGTGGTGCCTCTCACAGGCCCCTCCTCCATCCTGCTGGCGCTGATGGCCTCGGGGTTCAATGGCCAGGACTTTTGTTTTTCGGGTTACCTCCCTTCCGACAAGATACTGAGAGTGAAAAAGATCAGGGAGCTTGAACGAACCGCGCGGGAAAAGGACCAGACCCAGATATTTATCGAGACTCCCTACCGGAACCTTCACCTCTTCGAATCGCTGGTATCCGTTTGCCACCCGGATACCATGCTCTGTATCGCCACCGAAATTACAGGACTGAACGAATCCATTGAATCAAAAACCATCAGCAACTGGAAAAAATCGCCCCCCGACATCCATAAAAGACCGGCGATATTCCTGATGTACCATTGAACATCCAGGGAAAATAACCCGCGGATTAAATCTATACGTTAAAAGGCTGTTTGCATAGTTTCTGTATTTGTAACAACCCGGTCCTGCCAGCGTCTAAGATTTATTGTTTCTCACCCTTTATTCTTCATAAATTGGAAACCGTACTCTCCATCCGCAACATTTCGAAACGCTATGGGAAGATCCAGGCGGTCGATGACCTCAACCTCGAAGTCATGAAAGGCCAGGTATTCGGGTTGCTGGGACCCAACGGCAGCGGGAAAACCACCACCCTCAGCGTAATCCTCGAGCTCATCAGGCCCGGATCGGGCGACTTTCAATGGTTCGGGCAGCCACCTTCAAAGGCCAGCAGGAAACGGATCGGTAGTGTAATCGAAAGCCCGAACTTTTTTCCCTATCTCAGCCCGGTGAATAACCTGAAAATCGTGGCCGACATCAAGGATCTCGGCTACGATGACATCGGGCGCGTTTTAAACCTCACGGGACTCTATGAACGGAGAAATTCACGGTTCAGGACCTTCTCCTTCGGGATGAAGCAGCGCCTGGCCGTCGCCTCCGCCCTGCTTGGCAATCCCGACATCCTCATCCTCGACGAACCGACCAACGGACTCGACCCACAGGGCATCGCGCACATCAGGGAACTGATCCTGCTCATCGCGCAGCAGGGCATCACCATCATCATTGCC
Source organism: uncultured Bacteroidales bacterium (assembly GCA_903845055.1). Taxonomy (GTDB): domain Bacteria; phylum Bacteroidota; class Bacteroidia; order Bacteroidales; family FEN-979; genus CAIVAT01. Next base: position 17,556 of record CAIMWF010000072.1, on the reverse strand, counting down.
TCTCACCTGCTCGACGAAATTCAGAAGGTATGCACCCACGTGGCTGTGCTGAGCAAAGGGAAAAAACTGTTCGACGGCGAAGTCAGCGAAGTCCTGGCGATTTCCGATTCCTACGAACTGTCGGCCGAAAATCCTGCTGCACTCAGCGAATCGATCAAAGCCTTTCCCGGTTACCGGTCGGCGACTGTGGCCGGGGAGAAAATCCTGGTTTATTTCAACAGTGAGGTAAACCCAGGCGAACTGAACCGGTTTCTTTTCGCACAGGGGGTGATCCTTACCCACCTGGCAGAGCGCAAACGCAGCCTTGAACAACATTTCCTCGAACTTTTACGCGACAACGCATGATAAAGCTATTGAAGATCGAATTTAAAAAAATCCGGACCTACCGGATTTTCTGGATACTGATCGGCCTCTATTTTGTATTCCTGGCCGCAGGGCTCATGATGGCCGAATTTATGGTCAACAACATGGTTGATAACATGAACAAGCACTCGCCGATCCCCTTTCCACATGTCGCCATCTATTTTTTTCCATGGGTGTGGCAGAACATATCTTTTTTCGCCACCATCCGTTACGTGCTGATCTTTCCTGCCATTGTGATCATCATCCTGATCACGAACGAATATTCCTTTAAAACCATCCGGCAAAACATGATCAACGGCATGAGCAAGGCCGAGTTCCTTCTTTCAAAACTGCTGCTCATCCTGGTGATTTCAGTAATCCTGACCTTTCTGCTTGGACTGGTTACCTTCATCATCGGGATTTCCCATACTTCGGGGATCACGCTTCAGCTCATCCTCCAGAAATCGTCATTCATCGTTGGTTTTTTCATCACGATCCTCTGTTTCCAGGTGCTGGCCCTCTTTTTTGCCTTCATGCTCCGGAATACAGGGCTCTCCATCGCATTGTTCACCCTCTACGTTTTTATCGTCGAACCCATTGTCTTTTATTTCCTGAAAAGTCCGATTGTTCATAAAAACGGCATTTCGCCGTACCTGCCTGTCAACTCGATCCTGAGGGTTACCGAATACCCGGCCATACCGGTTTTAAAACAGGTGATGGGATTGACCCTGCAGGATTCAGTTTCAATGTCAATATGTTTATATCCTTTGATTTATGCCATCTTGTTTATAGCAACAGTTTATATTGTATTGCTGACAAGGGATCTGTAAAAGGGGATACAGACTATAATCCCTCGCGCTTGCGGAGCACCCATTCGGCTGTAAGCAGGAGGATGATCAGTGCAAACAACCAGGGGGTTCCGATGAGATCGGACATCCTCTTCTGGAAAACGGACACCGAATGAATATCCTGTCGCGCTAGGATTTTTGCCGCCAGCGACCGGATGTTGTCTTTGAACACCATCTCCCCCTCATGCGCCGAGGCGATCCTGAAAAGGAGGTTGTGATCGGCCACCAGGTTTGAATTCTCGATATTCACCGGTTCTATATAAAGTTTCCCAGTTTTCTGGTAAAGACTATTGCCCGATTTAACGGTTGCAGTGTAGCTGTATTCTCCTTCGGGGAACATGCCTGCATTGAGGTAATAGGATTTTTGAGTCTTGCTGAATAGGTATGGATAGCTTTTTTGGTCTTTGTCGGTGAGGGTCAGGTTTACATCCGGCTGATTGATCATTTCGTACGAGGCGTTAAAGAGCTGTGCCTCAAATTCAAGCGGTTCATTTTCAAAGATCCGGTTCTTTACCTGTATCCTGAAAAAACTTTTATCCTCCCTGGTCGACAGGTACTGTGCCACCTTATCCATCCACACGTCAAAGCTCTCATGGTTGGCCTGTTTGATGAAATCGGCGATTCTCCATCGCCAGATATTTTCGCCGGCGATGATGCCGATTTTCCTGTCCATGACCCGCGGGAAGAGGATCAGCGGCGTGCGGGTAGCGATATTCCCGATCTTCTGGTAACAGAAAACCTCCGTCATCGGGCTTGCCTGGTAGAGACCGAAAGGTGACTGCAGTGGCGGAAACTCTTTAAAGTCGGCTGCATCCCTGTTATCCATCGTAAACAATGAAAAATCGGGATTGATGGCGGGCTGCGATTCGGTAAACGCATTTTTGGAGGCGTTGATGATCAGGCCTGTCTGCATGCGGTTGAACGCATTCACGTCGGTTTGGGTGCCAAGGATGTACAATAACGAAACCTTCGATTTCTGCAATGCTGTGAAGTCGGTAACCGAAGTAATGGAGGGCAACTGGTTCAGGATGACCAGGTCGTATTTTTCAAAGGTGCGGGGCAACTCATCAGCCCCCATCTGCTCAACTTCAAAATGAGAGGAGCCTTCCAGTGCTTTCCTGATCGCTGTGACATCGGGATGGGGTGAAGTGGTAACCAGGGCGATCTTCTGCCTGACGTCGAGTACCTCGACGATAAACCCCGACTGGTTGTTCTGCATGCTTCCCTCCCCTTTTACCTCGCTGAGGCGCAGCGTATAACGGGTCATCCCGGATTCTTTTGCCTCGAGGATGAAGGTTGCTTTCTGCACGGAACGGTCGCCGTTCACCCTGATCTCTTTCGAATCAAGCAGCTGGGTTCCTTTTGATACCGTTAATTTCGTTGTTGAACCATTGCATTTGTCCATCTCCACGAGCACCTCGACCGGGAATTTATCTCCTTTATAGGCGGTTTTGTTCACGGTGATCTTCCGGATGAAGACATCCTTTTTCACGGTGGTATCCCCCAGCGCAATGGTATACACGGGAAATGTAATTTTTTGCGCGGCGTACCACGGGTCGGTCCCTTCGTTGTAAATGCCGTCGGAGACCAGGATGACAGCCGCGGCATTCCGGTTGGCATACCTGGTATTGACCTCCGTGAAAAAGGAGGAAATATCGGTTTTTGTCCCTTTGAAATCACCCGTGAATCCGGGTTTGAGCCGCTCGCTGAAGGAGTAAAGCTTTACCTCGCATTTCTGTCCGAGTTCACTGGCAAGCGACTGGATTTCCACTGGGAATTTTGACCGGTAATAACCTGAATCGGCTGTAAGCACCATGGATCCGGAATTATCGATACCGATGACGATCAGGGGTTTTTCCACGCGCTTTTCCGTCCGTTTGATCATCGGTGAGAGGATCAGGAAGGCAATGATGGTGACGGAGAAAAACCGAAGGGCGGTCATGCTCCAAATGACCACCGGCCTCATGCCCCGGCGGATGTCGTGAAAATAGAGGAAAAGCGAATAGGCTGCCCCCAGCAGGAGACATAAAATGACCAGTCCGGAAGGGTATTCGGTAATCATCAGGTATGCAATCCTCCGCAAACGGGAATGGCTTGCCCGTTGATATATGAACTGAGGTCGGAGGCCAGGAAAAGTGCAAGGTTCGCCACATCATCCGGGGTACCGGCACGTTTCATGGGGATATCCTGGATCCATTTGTCGCGGAATTCCTGGGGCAGTTTGGCCGTCATCTCGGTTTCGATGTAACCAGGGGCGATTGCATTGCAGCGTACGTTCCTGGAGCCGAGTTCCTGGGCGATCGATTTGGTAAACCCGATGATGCCAGCTTTGGAGGCGGAATAGTTTGACTGACCGCTGTTGCCTTCAATCCCCACCACCGAGCTCATGTTGATAATGGAGCCGAAGCGCTGCTTGATCATGACACGCTGGATGGCCTTGGTAAGGTTAAAGACCGACTTGAGATTTACGTTGATCACCCGGTCCCAGTCAGATTCGGACATCCGCAGCAGCAGGTTGTCGCGTGTGATGCCTGCATTGTTGACCAGGATATCGATGGTTTCGAAATCTTCCAGGATACTTGTGATCAGGCTCTCGCCGTCGGTAAAGGAACTCGCGTCGGAAGCATACCCCTTTGCCTTCACACCGAATGTGGCAAGTTCCTGCTCGAGTTGTTTTGAATCGTCGTTGTACTGGATATCTGAAAAGGCGACATTGGCGCCATGTTCGGCAAATTTTAAGGCGATTGATTTCCCGATCCCCCGGTTTGCGCCGGTTATCAGGGCTGTTTTTCCTTCAAGCAATTTCATAGGTCGTATTTAATTTTTTAGCAAAGATAGAAATATCACAGAAATGGCACACCCGGGATTCCATCATGCGAATGCAGATAACGCAGGTACTGGGCCATTTATTTTCACCCGGGCAAATCCCCGGATGATCAGATTCGCCTAAATCCAGGTAACCAGGTTGAAATCCTGGCGGTGCGGAAGCAACGGGTTCTTCGGGAAAAGCCTGAAGGCAAAATCGTGAACACCCGCCTGGTTGATGGGAATGTCGCAGGTAAAGGTCGCGATGTTATTTTCAGTCTTCAGAAGCGACATCTCCTCGATGAAACTCGGTTCCTTCACCTCATCGTTTATTTTTTTACCGAAGAGTACTTCAATCCCGATGTCGGTCCCGGCAAGTTCATTCAGGTCGAGAATGATCTCTGCCTTGAACGATTCGCCGAGCGACAATGGTTTCTGGTTTGAATCGGGGATATTGACCGCGATCACCTCAATGCTCTCCCATCCACGGGCGACTTTCCGTTTCCAGTTGGCCACATGCCGGGCCATTTCATAATTTTTGGCCGACATCAGCCGGGTGCGCTTGAACAAAGGATTGTAATACTGGCGGATGTAGTCATCCAGCTGGCGTTTCATGGTAAAGTGCGGCGCAATTTCGGAAATGGTGTTCTTGATGTAGGAGACCCATTTTTCCGGGATTTTCTGTGCGTTGACGTCGTAATAGATGGGGATGATCTCCTCTTCCAGGATCGAATAGATGGTTTCGGCATCCAGTTCATCCTGGAACTGGTGATTGTCGTAGGTCGCCTCTTCCTTGAGGGCCCAGCCGGCGTTGGGACGGTAGCCTTCGGCCCACCATCCGTCGAGTACGCTGAAATTCACCACGCCGTTCATCACCGCCTTTTCACCACTGGTGCCGGAAGCCTCCAGGGGACGTGTCGGCGTGTTGAGCCAGATATCGACCCCTTTGATGAGGTATTTGGCCACCTCCATATCGTAGTTTTCGAAAAAGAAGATCTTACCGACAAATTCGGGAATGTGCGAAATCTCGTATATGCGCTTGATGAGATCCTGACCGGCTTTATCGTTCGGGTGCGCCTTGCCGGCAAACATGAACTGAACCGGTTTTTCCTTGTTGTTTACGATCCTCGACAACCGGTCGAGGTTGCTGAACAGCAGGTGTGCCCTTTTATAGGTGGCAAAACGCCTGGCAAAACCGATGGTAAGGGCCTTGGGGTTGACCAGTTCACGGATCTTGAAGATCAGTTTGGGATTTTCGTGACGACGGGTCATGTCGTCGTAAAGATGACTTAAAAGGAATTCATTCATCTGCCCCTTTTGTTTCAGCTTGGTGTTCCAGATCGTTTCATCGTCAACCTTGTGGATATTCTTCCAGTAAGACGGGTTTGACTGGTCCTCAAAAAAACCGTTACCGAATTCCTTGGCATACAGCTGTTGCCACGATTTGGCAGTCCATGTGGGCAGGTGCACGCCGTTGGTAACATAGCCGATATGCAGTTCCCCGGGGTAATAGCCGTGGTATAATTTGACAAACATCTCCCGCGTGACCCTTCCGTGGATCTTGCTCACCCCGTTGATCTCCTGTGAAAGTTTGGCTGCAAGCACGCTCATGGAGAATTTCTCATTGGCGTCATTTTCGACCATTCTGCCGAGGTTCATGAACTGTTCCCACTTCTGGTTCAGGTGATCGGGATAATGCGACAGGTAGCGTCGTAACAGGTCCTCGGGGAAGGTATCGTGGCCGGCCGGCACAGGCGTATGGGTGGTAAACAGCGTTGAACAGCGAACCATCTCCATCGCCTGCTGAAAGGTCAGTTTCTCGTTCTGGATGAACTTCCTGAGCCGTTCGAGACCGATGAAGGCCGAATGTCCTTCGTTGCTGTGGTATACATTCGGGTTGATGCCGATGGCATCGAGCATGCGGATGCCACCGATCCCCAGGAGCAGTTCCTGGCGCAGGCGGTTCTCATTGTCACCCCCGTAAAGCTGGTAGGTGATGCTGCGGTCTGACTCTGCATTTTCCTCGATATCGGTATCCATCAGGTACAGTGGAACCCGTCCCACATCACAACGCCAGATCTTGGCATACATGGTGCGTCCTGGCAGTGCGAACGAAGTCTTGATCCAGTTTCCCTGTTCGTCGCGGACCGGGATGAGGGGCATGTGGGTGAACTTCTGGGGGGTATAGATGGCAACCTGGTCGCCGAAGATCGAGAGGCTCTGGGTAAAGTATCCATACCGGTAGAGCAGACCTACCCCTACGATGTTGTAGTTTGAATCGCTGGCCTCCTTGAGATAGTCGCCGGCAAGCATGCCCAGTCCGCCCGAAAAAATCTTGACGGTATCATGAAGGCCATATTCCATGCTGAAATAGGCCACCAGTTCTTGTGGTTTCTCGGAAGCTTTTGCCATGTAGGAATTGAATTCGGCGGTCACCTTTTCGAGCTTCGCGATAAATTTCTCATTGACGCTCAGGTTCTGCAACTCTTTGAACGACAGCGATTCGATGAGGGCTATGGGGTTGAATTTCAATTCGTACCACCGCTCCTTGTTGATCATTTCAAACAATTCGGAACCTTCGTAATTCCAGGACCACCAGAGGTTCTTGGCCAGGCGGTCGAGACTGGCAAGGTTTTCGGGAACGCGCTGCTGGATCAGTACTTTCCGCCACTCGGGCTTAACTTCGACAAAACTCTTCGGCGACGAAGCCAGTAATTGCGGCTGTTTACCCGCATACTGCTCCGCCCTGCCTGCGGTCCCGGCAAGTGCATCGGAATAGGCCTCCCGGTAATTGCCTATGAGATTTTTCCAAAGTACCGACCTTGAAATTTCGTAGGCCTTGATCCTGATCTTGATGATCTCCTTCTCGGTCTTGGAGATGCAGTTCTGGATGTGTTTTACAATGTTGTCAACCACCTCCTGGTCATTGTCGTCGTTCCGTTCGATGACCGTGGTGCAATCTTTAATGTTCGGGAAGAGAGTCCTGATCCATTGGCCGAACCCGGTCACCGACGTCGTGATGGTAGGAATGTGGTATGAAACGCTTTCAAGGGCTGAATAGCCCCAGGGTTCATAATACGAGGGATAGACAGTGCCGTCAAAACCGATGAGCAGGTCATAGTAGGTCAGGTTGAAAATCCCGTCCTCGCCGTTCAGGTAAGTGGGAACATAAATCACCTTCACCTTGTCCTCGGGGCGGTTCATCAGCGCGTTTGCCTTGATCCTGCTCAGGATCAGGTCATTGTCAGGATCGGCTACGACGTGGGTGGTGTATTCTTCAGGTCTTGGTTGGCCAATGTCTCCCGTATGCATCCGGTCAAGCAGGTCGATACGCGGGCCGTTCAGCCCGGAAGACACTGCGATAAATGCGATAAGAGTCTGGGGCGCTTTCGACTGGCTGTTCAGCGTACCCAACGCATCAATGAAAATCTCGATTCCCTTGTTCCTGATTTCATACCTGCTGCTGTTCAGCACCAGGATGCTGTCGGCGGCGAACTGCTGCCCGGTGAGTGCCCCGGCAACCTCCAGAAGCTTCCTGCGTGAAGTGCTGCGTTTTTCGGAAAATTCCTCGTTGGGGGGTACCCACGAGTCGTCGAAACCGTTGGGTGTAATCAGGTCGGCCTCTTTTTCGAGGAAATGACGACATTCGTTGTTGGTGATCTCGCTGGGGGTTGTAAAAAAATCAGCTTCGTTTGCCGATAATTTTTCAAGGGAAAACTTTGCCAGTACGCCGAATTGACGCGCGATTGCCTCGCTGTTGTAATTTTCGAGGTTACTGTACAAAGGGAGCCCGTGGGTTGCAATCGTCCGGCCAAGCACTGTTCCATGGGATGTGAATACGGTACCTACCTGGGGCACCATCTCCTTCAGGTATAGGATCCCGGTACCGGTCTTCCATTCGTGGAATTGGGCGATGATTTTGTCGTGGTGCGACAGGTTGCAGTTATAAAAACTTTCAATGATCATCCCGGCAGCATAGCCGAAAAAAGCAGGTTCTACGTAATCCCAGTCGCCCGAAAGTGAGTCAAGCTTGTAATGTTCCCAGAAATGGGCGAAGATTTTATCCTTCTCGGTAAAATAGGAGGTGAAATCTACCAGCACGACGACCGGTTTCCCAGGAATGTTCCAGCGTCCGACCCTCAGGCGCAAGCCTGAATCTTCAGCGATTTCGCGCCAGGATTTATAGAGAAACTTGTCTTCAATAAATTCAGGATTCTTGTGGGTCTCCTTCCACACGTCAGGACCGATGAGTATGTAATTGTCCTTGAACTCCTCGGCAAGGATCCGGGCTTTTGTGGCGATGGCGGTATGAATTCCGCTAATCTTGTTGCATACTTCCCAACTGGTTTCAAACAGGTAATCGGGGGTTACAAGCAATTTATCCTTCATCATGACAGTTACTTAGAATTCTTTTTCGGTTTTTTTTCGGTGGACGGGACCTGTTTCGGGCTACTCTTTGCCTTTTTGGCAGCGGGCCTGGCAGTAGCGACTTTGGCTTTTGCAACCTCCTCCTTCACCACCGTCACGGTTTTAGTCTTCGCCCCAACTTTAGTGGCTTTTATTTTCGGAGTTTTTACAGGCCGGGCCAGGGCTGTTTCCTTATCCGTTGCCAGATCTGCTTTTTCCAGGACGGTCTCCATGGCCAGGGCGTCTTCATCGACCCTGATCATGAAATCGGACAGCACGTTCATGTAATTGATGAACGCCTCATAGGGCGATCCATAAGGGTTGAAATATTTGTGAACCTCCCCTGCCGAGAACCATTTCGTGCACATATAATAAAAATGGTTGCTGGTTTGCAGGTATTGCCAGTCTTTTTGCAGGGCGGCGCTGGTACACTTCCTCATCTTTGGTTCATAGGAATAGAGCTTAGCGAAAGCCTCGTCCTGCAGTTCATTGCCAAGCCAGGCGGTCAGGTCGCGCTCTTCGTCGGCCCACGATATGGGGTGCAACACCGAAAGGGCAGCCACCGGTTGCAATTCATGGTAAAGATCTTCGGGGGTTTTGAAGGAGAAATCGGATTTAGAGAATACCGTTTCGGGCAGGGCCCTGAAGAAATCGAAGATCCCGGTCTCCTTCCACTGGTGTTCGCCAATGGTTTCATAATCGAGGAAAAGGTTGACCACCTCTTCGTTCTTGTCGACCTTGTTGAGCCAGTCCACGAATTTCTCGGTCGTCAGGGGCCATTCCGACCAGTCCTGGTTCGAAAACCTGAAGGTGAGGTCGTCGCTAAGCCTGAAATTACGCAGCAAAACCTTGAGTTTCGGATTGATCCGGTTGCAGTACATGTAATTGGGACTTTTCCATCCGAGGATGTGTTTTGCGCCCTCTGTGAGCATGGTATGATAACCCATGTCGGCAACCATCTCCCCTATTTTGTCGGAATAGATCAGTTCGGTATTCCTGAAAGTCGTCGGTTTTTTGCCGAACAATTCTTCCACCTTAGCCGCGTGCATCGCTACCTGGCGAACAAATTCATCCTTGTTGCCAAGGCAGGCAAGCGAATGCGAATAAGTTTCGGCAAGGAATTCCACCTGGCCGGTGTCGGCCAGTTTCTTAAAACTCGCTATCACCTCAGGGACATGGGTTTGCAATTGTTCCAGGGCCGTGCCCGAAATCGAATAGCTCACCCTGAAGGCAGTACCGAATTCCCTGATCAGGTCAAGCATCAGGTTGTTGGCCGGGAGATACGATTTCTCGGAAACCCTCCGGATGATATGACGGTTCTGGTAGTCATCATAATAGTGATGATCTTGTCCGATATTGAAAAACCGGTAGGTACGCAGTCGAAACGGCTGATGGACCTGGAAATAAAGGCAGATGGATCTCATATGATCAATTATAAAACAGCTTGATTATACACTTCAATTACATTAATGGCAGCATTTTCCCAGATGAGGTTGTCGACTTCCGACTTCCCGTAGCGGATGAACATCTTACTGAGTCCCTCGTAATGGAGGATACCGTAAATGGCATCAGCCAGCGCGTCGATATCCCAGAAGTCGACCTTGAGTGCATGCTGGAGCACTTCAGCCACGCCCGATTGTTTTGATATAACCACCGGCACGTTCGAGCGCATGGCCTCCAGCGGCGAGATCCCGAAGGGTTCCGACACCGACGGCATCACGTAGACATCGCTCATGGCAAACATGGTATCCACTTCAGGTCCGGCAAGGAACCCGGTAAAATGGAATTTTGTGGCGATTTTCAGTTGCGCCACCCTGCGGATCATGCGGTTCAGGAGGTCGCCCGAGCCGGCCATCACAAAGCGGACGTTTGAATCACGCTTCAGCACCTTGTAGGCCGCCTCGACAAAATAATCGGGACCTTTCTGGTAGGTAACCCGTCCGAGGAAAGTAACAACCTTCTCCTTGACATGCTTGGTAACCTCTTCCCTGTCAGGTCGTTCGACAGGTTCAACGGCATTGTGCACGGTGATGACCTTCTCAGCCGGGATCCCGTATCGCTCGATGACGATCTGGCGGGTCAGGTTGCTCACGGTGATCACCAGGTCGGCTTCGGTCATCCCCTGCCGTTCGATATCGTAGACCGGCTGGTTTACATTTTCGCCCGACCGGTCGAACTCGGTGGCATGTACATGCACCACCAGCGGTTTGCCGGTCAGCTTCTTGGCCGTAATCCCGGCAGGATAGGTGAGCCAGTCGTGGGCGTGAATGACATCGAAGGTATTGTTCGCCGCGATGGACGAAGCTACCAGTGCATAGCGTGAAACCTCTTCCATGAGGTTCGGACCATATTTGCCTGAAAAGGTATATTGCTTCGAAAATACCGAATGTTGTTCATCCTTTCCGGTCAGCTGCTCCGAGGTAACCACCCGTTCAAACTCTTCCGGGTCGAGGTATGGCACCAGGTTCGACCCAATCTCCATGAACTGGATATTGTCCCAGTATTCACGGGTCTCGGTTTTGGTGAAATCAAGAACGACATCACTGGCGTTGACCAGCCGAAAACCCTCCTTGGTTTCATCTCCAAAAGCTTTGGGAACTACGAAGATTACCTCAACGCCGTGTTTAACAAGGCCTTTGGTCAAACCGAAACAGGCTGTACCCAGTCCGCCGGTGATATGCGGAGGGAATTCCCAACCAAACATTAAGACACGCATTTTTATTTTTGATTTACGATTTACGATTTACGATTCCTGGTTTGCTCCCGTGATCTCCATGGGAACCGGCCAGGGCGATGTTGGCGGGATAAAGCCCGGTTGCATTATTCATTCTGTTTAATAAGGTAATGGATCCTGAGCAGTTCCGCAACCGACCAGGCCTGTGAGATGGCTCCCCTGCCGGTATGGGGCGGATCGCCGTCGTACAATTCGGAGATGGTTCCGATTCCGTGTTCCGTCATCACCGGTTCAAAGCCCTCGTAGAGCGATTTGATCAGCGACATCCCGCTTTTTCCGTGGATCCGGAGGTAGCCCTCGACGAAATGTCCAAGGAGCCATGGCGTAACCGTTCCCTGGTGATAGGCCGAATCGCGCGTATCCGGGTCGCCGAAATAGGAACCCTTGTATACCGGGCTTTTCGGCGTAAGGGTACGCAACCCCCGTGGCGTTAACAATTCCTGTTTCACGCGGCTCAGGACCTCTTTCCTGATCTCTTCGCGCACCGGGCAGAAAGGCAGCGAAGTGGCGATCACCATGTTGGGCCTTACCGCCCAGTCCTTATAAGTTCCGTCGACATAATCGGCCAGGTACCTCTTTTCCGGGCTCCAGAAGGTCTCATAGAAAGAGCCCGGTATCTGGCAGGAAATCTCCTCCCATTCCTTGCAGAATGTGGTGTCACCGGCTAGTTCCGCCATGCCCATGCTGAATTTGACAGCATTGTACCAGAGGGCGTTCACTTCAACCGTTTTGCCGATCCTTGGGGTCACCGGTTTCCCGTGGGCGATGGCATCCATCCAGGTGAGTGCGATCCCGTGAACCCCGGCATAGATCAGCCCGTCGGTATCCATGTGGATGTTGAATTCAGTCCCTTCGCGGTAAGCTTCCAGGATAAGTTTCATCTTTTTCCCGTAGGCCGGCCAGATTTCGGCATCTTCGCCCGTAAAGGCGGCATATTGCTGAAGGGCCCAGAAAAACCAGAGCGAAGCGTCGGATGAGTTGTAGCTTGTTTTGCTCCCGGTGCCGTAGTTGGGAAAAAGCGGTCCTTTCATTTCGGACACAAGCGTATCGATGATGTTCCTGCAGGTGGAAAAGTCCCCGTTCACAAGGGTCAGGCCCGGGAGAGAAACAAAGGTGCTGCGGCCGCAGCGGCCAAACCATGGAAAGCCGGCGATCACTTCGGTTCCCCTCCCTTTTTTAACCACGAACTGCTGCGCGGCATTGGTAAGGCAATTGGCGAAATTATTCCGCGGGATGCGTTTTTCAAGCTCGGCGTCGAAGGTCCGCTTCATCGATGCGGGATTCAGTTCCCTGGTACCTGCAGCGAAATAGATGCTTTCGCCGGTTTTAATCTCAACCTCAAAAAAACCGGGGACATACAGGTCTTCCTGATATTCAAAGCCGCGCTCCATCTCCTCCTGGTATTCAATATTGTAGTACCAGTCGGGAACGTGGGTATATTCGTTGGGCCGGGAGAGCTGCATATACAGGTCGGTGTATCCCTGGTACATTCTTACCCTGATTCCCTGGTCGACCGCTTCGTATTTTTTATCTGCAAAAATGTTTTCCTTGCTCAGTGCATGGATGTTTCGGAAGGCCAGGAATGGTTTGAACCTGAGTTTCGTGGGCGAATGGGCCTCCACCAGGGTATACTTGATGATCATCCGGTCCTCGCGCGTGGTAAAGACCATCTCTTTGGTAAGGATGACGCCGCCCACCCGGTAGGTCATCTTGGGATAGGGTTCTGTGACAAAATCACGGATGTATTTGTGACCCTTCGGATTGTATTTGCCACCTGGATATTTATGGATTCCGAGGTTGAAATCCGCGTCCATCTGGATCACCGTCTCATCCAGCGAGGAGAGCAGCACATGGTTCTCATGATCGATGCCCGGCTGCGACGTTACCAGCATCCCGTGATATTTGCGGGTGTTGCAGTTGATAATGGTTGAGTTGGCATACGACCCCGCCCTGTTCGACCTTAACAGTTCGCGGTTTAAAGAATATTCCAGGTTGACCAGCTGATTCTTATCAAAATTGATGTAACTCATTGCGGTTGATTTTCATGACAACATTGATTCCACCCGGATTTTATGTTACAGGCACGACGCGGGGAGGCAGTGAAATTCAGAGTGAACCGGTGTAGTTTGCGCCTTTTTGCCAATACGATGATCAGGTTTTTATTTCGATCCGGGGTGGACTCATTGTCCAAATATAGGATTAAAAAAACAATTTGCAAAGTTACAATAATCCTTCTTTTTAACGTTACTCTCAATAAAACTTAATTATTCCTTAATTTTGACGCGCTAAACTCCTGCTATAATGCGATTTTCCCGGTTCCTGTTTTATCCTGTTGTTTTTGGTTTTTTCATCCTGTCAACCCTTGCCTGCCACAAAACCGACAAGATCGACAGCACCGCCGGATTAAAACTCTCCTTTTCGGTGGATACCGTCTTTTTCGATACGGTCTTCCCAACCATAGGTTCGGTCACCCGGCGTCTGATCGTACACAACCCGAATAAGAATAAGGTGAGCGTCGCTTCCATCCGGCTTGCCGGCGGGGGGAATTCGAGTTACCGCATCAATGTGAACGGCAATCCCACCCTCACTGCTTCTGATATTGAAATTGCAGGCGGCGACAGCCTTTTCATCTTCGTTAAGGTGACCATCGACCCGAACAAATCCGATATTCCTTTCGTTGTCAGCGATTCCATTGAATTTACCACCAATGGCACCTACCAGAATGTTAAGCTCGTGGCCTGGGGCAGGAACGCCATTTTTTACCGCAATGCGACCCTGAAGGGGAACTTTGTGTGGGACAGCCTGCGTGCCCATGTCATTTATGGTTTTCTCAGGATTGATACGAATGCCACCCTGACCATCCTCCCGGGAACCCGGGTTTACTTTCACAAGGACGCATGGCTGTCCATATCTTTTCATTCAACCCTGAAGGTCCATGGGGTGCTTGGACAACCTGTCAGGTTCCAGGGCGACCGGCTCGATCCCTTTTACAAGGACCTTCCTGGCCAGTGGGGCGGCATCTACCTCGACCAGGGCAGCCGCGATCATGAAATTACCTATGCCGTGATTAAAAACGGAACCTTCGGGCTTTCGGCCGACTCCCTCGGAAGCCAGGGAGCACCGCTGCTGCTGCTTAACGACTGCATCATCCGCAACATGACCTCTATCGGCATTTTTGCATATGGAAGCAACATCAGGTCGGAGAATTGCGTGATCGGCGATTGCGGCGGTTACGCAGTCTATGTTGAATATGGCGGTACGTATGATTTCAGGCAGCTCACGGTGGCCAACTATTGGTACGCCTCCGTCAGGCACGTACCCTCCATAGGTCTCACCAATTTTACACAGGATACCCTCGGGAACAAGAAGCCCAATGCACTTACCAATGCCTATTTCGGGAATGTGATCCTGTTCGGCGCGGAAGATGAGGAGATCATGCTCGATTCGGTAGCCACCGCCCCTTTCAATTTCACCTTCGATCATGCCCTGCTTAAAACGCTCCACCCTGCCGGCAACGCATCGGGGTATGTCCATTGCATCGTGAACAAGGACCCTGGTTTTGTTGATGTTTCCAAGTACGACTACCGCATCGACAGCATCTCCCCTGCCATTCACAAAGGATCGGCGGCCATATCCATCAGCATTCCATATGATATCAATGGTGTAACCCGCGGCCAGGATCCTGACCTCGGTGCATACGAATACGTAAAAAAGAACTGATTTTCGCTCCCTCGCTACCTCACTACCTCGCTACCTTCCAAGCGCTTTCACCATCGCCGCGCCCAGGTCGGCCGGTGAATCGACAACAGTGATGCCGCATTGGCGCAGGATCGCTTTTTTAGCCTCTGCCGTATCTGATTTTCCACCCACTATGGCACCCGCGTGACCCATGGTGCGCCCTGTCGGGGCCGTAGCGCCCGCGATGAAACTTACCACCGGCTTGGTCCCGTGCTGCTGGATCCAGTACCCGGCGTCGGTTTCCATGTTGCCGCCGATCTCCCCGATCATGATGATCCCCTCGGTTTCGGGATCGGCCATGAACATCTGGACCGCTTCTGCAATGGTCGTGCCGGGGATTGGGTCGCCCCCCACGCCGATCATGGTCGACTGGCCCAGGCCTGCCTTGGTGATCTGGTCAACGGCTTCATACGACAAGGTCCCCGAGCGGGAAACAATCCCGATGGTTCCCGGGCGGTGGATGAACCCGGGCATGATTCCGATCTTGGTGGCGGGCGGTGTGATGATCCCCGGACAATTGGGACCGATCATGCGCACGCCGTGGCAGCGCAGGTATTCCTTCACTGTGATCATGTCCTTGACAGGGATTCCCTCGGTGATGCAGACGATCAGGTCGATGCCTGCGTCGGCTGCTTCAAGGATGGCGTCGGCCGCCAGCGGGGGCGGCACGAAAATGATTGAAACGTTTGCCCCGGTGGCCATGACAGCATCGGATACCGTGTTGAACACCGGCCGGTCGAGATGCATCATCCCCCCTTTGCCCGGGGTGACCCCCCCGACGATGTTGGTACCGTATTCGATCATCTGACCCGTGTGGAAAGAACCTTCATGGCCCGTGATGCCCTGGACAATTACCCGTGAATCCTTGTTAACCAGAATACTCATAATTAATTAAAAATTAAAAATTAAAAATTTCGGGGAAAAACGAGGAGTGCCCCGCATTAACAACCAGGTCGTGCAGTACACCTGTTTTGCATTTTGAATTCAGTTTTGATCTTTGAATTCTGAGCTTTGAGTTCCCAAAGTTACTCCGATTTGAAAAAAAGAAAAGTTTTTCTTGATAAATTTGTTCAGGGGCAAACCTGCGGGGAGCAATTCCGCTGAGTGTTCCGTAAACCCGTATCTTTGGTGACTGCAATGAAAACCGGTAAATAAAAGACCATGAGCATATTCCACCTGAACGATACCATTTGCGCACTTTCGACCGCCCCCGGCCTGGGAGCCATCGCGGTCATCAGGCTGTCGGGGCCCGCAGCCCTGGAGGTCACCGGCAGGATATTCAACCCTGCGGAAAAGAACCTGGAGATCACCACGGCAAAGTCGCACACCATCCATCTTGGCACTCTGGACGGCGGAACCGGCATTATCGACGAAGTGCTCGTGAGCATTTTCAGGAACCCTCATTCATACACCGGCGAGGATGTGGTTGAAATTTCGTGTCACGGGTCGGTTTACATCCAGCAAAAGGTTCTTGAAATGCTGGTTTCGCATGGCCTCAGGATGGCAGGGCCTGGTGAATTCACCCTGCGGGCCTTCATGAACCGTAAATTCGATCTTTCGCAGGCCGAGGCGGTTGCCGACCTCATCGCCGCCCATTCCTCCGCCTCCCACGACCTGGCGATCAGCCAGATGCGGGGCGGGTTTTCGAAAAAGATACACCACCTGCGCGAAGCGCTCATCGGCTTCACCGCGCTGATCGAACTGGAACTTGACTTCAGCGAGGAGCATATGATCTTTGCCGACCGAAGCGGTTTCCACACCCTGCTTGATGAAATTGAGACCGAAATATCATCATTGATCGGTTCCTTCAGCCTTGGCAATGTGATCAGGAGCGGCATCCCGGTGGCCATCATCGGCAAGCCGAATGTGGGCAAGTCGACCCTGCTGAATGCGCTGCTGAATGAAGAGAGGGCCATTGTTTCGGAGATCCCCGGTACCACCCGTGACGCCATCGAGGATACCATCATCATCGGGGGGTACAGTTTCAGGTTCATCGATACCGCCGGTTTGCGCGCAGCCGTGGACCAGATCGAGACCATCGGCATCGGGCGCACCTGGGAAAAGATCGGTGAAGCCAGCATCATCCTGTACGTGTTTGATGCCACGGTGCAGTCCTTCGCGGATGTAACGGAGTCCATCGCCGAGTTCAGGGATTACACGGCCGAAAACGCCAGGACCATGATCCTGGTCGGGAATAAAATGGACAAACTGAAGAGCCTCCCGAAGGGGTTTAAGGATTTCGTGGCGTTCGACACGGTGTTTGTATCGGGCAAGCGCCGCGAGAACATCCACCTCATTGCCGAACACCTGGTGAAGGTGGTAGAAGACACCAACGTTACCGACCGCACCATTGTTTCAAACTCACGCCATCATGAAGCACTGCAGCGGGCCCTCGGATCGGTGCTTTCCGTCAGGCAGGGGCTCCGCACAGGCATCTCCACCGACCTGCTCTCGCCCGACCTTCGGAATGCCCTCTATCACCTGGGCGAGATTACCGGCGAAGTGACCAGCGACGACATTCTAGGGGCGATTTTCAGCAGGTTCTGCATCGGAAAGTAACCGCCACAAAACGAACACATAACCAAAACTGTATAAGTAACGTAAAGCCCAGTAAATATGGGCTTTTTTAATTATTATTGTTAATATCTTTTACGTACCGTTAGTGCATAGTTCAGCATGAAT
>CAIMWF010000071.1 GCA_903845055.1 uncultured Bacteroidales bacterium | reverse complement strand
GTTGCCGATGTCAATGCAAGCCTTACCTGGACAGGTCTGGATGCCTTGTACATCAAACTGCGTACGGTTGGTGCGATTACCTCGTACCCGGCTGGTGACTGGAGCTTTGAAAACAAGACCGTTCTCGTTTCACCGACCCTGCTCACCCAGAACATCATGGGTCTGTGCGTTGGCGATGTCAACGGTTCCTACATCCCGGTTGGCTTCAAGGAAGCTTCCTTCCTCACTGCAGTGGAAGACGGCTTACAGACCATCCCGGTGAACGAATCATTTGTCTACAACATCCGGAGCAATTCGGCTGCCGACCTCGGTGCCATGACGCTGTTCATGGGATACGATCCCGCCCGCTTTGAAATCGAAGGCGTGAACACTTCACTCGAAGGAATGAAGTACGTCATCGACAACGGCAAGATCGCGCTCGCCTGGTCAGATACGAAGGCACTCTCCGTAAAGAACAATGATCCGGTTATCTCCCTGAAGATGAATGCTAAAGAACCTGTTTCACAACCGACACAGATCTTTACCCTCATCCCGGGCAGTGAATTTGCCGATACGAAAGCCAACAGGATCGAAAACTTCGATCTGAAGTTCGCCAACGTCGTCACGCCCAACGGCCTGAACGAATTCAGCATGTTCAACTATCCGAACCCGTTCAAGAACACCACGAACATCGTCTACACGCTGCCCGAATCCGGCAAGGTACGCCTGGTACTTACCAACATGTATGGTAAGACCCTGCGCATCCTCGTTGACGGAGTTGAGGCCGCCGGTTCCCACACGTTAACTGTCAATCCGTATGACAATGGTCTTACCCCGGGCGTATACCTGTATAAGATCGAAGTCACCGGTGCAACAGATACCTACGTGAAGGTCAACAAGATGCTGTTCACACGGTAAACCCCATTTGGAAAGAAGGCAACTTTTCACTAATTTTGTTGTCTTCTTTCCATCTTACTTAATCCAAGTACAAATACAATATATTATATAAAGCATGTTTACACTTCCGGCATCGTTTAATGCAATGAAAAGAACCACCTTCGTGGTGGTTCTTTCATGCCTTTTCGTTGCTTCCCTGACTGCGCAGGCCCAGACACTGACCCTCGGTTCAGTTCAGGCCTGCGCAGCACCGGAAGTGCTTGTTCCCGTTACCGGCGCGAACCTGCCGGATGTTGGCTCACTCACCCTCTTCATTACTTTCGACAGCACCCGTCTTACCTATAAATCCATCGACAACATCGATACCCAACTCGGCGGTATTGTTTATTCGCTCAACACCACCCCGTTCCAGCTTGCAATTGTATGGAGCAAGATTACCCCCGCACAATTCATGCAGAAGAAACTTTTTGACATCCGTTTTTCATTTAAAGGCGAAATGGCACCCGTTACTTTCAAATCCTCCTGTGAAGTCACCAACAGCCAGCTCCAGATCCTTACCGTCAGCTTCCTCAACGGATCCGTTGCATCCGGTCTTCCGCAAATCACCCGCCAGCCGAAAGACACCATGGTCAGACCCTGGGCGCTTGCCAATTTCAGCACCCTGGCTGGAAATGTCCAGGGCTATCTCTGGAAAGTGAGCAGCGACAATGGTCTTACATGGTCATCCCTCTCCGATAACCAGATCTACGCCGGAACACAATCAAGCCAACTGACGCTCAAATATGTTCCACCAGCATTCAATAAATACAGGTACCTCTGCAGCCTGAACAACCAGGGTTGCAACACGGTCACCGGGCAGGTCACCCTTTCCGTCGACTCGGTCGCTTCGGTCAGGGACCTCGCAGGTGCAAATGATCTTTTATTGCAAAACAGGCCAAACCCTGTAACCAGTTTAACCAACATTGAATACACCCTGCCCGAAAATGGCAGCGTGATCATTGAAATCATGGATTTGTGCGGCAGGATTATTGCAAATCCCGTGAGGGAACCGCAATCAACAGGAATTCACAGCATCTGTTTTGATGCCACCCGTCTACAACCGGGACTCTATTTTTACAATCTCCGGTTCAGGAATGAAAAGTTAAATTATATAACATCAGGAAAATTAATCAAATCAAGTTAACAAGGAATAAAAAATGATGAACCTATACTATTCAGCAAATATTAATAAACCTTATACTTTTGACTTATGACAAAAAAAATTACATTGATGATGCTCTTCCTCGTTTTATTCGGAGTTGCATCGTTTAGTCAAACAGCATCCCTGGCAACGGTTACCGCAAGCCCCGGGCAGAATTTTCCGGTGGCCCTGAACGTAACGGGGTTTACCGGCATCGGTTCGATCACCTTTAACATCCAGTTCGACCCGACCGTCATGACCTTCACAGGGATTACTTCACCTGCTCTCACAGGTTTTGTTGTTGGTGTAACCGGCAATACCATTAATATAGTCGGATCATGGTCCCCCTATGTGACGGTTGGCGGAGCCGGTTCCGGGAAATTATTCGACATGAATTTCACCTACAACGGCATGACCACCAGTCCCCTGAATTTCCTGGGAACCTGCCAGGTTACGCAAGGTATTACAACGATCTACCCCACCTACACCAACGGTTCGGTTAGCATGGCAGTCGTTCCCCAAACAGCAACCCTGGTCGGCACCACGGCCTCAACAGGCGGCAACGCCCCGGTGGTGATCAAGTACGCAGGCATGCCCGGCGGAATCGGGTCCATCACCCAGAAGGTTCATTACGATCCGACCAAACTGAATTTTATCAGTGTAACCGGCGTCGGAACCCTGGCCTCCGGACTGAACTACAACGCCAACATCAGCACCGGCCTGATCACCATCACCTGGACCAATGTAGGCGGCACCAACATCAACTGGCCCTCCAACGAATTCATCCTCAATTTTGTCTATATCGGGAGTACGGTCACCAACGTTGATTTCCT
Source organism: uncultured Bacteroidales bacterium (assembly GCA_903845055.1). GTDB lineage: Bacteria > Bacteroidota > Bacteroidia > Bacteroidales > FEN-979 > CAIVAT01. The sequence continues at coordinate 3,349 of CAIMWF010000071.1, read as the reverse complement.
CGGCGGTTGCATCATTACCACCACAAGCCCGGTTGTAACGAATGTTCCTGTTGCCTATTACGGGGGGATTGTCTCCCTGGCCGCTTCAACCGCAACGGCAGTGCTGGGATCGGTTCCCGCCGCCCTCCAGGGACAGGATTACGAAGTGCCCCTGACCCTTTCGGGGTTCCCGACCGGCGTTGCCGGCGGAACACAGGCCTTTACCCTGACCATCCCTTACGATTCCCCCAGGTTGTCCTATCTCGGCATCAAGAGCCCCGCACCATCAGGCCTCGTGGTGAGCCAGGGATCAGGCACCCTGACCCTTGCCTGGACCAACCCTGCCGGACCGAACGTTAACGGAACCTTCCTCACCCTGAAATTCAAGTACAATGGCATCGGCACCGCAAATGTAAGCTTTGGAAACGGCTGCGTCTTCAACACCTACAATGCAGGCCTTGTTGGAACTGTGCAGGTGGGCTATACCAATTCCACGATTACCCCCGCAGTTGTTGTTCCTAATGCAACCATCGGATACAACCAGGGAACTGTCGGCGCCAATGTGCTGGTTCCGGTTAATTTCAGCGGACTGCCCACCAATATGGGAGCCGTAACCCTGGTCATCGCCTACGATTACAACAGACTTACTTTTATTGACGGTCAGAACTACCTGCCGGGCACCAACATCAAGCTCGACGGTACGAACCACCTCATCAGGATCGCCTGGAACGCATCCAGCGCCGCCAACATCAACGGCAAGTTCCTCGACCTGCGCTTTACCTATAACGGCGGTGGCGGTGCCTGCGGGGCTCCTGTGAGTTTCGCCGACGGCTGCGAACTGGCCAACTGGAGTGCCGTGATCGTACCTGCCAACTGGCACAACGGCGGCGTAAACCTCATGTTCAAGGTGAGCGGAATTTTAACCTATAACAGCGACCCGAATCCGCCGATCCCTTTGGTTGGATTCACGGTTCATTTATTGACGAACCCGGGCAATGTTGTTGCTGGTTCTGCCACAACAGATATCAACGGATATTATGAGATTTGGACCTTTAATGGAAACTACACGTTAGACGCAATTGCACCACCGGGTTATGCATGGTATGCCGACCTCGATGATGTTGTTGCCATGTTCAACTATGTCGGCGGCACCGCGTTGCCGGACACCAACCCCCTGAGAATAAAATCGGGCGACGTAAACCAGAACGGCGACATTGATCTTGACGATGTTGTAGACGTATTCTATAAGGTTGGGGGAGAAATCCTGCCAGATTACACCGCACCAGACTGGGTGTTTGGCAATCCTACAGTTATCGTAAACTGCGCCAACGTCAACCAGAACTTCATGGGCCTCGACACAGGTAACGTTCTAGGAACAAACCCGACCCCCAACCCGTAATTCATTCAATCGTTTTAAATCTTATAAATTTATCTATATATGAAAAATAAAATTAAACTGATTTTAAGCGCAGCAATGATTATGGTCTTTGTTGCTGCCTTTAATTTTGCGAATGCACAAGCACCCGTTTGCGTTGTGAATTACAACGGCACGGGGTTGACCCCCGGGTCCACAGTCTATGTCCCGATAACTTTAACAGGGACTACAGTTGGATCATTTCAATTGTTATTATCCTACGACAGGGATGTCTTAACCTACGTTGGTCAGACAAACACAGTATCTGGTTATGGCTTTTTCAGTGTCTTTGATCCTTTTACTCATGTTGCTCTACCTGGTCAAACTTTTACAAAATTGCAGCTTGCATATTCGGCAGGATCACCAGGTGCTACATACAATAATCAGACTATTGCTACATTGCAATTTACTTTCAACGGTGGTTCAACAAATATTACTTTTGCCAACATTGCCACGACCACTGGTAATAATGGCGCACAATTCACATTTATTAAGGCAAATCCGTATACTTTAATCAATCTTGCAAGTACATTTACTGGTGGAACTGCGGCAGGTTCATATGCGACCCTGACCTCTGTTTCCGGCGGTGGTGACTTTGAAGCGTCAGCTACCTGGGTTGAGAACAAAGTACCTACAAATGCATGCGATGTAACCATCACGGGGAATGTTGTTACCGATAACGGAGCAACCGGAAGGTGCCATAACCTCACCATCAATGCCGCAGGGCAGATGACGGTTGCAACGGGCAAATCACTGACCGTTTCAGGCAACATGCTGATCAAATCAGACGTGACCGGCTCCGGATCATTTATTGACCTTGGCACAACCACGATTACCGGAACCAGCACCGTACAACGCTACATGACCGGCAACTGGAACGGCACCTGGCCACCAACCAACAATACAGATATCACCTGGCATTATGTATCTTCGCCTGTTTCGGGTGGCACCATCAATTCATTCCTCGGCGGTTTGCTGAATTACTGGAATGAACCGGCAAACACCTGGTCGCCGATGACATTGCCCGTAACCACCCCCCTGGTTGTCAATCAAGGGTATTCTGCCGCCATGACTTCAAACGGGGTCATTACCTTCACGGGAGGAACCTTGAACACCGGCACCCAAAACATCAGCGGGTTAACCAATACGAATGCCACCTCCGCCAGAGGATTCAACCTCATTGGCAATGCTTTCCCCTCCGCAGTGAAATGGGATGCATCCGTTGCCCTTTCAAACGTTGACGGCGCGGCTTATTTGTGGAATGGAACCTCCTATGTTTCCTACCTGCAGGCCGATGGTTACCAGATTCCCGCTGAACAAGGGTTTTACGTACATGTAACTACAGGGTTTAATTCCGGTTTCATTGTTATTCCGAATACCAACCGGGTTCATTCAGCAAATGCTTATGTAAAAAGCACCGGTACTGAAAATCTTAACCTGAGTATTGCCGGAAATAACCTTGAGGACGCCACTTCCATCCGTTTCAACGCAGATGCAACCGAAGGATTCGACAGCCAATATGATGCTTATAAAATCTGGGGTATCACTGAATGTCCCCAGGTCTATTCGATCATTCCAAGTGATAACCTGTCCATCAATTCATTGCCGGAACTGACCACCCAGACGGTAATTCCCGTTGGCATCAGGGTTGGAAAGACGGATACCTATTCCATCACTGCAAGCAACCTGGAATCTTTCCCGTCCGGTACCGATGTGTACCTTGAAGACATCCTTTTGAACAAAACCCAGAATCTGAATTTAAACCCAGTTTATTCGTTTTCAGCATCCTCGGGTAGTCCGGTCCACCGTTTTGACATCCACTTTGCCCCGACCACGGGTATCGGCGATATCAACGGCAGCAACCTGAAAATCTATTCATCGTACAACAATGTTTTTGTTAACATTCCGATGGATTTGCATGGAACGATCCTTGTTTACGACCTGCTCGGCAAAGAG
>CAIMWF010000070.1 GCA_903845055.1 uncultured Bacteroidales bacterium | reverse complement strand
TGGGTCAATGCTAACTGCAAAACCAGGTTACTGTTTGCAAAAGGTGTTTCCCCGAACCTGTCAACGATGACCGAGAGGTTGTAGACGTTGCCGGTCCGGGTTCCTGCGCCGATGGTGATGCCAAAGGCGGTTTTTATCACATATTCTGATTCGTAAATCGGCAGATAAGAGGTATAGAGACTATTCGTATGATCTCCGCCGACCAGTTGTTTGATCCCGTCGAAGGTTGCCGTAGGATAACCGGTGGTTGCATAATAGGTGTTCCGTGCATTCGAAGCCGTGTAGGCATATGCGTCGCCGTTGTGATTTTCCACAACCGCTACCTGCTGGCCATTGGTAACAAGGTCATCGGCCCCCATGGCAGCACCCGGGCAATACTGGCACCATGTACCGGTCCCGATTTCCAGTAAAACGTATTGTTTATTGTGGGTGTAGGTGTATACCGTTTTCGCCAGGGTGTCGTTGGAGTGATCCATATCTGAAGTCAACGTAGTATAAACTTTCATTTTATAGATTGCCTGCGATGCGGGAAGTGTGAGGGGTGTGAAGCTCACAACAGCTGTGTCCCACGAGGCCAGTGACGCCACGGTCTGAACATTGGAGTAGATCTCACTGTTTGCATAATTATAAATTTTGCAGGTCACATGAAACCCGGTTTCCGCATTGATGCCCGTATTTTTTATCGTGGCTGAAGGCGTAACGGGTGTCGTATCAGAGACATAGGTCGGGTTGTTGATGGACATGGTTGACAAATCGTCGGCCGGGGGAACGACTAGACTGACATCATCCACGAACATGTTGTCGCCATACTGGCTGTATCCTCTGAAAATAAGGTATTTGGTTCCTGAAAGACTGGCGGGAAGCAGGTAGCTGTGCTTGTACCATCCATCCACCGGGTTGAATCTCGGGATCGTTGCCAGCCATGTTGCCCCGGTCAGGCTGGCCGTGGCGTTGTAATATATACCGATGCTGTCATTGTAGATCGGCCAGCCCGAATCGGCATACTGCCAGAAACTGAAAACATGCACGGAGGCACCGGTAAAGGTCAGCGGGGGGGAGACCAGCAAAGCATTCGCCCCGCCCAGGTAGTCGTAACTGTTGTATTCTGCCATGCCAGCCCCGCTGTGCGGGGTGCAGGTGGGCTCGGTACCGGCGGTTACCCGTTTCCACAACCCGGAGCCGCCAACCTGGATGTTCTGCCATCCGGATGGGGGAAAAGAGGTCCCGTCAAAACTTTCATTCAGGGTTTGCGCCCATCCTGACAAAATAAATGCCATGGAAAACAGAAACAAGCAGACTTTTTTCATTTTTTTTGTGTTTAAGATGTTCAAGAAATAATGCTTTTCCGAAAGATTGAACCGCGAACCGGAAGGCCCCCGGCAGGAGGTGCAATTTAATCATTTTATCCCTACCCCCATACACGAATATCCGTCAAATCCGGCACCGCGATTTTTCCTTGTTTTATCGCATTATTACCCGCTGGTATGCTGCCTGTAAAATTTCCTTCCCTAATCACAACAGGCGGTTTGCTCTTCAAGCACGATGACCGAGGGGTCGTTTTCCAGGTATCCAGGGCATTCCTGGCGTGAAATGTTGACCACGACCACCCGGTATCCCCCTGCAACCGCTTCATGGTACTGCCCTGGCGTGGGAATGAAATTATAGGATGGGAAACCGGTGTAGAACATGCAATCGATATACGACCTTCCCTTCAGGTTGAAAACGACGGAGTTGCGGGGTAACAGCACCTTGTATCTCAGGAAGGCTTTCCTGTTTTCAACCAGGATCTTCGGGCATGGGTCATCGGGATTGTTGATGGTATGCTTCCGGATGAGCTCGCCGACCCGAAGGTTGAAGGCGAGAACAACCGCCAGCAGAAGGAAGGTGGCAGTTTTGAAAAGAACGGGTGACAGCTTTGCCCGGGTCCGTTGTCCCAGGATGAAATCCAGTACACAGCCCATGGCAATAAAGAGCGGCATCGAGACCACAAAGGTGAAACTGGCCATTTTGGAAGTGGCAAGCGAGTAGAAGATATAAACCATGACCGGCATGGCCATCACGGCTGCTTTGAGCCGGGCGGACGCCCCGTTATTCCTGAAGAGCAGGACCAGCCCGGCCGGGATCAGCACTATGGATACAATTCCGTAGAGATAGGGCAGGTTTGCCAGGTAGAACCACCAGGGTTCCCCGCTCCCCTCAAGCCCCTTCGACAGGTGGTCGAAACTGAACCGGTATTCGGCCATGGCTTCGGCAGGATATTTTACGAGAATCCATACCTGCCAGGGAACCACCACCAGGCAGGTTATGGCAAATGCCGTTGCGAGGTGAAACCAGGATTTCCTGTCTTGCCGCGCTCTCTTCGCAGCTACTATATATATAAACCAGCCGGCGTAAACGACCAGCCCTGCGAGCCATTTGGTGAGCACGGCAAAACCTGAGAACAACCCGGTGAGCATAAGCCAGGGCAATTTCCCTGAACGGGTGTATTCAAGCCAGGCCCAGGTGCTGGCAGAGACATAAAAAAGGAAGACCACGTCGTTGTGATCGACCCCGCGGTGACCCGAGATCAATTCCACGAGGTAGAAAGAGGTCGGCACAAACAGGGCGGCAAAATATCCGGTATCCCGGTTTACCAGGATCTTTCCCGACCGGTAGGTCACGGGGACCAGCAGGGCAGAGAGCAGGGCGCTCGGGAAGCGAACGGCAAATTCGCTGAAGCCGAATATTTTATAACTGGCAGCGATCTGCCACAGGAAGAAGGGCTGCTTGTGAAGCCACACCAGCGACCGGTCCCACCGGTCGTAAGGCATGGTGATTACCGGGTTTTCATACAGGGTTGGCCGCCAGGGGTGGCTCAGCAGGTTCCTGGCCACCAGCGCGTGAAAACGTTCATCCCAGAGGTTCAGGAATGGATCGAGCATTGCGGTGAAAAGGAAAAATGCAAAGGTGGCCAGGAAGAGCATCCAAACCGCCAGGGTATATCTTCCACGCTGGTAACAGGTAAAACTTACCAATGCCAGGAGCAATCCTGCGACCAAAAAGCCAGTCCGGGCATCGGCATGAAAAGGTCCGGGTATCAGCATGGCAGGGCTGTTTTCATCTCCTTGCGTTGAAATAACTTTCGAATGACTCGCAGTTGCTCACCAGTTCCCCGTAATATTCGGCATAATGCTCCCGCAGGTCCCGGGTGAAGCGGTTGGCGGTGGTTGGCGGTGGTGGGTAAATGTCGCGGACCGCATAGCTTGCCGCGTAATCCTCGCAGCGGGCTGCCATGCGGAGACAGAGCGCTGCGAATTTCCTGTTTTTCGACAACTCCCCGGCCTCCAGGTAATATTGTTTTGCAAGCCGGCAATTGTAGTACTCGTCGTCATCTTCCAGTTTCGAAGGATGAAGGTAGGCGGTCCAGTAATAACGACGCATCATCCATGAATTACCGTACTGGGTCATGTTCAGGTAGCAGTTCGCCGCCAGGAAGCAGAAAAAGGGCCGGTCGGATACCGATGGATCTCCCGCCTTCTTTAAATAGCCGATCAGCCTGCGGGTGATCCCGGCTTTGTTAAACCGTACCGTATCGCCGGGTGTCCGGTTATGTTCACTGTACATGTTGGCATAGAATGGATTGGCATCCAGGTAGGTTTTATAAGGATAAAATGATGAAGTCCAAAGCGTATCCTTTACCTTTTCAAAACTCAGCAGGGCGGCATCCAGGTTGTTCTGCCTGATGTATTTTGTCCCGAGCAGGTCATAGAGCCTTGGGAGATCGGGCCTGATGACCCGGTACTTCCAGGTACTGTAGGCGTCTGTGGCCCGGGCTGACTCGACATCCGTGATGAGGTTGTGGAGCTGGGCAGGGGTGTACTGGGCGTCGAGGTAGAAAAAATAATCATCATAATAATCCACGAAGAGGGTATAATGGTTGATGGCGGTCTTCCAGTAAACACCGTTCCGCCAGTAGGCTTCGTCGGGCTGAGGATCGGTGCGCGCCTTCAGCTTTGAAAGGAGGATTGCTGCATCCGTCGTATTGCCCCCGTATTCGAGTTCCCTGGCTACGGCAAAGACAAATTTGTTGTTTGCCGCCGCAAACTCACGCATCAGCACCGACCGGGCCTGCATAGGAATGACAGGGGTATCTTTTTGTTGCTTTAAAAGGCACAACGAGACAATCATTTCCAGCTGCAGGGCTGCCGGTGCTCCTTTGCGGAGATTTTTTTGAATGAGGTTGATTTCGCCGAGTGATGCGTCATAATTACCGGTCATATAAAGCAGGTATGCTTTTGAAACTTTCCACAACAGCGGGTTTTCTACGACGGAAGGATCGGCGGCATTGACAAATTCAAGCAGTTTCTGCGCATACTGCCGGTCTTCCCTGATCCGGGCCCCGGGATAAACCTGGTCTCCCTCGTCCCATTGAATGAGCGAGGGCCCGAACCGGGTGTAATAGGGGGTGTAGATCCAATCCTCCAGTTTATTGACCTCCCGCAGCAGGAGAAAACTCAGACCCTGCAACCGGGGATTCAGGGTGTACAGTTTCTTCATGACTTCAAGGGTCTTGCCGGTATTCCTGAACCCTGACATCATCCACACCGCTGTGACCTCATCGTTGTTGTGGGCAAAATGAAGGGTTTTTTGCACCGGGATGGCCTTGTCGTACGAATAGAAAACCCGGGAACGTTTGTCGGGCGCATGCATGAAAACCTGGGCCGCATTGAAATTCCGGCGGATGCTGTCGGTTTCGGTAAAATTCATGAAGTGAAGGCTCCAGTAGTAGAGGATGTCCCTTTTTTTTCGTGTCGCGAAGAATTCACGGAAAAGGTTTGCGACGGTTTTGTTGTCCTCGTTATACCATGCCAGGCGGATGGCCAGGAAGGCATAACGGGCACGCAGTTCCCCGTCGCCGGATGTTCGTGCGCATGCCAGGGCATGATCGGCCAGGCGCACCCGCTGCGGTACGCGTGCATGTTCTTCCCGCTCCCAGGGATCGTCGAGCACCGAGTTGTAGGGGCTGCATTTGCGGGCGAAGGCAAGGTAATTCAGCGCGGCCGTGTCGCTGGTGTTGCGGAGATACCGGATGAAGGTATTGGTAGTGCGTGGGTTGTTCGTTTCATCGGCAGCTCCGTAAATGGCTTTAACGATATCCTGTTCGCCGGGAATGTTCCGGCATCGTTTGCGCCAAAGGGTGGTGTTCTCTTTGGTCCATCCCCTGCAGGAGTCGTTGATTGCAATATATTCCCTGAAATAGTTCGAGGAATAGAACTCCCCGGCCGCGTAGTAAAAGTCGGCAAACCCCGCATAGGGAAATACGGCCGGTTTCATCAGCGAAAACCGGATATCGTCGCCGCCGGGATAATATGGGCCGCAGGCAAAAGCGCCCTGGAACAGGCTAATGTATAAAATCAGAAAAGAAACCGCTGAGTGTCTCATGATCAAACCCGGATAAATAGTCATTGTCAAGACTGAAAAGGATGACCGTCCGGCTGCTGTCGGCCGGGAGGTACTTTTTTAACAGCGCGGTTGCCCCGCGGATCGTTTCTGCCGTCACCGACTCGGCCTTGACCTTGTCGCCGGCCCGCAGGTAGAGTTTGTCGAGTTCCCGGTCGGCCGTTACCTCATACCAGAAAGGCTTCAGCGGCCTGAGGATGCTGTCGAGTTCATGGGCTTTGGGATGGATGATCCCGGCAAACTGGTTGTTCTGGAAAACTTCCATCCATGAAAAAACCGGCAGTGCGACGTCGAGCGGAACCGGGTATTTACCGGCATGTTCAAGATAACTTTCAAGCTCATGGTTGTCGAGAATCGAGTTTTTGTCGTCATTGGCCATGGGGCTGAGGAGGTTGTAGCACATGAGGACCGCACGGTCGGCAGGAGGGACTCCCGTTTTTTCCCGGTACTTGTATGGGTATAACCGCAGGGTGCATGAGATGGTTTTCCGGCTTGCCTCCTTCATTTTACGGAGCAGGTAGAAATAATTTCCGGATGTTTTCGATGTCCAGTCGCAATCGAGCTGGATCTCCCTGAAATCAGGTCTTTCGCGGTTGCCCATGTTGTTGTAATATTTGGACACCAGGAAGGTGATGTTATCGGCCAGCGTGTCGAGGCATCCATGGGTAACGTTGAGGAACACTTCGTTCTTCAGGTATACAACGGGGATGATTTCAAGGTGCGTCATTTCATCCCTGAAGATGCTGTCGGATTCGTAACTGTATTCATAGTCCCAGATGTGCAGGTCGGTTTTTGACAGCGGTACCGGTCCGAGCACGGGATCGGTGGAAACGTCGAAGAACTTCACATAAAGTTTTTGAATCTTCTGGTCTCTCAGGTAACCGAGTTCGGCACGATCGAGGCTGTAATTGCCCGTTTTCCAGTAATAAAAGGCCCTGCCGGCCCCGGTCGACCGGCTGCTGCAGGCGCTGAAAGAGCCCAGCAACATCAGCATGACAATTGCCCGTGAAAAGACTTTGAACATGGTTTGGTCCCCGGATGTTATTTGATGGGGATTTTCTCCCCTAAAAACTTTGGCTGCTTGTCAAACAAAAGGTCGATATATACCTTAACGCGGGCCAGTTTTTCCCTCACCTGCGTTTTGAACCCGTAGTAAGCGGATACCTCGCGGGCGTTGAACCCGATGGCGTCGATCCCGTTGTGCCGGGCGATATAAACCGCCCGCTGGTTCTGAAACTCCTGGGAGATCACCGTGAAGTTGTTCTGCCCGAAAATCTTGAAGGCCCTGATCATGGAGTCGAAGGTACGGAATCCAGCGTAATCGAGGTAAATGACCGAATCGGGAATCCCTGCCTGCACCAGTTCTTTCTTCATCACGGTAGGTTCATCGTAATAGCGGTTGCTGTTATCGCCACTGATGATCATGCACCTGATCTTCCCGGCCTTGTATAGGGACAGGGCGGCTTCGATCCTGTACTTCCAGTATTCGTTTATCTTTCCTTTGCGGGCAAATTTTGAGGTGCCGAGCAGCACCCCGGCCTTTTTGGCAGGGATTGTACGGACATCCTGGTATATGAAGGGCCGTGTCGACCTGTTGATATGGAAATTCAGGATGAAGATCGCAAGAATGCAACCTGCTGCCAGGGCCCCCGATATCATCAGAATCCTTTTCATTTCCTGCCTTTGATCGTGTTAACTGTTTTGTGACGTGTAAAAAGCGTTTTCGTTACAGTTCTTCATAAGCATTGTATTGCCCGGTTAAAAATGATACAGGAAAGCGATGCATGATGACTGTCCCGAGTAAACCGGGAGAAGTGAAAAATCCTGTTTTTTTGTACTTCGGTGCAGCCATGGGACCAGGAAACCAATGGCTGATCCAACCACGGCACCTGCCAGGATATCGGTAGGGAAGTGGGCCCCCGACGAATAACTCAGGTATCCGACGGCCCCGGCTGCAAGCATCGATCCTCCCCAAACCACGGGCCGCCATTTTGACGACGGGTAATAGGCTGAATAAACGGTTGACAGGAATACTGCTGAAGAAAATGCCATGGTGGCATGCAAGGAAAAAAATGACTGAGCCGCGTCGGCTTTTAATTTCTCCTGCATCGGTGCAGCCGGGTTGTAGACGAAAGGCCTGGTCCGCCGGAAACACCCTTTGGCAATGTAGGGCAGGGAGGCCGAAAACATCAGCGCTTCCGCGTACATCATGCCGATCACCCAGCCATCGTGCCTTGGGGCCTTCCCGGTTAAAAAGAGGGCCGGCGAGGCGATACAGCCCAGGGCGATGACGGTACGTGCCTGGTCATTCCGGGCCGAATAGTTTTTGGTGGCGCCCCGGTCGAAGGCGTTGACGGTACCCGCATCAATCTGGCTGATCTCGCCGGGTGTAAGTGCTTTGACCTGGTTAACGAGGGTGAGCCCGGCGATGGAGGCAACAACTCCCGAACCTGCAAGCAAACCCTCCCTGCTCCATGATAAACGGTAGGGAGATTGTGCGCAGAGGGGCTGTGCCGTGAAAACCAGCCACAGGATAAAGTTAATTAGGAATGGGAATCTCCATCTCCCGGCCAGGAGAATGCTATAACCACATTGGTTTACAGCATGCTTCAACAGCCCGGGTATGGTGGTCATGGGTTCTATTTCGCGTAACTCACGGCCCTGGTTTCACGGATCACGGTGATCTTGATCTGCCCGGGGTAAGTCATTTCGCTCTGGATCTTCTTTGAAAGGTCGAAGGAGATCTGGTTGGCTTCCACGTCGGTCACCTTGTCGGCGCCAACGATGACGCGCAGTTCGCGTCCGGCCTGGATGGCATAGGTCTTCACAACGCCGGGGTAGCTGAGGGCCAGTTCTTCCAGGTGTTTCAACCGTTCAATATAGGCTTCCACCACCTCGCGGCGTGCTCCAGGTCGCGCTCCCGAAATGGCATCACACACCTGCACGATGGGGGAGATGAGGTTGTTCATCTCGATTTCATCGTGGTGGGCGCCGATGGCATTGATGATCTCCGGCTTTTCCTTGAACTTTTCGGCCATTTTCATGCCCAGCACTGCGTGCGGCAGTTCCGGTTCGGTATCGGGGACCTTCCCGATGTCGTGGAGCAGCCCTGCGCGTTTGGCCATCTTGGGATTGAGGCCCAATTCGGCGGCCATGGTGGCGCATAGTTTCGACACTTCAATGGAGTGTTGGAGCAGGTTCTGCCCATAGGATGAGCGGTATTTCATCTTCCCGATCATGCGTACCAGTTCGTGGTGCATGTTGTGGATGCCCAGGTCGATGCTAATGCGCTTGCCGGTCTCGATGATCTCCTGTTCGATCTGTTTCCTGGTCTTGGCAACCACCTCTTCGATGCGGGCGGGGTGGATGCGGCCGTCGGTGACGAGTTTATGGAGCGACAGGCGGGCGATTTCGCGGCGTACCGGGTCGAATCCCGATAAAATGATGGCGTCGGGTGAATCGTCGATGATGATCTCGACACCGGTCAGTGATTCCAGTGTACGGATGTTCCTGCCTTCGCGGCCGATGATGCGTCCCTTGATCTCTTCGCTTTCGATGTTGAATACCGACACGGTGTTTTCAATCGCATGCTCGGAGGCGGTGCGCTGGATGGTTTCGATGATGATCTTTTTGGCCTCGGTGTTGGCGGTGAGTTTGGCTTCGTCGATGATGTCCTTCATATGGACGATCGCTTCCGATTTGGCTTCCTCCTTCAGGGTTTCAATAAGGGTCGCCTTGGCTTCAACAGCAGAGAGGCTGGCAATGGCTTCCAGTTTTTCAACCTGGACCTTCATCGCTTTGTCGAGGTCGGTTTGTTTCTTGGTAATGATCTCCATCTGCTGGGCCAGCGTTTGCCGGATGGTGGCGATCTCCTTTTGCTTCTTGGCGAATTCGTCCACCTTCAGGTTCAGGGTGCCCTCTTTTTGTTTCAGCCGGTTTTCATTTCGCGCAACCTCTTCGTTCTTTTCATGAATGAATTTTTCATGTTCTCCCTTGAGTTGCAGAAATTTTTCCTTGGCCTGCAGGATCTTCTCTTTTTTAACGACTTCGGCCTTTTCCATGGCCTCCTTCAGCAGGACATCGCGTTTGCGCTCGAGCGCCCTGTTTAAAATGGTACCTGTAAGCACACCTCCAAGGATGACCCCGGTCACCCCGATAATGATATATAGCAGAATTCCTCCCATTGGATTTGGTTTTTTGCAGCGGCTTCCCTAAAGGAGCGCATGCAGTATGATTAGTTAATGTGAAGGAAAGTTGGAGAAAGCCGGGAAAAAACCCGCAATCAATCAGCGAGGTATTGATAAACCTCATACGACACGATTAGGAATGCCAGGTTTTTCGAACGTCCACTGTCGGAAATGAATCCGTTCTGCCACCGAAGCGGCAGTGAGGCCTGTCCTACGAACAGATGAGTCATACCCTGATATTTGTAATGTTAGGTTTACAAACTGTCTGAAAGACTGCGGGTGTATTTTCAGGTTTTTTTCAAAGAACAGTTACGGCTGAAAAGTATTCAGTTGTTCATCAAGTGCCTGGTTGAGAGAAACCAGCTTTGCCTGCCATTGTTTCTCGTTATCAGACAATAAACGATCATTTTTCAGGTAACCCGTTGCATATTCCAGCGCTACCATGGCAAGGAGGTCCTGTTTGTCCTTGTACGCATAACTTGCCGAATAATCCCTGATCCGTTTATCGATCAGTTTGGCAGCTTTGCGGAAAAGTTCCTCGTGTTCTTTGTCTATCGCCAGGCGGTATGAGCGCTCGGCAATTGGTAACGATATGGAAAGTTCGTCCATGGGTGTTTTCCCGATTCCTATACTAAGTATTTAACAGCCCGATACATTTATCGATTTCCCGTACAAGTTCGTTGATTTTCAATTTTGCTTCAACGTTTCCTTCTTTATTTTCAAGTGTTTTAGCTAGTTTAAGTATTTTAACGGTTTCTTCAAGTTGTCTGATCTTCTGCTTTTGTTCCTGGTTAACCAGCTTTAGGTCACGGACCTCGTTGCTGATTTTTTTGTTTTCCGATCGAAGTAAATCGTGATGTTCTATTAGTTTCCTTATCTTATAATCAATCCCGGAAACCAGTGTTGCGACATCTTTCATTGCGCTTACTCCTGTTTTAATTCATGCAAAGATAAAGATTTATTTTATTTTTTATCAACAATGCATATTACCTTTTCCCTTTCCACCCGATAAAGCGGGAAATGAACAATCTATATACTTTGTGCCATGAACGAAGCCTTTTTATCCTACCTGTGGAAATCCAGGCAGTTGTCCCCTGACCTGTGCACCGAATCGGGCGATGCGCTGGTCATCCTGCACCCCGGTGAGCAGAACACCGACGGGGGACCGGATTTTTTCAATGCCCGTTTACGGATAGGGGAGACGGTGTGGGCCGGGAATGTCGAGATTCATCTGCGCGCCTCCCACTGGTTCAGGCACGGTCACCAGTTCGACCATGCCTATGACAATGCCATCCTGCACGTGGTTTATGAATCGGATGCACCTGTTTACGGTCCCAACGGGGAACCACTTCAAACGCTGGTCGTCAGGGACCGGTTCCCCCTGCGCATTTACGACCGCTACCGGGAGATGATGGAGAACCGGCAGTGGATTCCCTGTTTCAATCAGCTGAGCACCACTCCGGGAAACGGTTTCAACCTGTGGGCGCCGGCACTGGCAGTGGAACGGCTGGCCGGAAAGTCACTGGCTGTTAAACAACAGTGGGAACGCTGCAGGAACGACTGGGAGGAGGCCTTATACCTGCACCTTGCCTCCACCTTCGGTATGAAAATCAACAGCCTGCCCTTTGAACTGCTGGCAAAATCGCTGCCCCTGAGAATCGTCAGGAAACACCTGGACAGCCTGTTCCAGCTGGAAGCGCTTTATTTCGGGCAATCAGGACTGCTTGAGAATGGATTTGGCGGAGGGTATCCCGCTGACCTGCTGAACGAATATCAATATCTCCGGAAAAAGTATGACCTGAAGCCCATTCCCGGCAGTACCTGGAAGTTCCTGCGTTTGCGGCCGGTGAATTTCCCAACCCTGCGCATCAGCCAGTGGGCCGGTTTCATCTATAACGGCAGGCTGGATCTGCTGGATATTCTTGAATGCAGCTCCGCCCGCGAACTGGCAGGCGCCCTTAACGCGGGGGCCTCTCCTTACTGGGATACCCACTATGTTTTTGGAAAAGCCTCCCCGTTCCGGAAAAAACTCCTTGGGAAAGATGCTGTATACCTGCTGATGATCAACGGAATCGTTCCCTTCATGTTTTTTCATGGCCTGGAAAAGGACCAGCCTGTGCGACGCGAAACAGCGCTGAATATACTCGAACAGATTCCGGGCGAACAGAACGCACAGGTTGGCATGTGGGAGACGGCCGGCATGCCGGTAGTAAACGCGCTGCAGACCCAGGCGCTGATCCACCTGAAGAAAACCTATTGCGACAGGAAACGTTGCCTCGATTGCCGCATCGGGAACTTCCTGCTGGAGAAAAACTGAATGTGTCATCCCTGAAAACAGGCACCATGAATGCAACAAAAACACTCAGGAAGATCAGTGGGTGGATGGGCAATTACCTCACCTACAACAGGGCAGAACAGCGTGGGATCCTGGTCATGAGCCTCCTCCTGCTGGGAGTGATCATCTTCCAGGGGCTGATCCCGGCCGAAACATTGCAGAAACCACCCGACTTTAAAACGTTCTCAGCGGAAATCAGGACTTTTGAAGCCGAATGGCGCCGGGCAGCTGATTCCGACAGTGTGGCCAGGCTTCACCGGTTCAGAACTTACGGCCGGAAATACGGGACTTACCATCGCGACAGCAGCCAGGGAACGTTTACCCCGAAACCGCTCCTGGTGGTTGACCTTAACCGTGCCGATACTTTTGAACTGCAGCAACTGAGAGGAATCGGGCCCTCCTTTGCCCGGAGGATCGTGAATTACCGCGAACGGCTCGGGGGTTTCCATGACGTACGGCAGGTGCTCGAGGTCTTCGGGATGGACACCTCACGGTATAACGCCATAGAGCACAACCTGAAGGTCACCCGCGATTCTATCCACCCGATGGATATCAATACAGTGACCTTCAAGGAGATGTTACGGCATCCCTACTTTCCGTTCGACATCACGAAAAACATCATGATCTACCGGCAGAAGCACAAAACCTTTAAAACAACGGATGAACTGAAAGGAATCCAGGGGGTGAACGATTCACTCTTCCGGAAGATGGTCATCTACCTGCGGCTCGGCCCATAAACCGTCGTCCTCCTCATCTTCGTCGCCCCAGTCCCAAGATTTGCGCTGCGGCCCCTGGTTTCTGAAATAGATGGCCAGGACAAGCCCCGCGAGCAATCCCATGAGGTGCGATTCCCACGAGATGGGCTGGTTTGGGAAAAGCTGCGGGAAAACCCCCCAGATCAGTCCTCCGTAAAGAAATGCAACCAGCAGGGTGATGACCATCAGCCCGGTCTCCTTCCGGATGATCCCGCTGAAAAAGATAAAGGATGCCAACCCGTAAATGACACCGCTAGCGCCAATGTGCGCCGCTCCCCCGCGCGCAAAGACCCATACCCAGATGCCCGTTACAAGGTAAAGTAGCCCCAGGGTTTTCCATGCAATGTCCCTGTAAAAATAAAAGAGGAAGGAACCCAGGATAAGCAGCGGGATGGAATTTGCAAAGAGGTGTGCCAGGTTGGCATGGAGCAGCGGACAGGTGAATATCCCGATCAGCCCTTTCGCTTCGAGCGGGTATAGTCCGTAGTTGTTAAGCCCCAGATCGAAAATCATGTCGGCTCCCTTGATCAGCCATAAAATGACCACGAACAACGCGGGGTAGAAGATGCTCTTGTATAAACGGATTTTTTCCTGGTCTGCCAAGGGATCATATTTCTCGTTAAAATTAGTTAAAAAAGGGTTGTGGTTTTATCCGAAACTAAAATAAAAGTACCTTTGATCGCTCAAATCCATTGTTAATTAAGCTTTTTACGATGAATAAACCATTTTTTTCCGCAGCCAGGAAATGCAGTGTAACCATACTCATAATCGTATCGGCGGCATTTTTCATGCCTGCGGTTGCCCAGCGGCAGGATCCAAGGGCAGGAGTGCAGAAATACAATGCTGCCATGCAGATGATCAGGCAGTCGTATGTAGACACCACCAACGAAGCCCGGCTGGTAGAAAAGGCAATTGTCGAAACCCTCAAGGAGCTTGATCCGCACAGCATGTACATTTCAAAAAAAGACGTCCAGAAGGCAAATGAACCGCTGGAGGGCAACTTTGACGGGATCGGCGTACAGTTCGAGATACTCAAAGACACGATAACAGTGGTGCATTCCATCCCCGGCGGACCCTCCGACAGGCTGGGTATCATGTCGGGCGACAAGATCATCAGGATCGAGGGAGAGGTGGTGATCGGGAAAAAGGTCACCAACCAGTTCGTGCTCGACCACCTGCGCGGAAAGCGCGGTACCAGGGTAACCGTTTCAATTTACAGGAAAGGCAAAAAGGATCTGACCGATTTTGTCATCACACGCGATAAAATTCCCATCAACAGCATTGATGCGGCTTACATGATCCGTCCCGGGGTGGGCTACATCGTCCTCAACAAGTTCGCGCTGACTTCCGTACAGGAATTCACCGAAGCCACGAACCGGCTGAAGGAACAGGGCATGATCAGCATGATCCTCGACCTGCGCAACAACTCGGGAGGTTATATGAATACGGCGATTGAACTGTCGGACGAATTCCTCTCCGCCGGAAAGATCATCGTATACACGCAGGGGGTGCACAGTCCGCGCGAGGATTATTATTCAACGCCCAGGGGGCTCTTTGAGACCGGCAAACTGGTGATCCTGATCAATGAAAACTCCGCTTCCGCCAGCGAGATCGTCTCCGGGGCCATCCAGGACTGGGACCGCGGCATCATCCTCGGCCGGAGGTCATTCGGAAAAGGGCTGGTACAACGTCCCTTCCAGCTTCCCGACAGCTCGGTGATCCGGCTTACCACCGCCCGGTATTACAACCCCTCGGGGAAATGCATCCAGAAATCCTATGCCGAAGGGGCGGAAAAATATTATGAAGATTTCGGGAACCGTTACAAGCACGGGGAACTTATTCATGCCGACAGCATTAAATTTCCCGATTCGCTGAAATTTTACACTGCTCATAAAAGAGTCGTATACGGAGGAGGGGGCATCATGCCCGACGTCTTCATCCCGTGGGATTCGGTGCCGATCTCCGATTATTACCTCGAGCTGAGACGCAAAAACGTGATCAACACATTCATCGGCGATTATGTCGACAAGTCGAGAAAGACGCTCAGTGCGACCTATCATGACTTTCCCTCTTTTGAGAAGAATTTCCAGACCGATGATGCCTTTATGAACGATTTCTTTGCCTATGCCCTGAAAGAGGGGGTGAAGAAGGACGAAAAAGGCTATGCCGCCTCCGAAAAACTCATCAAATCGCAGATCAAGGGTCTCATCGCCCAGAAACTCTGGGATATGAACGAAATGTACGCCATCATCAACCAGTATGATGAGGAGGTACAGAAAGCCCTGGATGTTCTGAAGGACAATGCCCTGTTCGACAAACTCAAAATTGACCGTTAGACCCGGCAGCATCGCCGGTCTCCCTTTTGTCAACCTGGCATTGCCTGTCATGGATGAGCCGGATTTGTTGCCCCGGCTCCTCGCGTGCCTTTCGGCTCAGAGTTACCGGAGATTCCGCCTGTTCGCATGCGTCAACCAGCCCGAATCGTGGCACAGCGACCCGCTGAAAAAGGAAGCGTGCCGGCACAATGCTGAAAGTCTTGATCTGTTGCGGAACTGGCATGAGGTTGAAACGACCGTCATCGACTGTTCTACCAGGGGCGCGGGCTGGACCGGGAAAAAACACGGGGTCGGGTACGCGCGCCTTACGGTGATGGAAGAGATCAACAAGGTTGCCCAACCCGGCGAACTGATCATCAGCCTGGACGCTGATACGGTATTTTCGAAAGATTTTCTTTTATCCGTAGCCCTCACTTTCAGCCGTCATCCTTCTGCAGTTGCGCTCGCCGTGCCATACCACCACCGCCTGGTCGACGATGATACCGCAAACCGGGCCATCCTACGCTACGAGATCTATATGAGGCACTATTTTCTGAATATGTACCGCATTGGCTCACCTTATGCATTCACGGCCCTCGGCTCGGCCATGGCGCTTCCTGTATGGGCATACCGGGCCATCGGCGGGATGACGCCGAAGAAGAGCGGTGAAGATTTTTATTTCCTGCAAAAGCTTAAAAAGTTTGGCGGGGTCCTGCTGTGGAACGATGAGACCGTTTATCCCGAGAGCCGTTTCTCCGACCGGGTCTTTTTCGGGACGGGTCCGGCCATGATCAAAGGAGCTGCCGGCGACTGGAGCAGCTATCCGGTATATCCCTGTTCATTGTTCGATGACATTTTTGAAACCTACCGGCTATTGCCCGACCTTTTTCACGTGCAGCAGAAGACGAAAATCACGGATTTCATGGCAACCGTTTTCAATGAAACCGATCCTTGCCAACCGCTGCGGCAGAATCACCATGACTGTGCACATTTTACCAGGGCCTTCCACGAAAAATTCGACGGGCTGCGGATCCTGCAATATCTCAAATCATCCGTCGGACGACATGATTCAACCGACGAGGAGAACCTTCACGATTTTTTTCAACGGTTTTACCCGGCCCATGGAACCGAATTGCCTGGAATTGACTGGAACAACCTCTCCTTTGCGGACTCGCCGCTTTGGGACCTGGAAGCAATAAGGGATTTCCTTTTTCAGAAGGAGATGGAGGCGCGGTTTACCGCAACACTTCGGTGACCAGGTCGGCAGCCTCTTTCAGCGTTATAGCCGAATGTACCTTGAGGCCCGATTCGTCGATCAGCTTTTTGCCTTCCACGGCGTTGGTCCCCTGGAGCCTGACGATGATCGGGATGTTGATTTCCCCGATGTTCTTGTAGGCATCCACCACCCCCTGCGCTACCCGGTCGCAACGGACGATACCCCCGAAAATGTTGACCAGGATCGCCTTGACGGCAGGATCCTTCAGGATGATCCTGAATCCCTCCTCTACACGCTTGGCATTGGCAGAACCGCCGACGTCGAGGAAGTTGGCGGGATCACCGCCCGAAAGCTTGATGATGTCCATCGTGGCCATGGCAAGTCCTGCTCCGTTCACCATACAGCCCACGTTTCCGTTCAATTTAACGTAATTGAGGTCGTGCCGCGTGGCCTCCACTTCGATGGGGTCCTCCTCGTCGAGGTCGCGCATGGTGGCAATGTCGGGATGACGGTACAGCGCGTTGTTGTCGATGACCATTTTGGCATCGGCTGCCAGGATCTTGTTGTCGGAGGTCTTGAATACCGGATTGATCTCGATAAGCGATGCATCGCTGCCTTCATAAGCCCGGTATATGGCGAAAACGAATTTGACCATGTTCTTGTAGGCTTCGTCCTTCAGACCGAGGTTGAAGGCCACCTTCCGCGCCTGGAAAGCCTGGAGCCCGATCTTCGGATCGATCTCCTCGGTGAAGATCAGTTCCGGGGTCTCTTCAGCCACCGCTTCGATATCCATGCCGCCACGGGGCGAATACATCATGATGGTATGTCCTTTTTGCCGGTTCAGCAGGATGCTCATGTAAATTTCGGAGGGTACGGTGGGACCCGGGTAATAGATGTTCTGTTCAACATAGATCTTGCGAACCAATTTTCCCTCCTTGCTGGTTTGGGGTGTCACCAGGTGCATCCCGATAATCTGGCCGGCATATAACCTGACCTCTTCGACGCTTTTGGCTATTTTCACACCGCCGCCTTTGCCCCTTCCGCCTGCATGAACCTGGGCCTTCACCACGAATTTATCGGTACCGGTAGCCCCCTGGAGGTATTCGGCAGCCTTCACTGCCTCCTCTTCTGTAAATGCCAGCGCTCCTTCAGGTATGGCGACCCCGTAATGTTTCAAAATGGATTTACTCTGATATTCGTGCAGGTTCATGTGGAGGAGATTTGTATTGGTAACGGTTTTCAAAAATAACGGTTTGATTTGGATTTACAAAAAAGAGCGTGCAAAGATTTCAATTTTCTTAACTTTGCCGTTTAAGGCAACGCTATGATCACCGTTCAGAATATCCAAAAATCTTTCGGACCGCTGAAAGTTCTTAAAGGCATCAGTCTTGAAGTTGCCAGGGGAGAGATCATCTCAATCGTCGGTGCCTCAGGTGCGGGCAAATCGACCCTCCTCCACATCATCGGGACCCTTGACAGGGCCGATACCGGTACCGTTGCGTTGAACGGCATACGGATACAGGACCTGTCGGAGCGCAAAATGTCGGATTTCCGCAACAAGCATATCGGTTTCGTCTTCCAGTTCCATCACCTGCTGCCGGAATTCACAGCGCTCGAAAATGTGTGCATCCCCGCTTTCATTGCGAAACAGGGGAAAAAGGAGGCTGAAAAGCGGGCGATTGAACTGCTTGAATTTATGAACCTCGGCAGCCGCATACATCATAAACCGTCGGAGCTTTCGGGCGGGGAACAGCAGCGGGTGGCCGTAGCCAGGGCCCTCATCAACAACCCCTCGGTAATCCTGGCCGACGAACCCTCGGGCAACCTTGACTCCGCCTCGGCAGTTGAACTGCACAAATTGTTTTTCAGACTGAGAGATACCTTCAGCCAGACCTATGTGATCGTAACCCACAACCTTGACCTTGCCGATATGGCCGACCGGAAACTGACCATGAAGGACGGGCTGATCGACCATTAACGGCGAAATAAAATTATTTTGAAAAAAAACCGTTTAGCAGGTATCGGTTTTATTTTTTAAGTTTTTTAAAACATTTACCAGGCTGCGGACAATCCCGGATCGGGTCAGGCAGCATCTCATGACAACAGGCATTTTATGAAACTATCAGGATATACCAGATCTTTTCCCTTATTGACCGTCATCTTGTTTTCAACCGTTGCTTTCGGATTGTTTTACACCTTCCGGGGTGGGGCATTTTCCACTTTCCGGCATACGGAACAGGAATCCTTCGC
The DNA here is from genome assembly GCA_903845055.1 of uncultured Bacteroidales bacterium. Classification (GTDB taxonomy): domain Bacteria; phylum Bacteroidota; class Bacteroidia; order Bacteroidales; family FEN-979; genus CAIVAT01. The sequence goes on along the minus strand of CAIMWF010000070.1, from coordinate 2,449 downwards.
GCCTGCGGATTCCCTGCAGGGGAAGAAGAAACTGTCGCAGGATTCGCTTTTTGCCGCCCTGCTCATCTCCTCCGACAAAGCGATCACCGAGAAAAAATATGACAAAGGGCTTTCCGACCTGGAGCAGGCCCTGAGGATCAAGCCGGCAAACCTGATGGTGAAGGACAAAATTGTCAAGGTTAAAAGCTTGCTGGCCGGCAACAAACAACAGGACGAAGCCCTGCAGAAGGCGATCGCCTCTGGAGATGCCTATTTTGCCGTCAAAGACTATCTCAATGCCAAATCGGCCTACCAGGTTGCAATTGGTCTCAATGCAAATGACCCGGCGGCAAAGGAAAAGCTCAGGAAAACCATGGAACTGCTTCGTTCGCAAAAGGCCCAGAACACCCTGTTCGACGTGGCCGTTGCGGGTGCCGACAAACTTTTCCAGGAGGGAGATTATGCCAAGGCGCAGCAGGAGTATGAGAATGCCAGCAAACTGTTGCCGGGCGATCCCTACCCTAAAAACAAGATTAACGAGATTATCAAAATACTGGTCGACAAGCAGGTGAAGGACGAAGAGTTTGCCAAAGCCGTTGCGAGCGGGGATAAATTTTACGCTGCCAAAAATTTCCAGTCGTCGCTGCTCGATTTTAAAAAGGCCGCCGTTCTCAAACCGGATGAAAAATACCCGCAGGATAAAATAAAGGAACTCACGGATATCCTGGCAGCCATCAAGGCCAAAGACGACGCCTACCAGAAAGCTGTGGCTCTTGGCGACCAGTTTTTTGCAGGCATTCAATACCCCGACGCAATCAAATCATACAATGAAGCCCTTGTTCTTAAACCCGAACAGGCCTACCCGAAGCAAAAAATAAAAGAGATCGAGGGGATCATGGCCCGGACCCGTGCCGCCCAGGCCGATTACGACAAATATGTTGCCCTTGCCGACAGTTTTTACATTGGCAAAAAATACCTGGATGCGCGGCAGAACTACCTGATGGCCTCCTCGGTGAAGCCGTCGGAGGGTTACCCGAAGGAGATGATGTCGAAGGCCGACAAAATGATGAACGGGCAGGAGGCCCAGATGGCCCGCGAACTGGAAGAACAGTATGCCAGGACCCTGGCGGATGCCGACAAATTGCTGGCCGATCTTTCCTACGAACCGGCAAGGGCGGCCTATTCGAAGGCCTCTAACCTGAAACCGTCTGAAAAATATCCCAAAGATAAAATCCGGCAGATCGACGAGATCCTGGCGAATGCCCTCAGGGACAAAGAGGAACAGTACAAGCTTGCAATTTCAACAGCCGACAAGGCCGTTGTGAACAAAGTGTATGAAACGGCAAAGTCGGAATATGAAAAGGCGCTGGCCATCAAGCCCGCCGAAGGTTACCCGAAACTTAAAATTGCGGAGGTGGAAAAGCTCATCGCCATGGAGGCAAAGCAGAAAGCCGCCGACGCCAGGTATGCCAATACCATCGGCAAAGCCGACAGTTTACTGACCCTGGGACTTTATCCTTCCGCCAGGGCCGAATTCCAGAATGCATTGAAAATGAAGCCAGCGGAAATTTACCCGAAAAACAGGATCTCCGAGATTGACCTCGCCCTCGCCGACCTTGAAAAACAGAAGGCGCTCGACAACCAGTTTAGTGCGCTGATCGTCAAGGCCGAACAAATGCTCGTCACCAAATCATACCTTCCCGCCAAAGCCGAATTCGGCAATGCCCTGAAGTTAAAGCCGCTTGAGGCCTATCCGAAGCAGAAGATGGACGAGATCGACAAGATCCTTGCCGACCTGGCTGCCCAGAAAGCGATAGACGACCGTTACCTGGCCATCATCGCGGGCGCCGACAAACTGCTGGCTTCAAAAAGTTACGATGAGGCCCGCGTGGCCTACCAGAATGCCGTCGGCGTGAAGCCGGCCGAGACCTACCCGAAGGATAAAATTGCCGAAATCGACAGGCTCCTTGCGGATATGGCTGCCCTGCGCAGCCTCGATGAAAACTACAATGCGGTTATTGCCAGGGCCGACCAGCTGCTTGCCGGCAAATCGTACGAACCAGCCAGGACGGAATATACCAGCGCATCGGCCCTTAAACCGGCCGAAAAATACCCAAAGGATAAGATCGCAGAAATCGAAACCATCCTCGCCGCTGCCGCGAAACAAAAGGCCCTCGATACCGACTATGCCGCCACCATCGGCAGGGGCGACAAACTGCTGGCAGATAAATCGTATGAACCTGCCCTGGCGGAGTATCAGGCGGCGCTGAAACTGAAACCGGCAGAGGAATACCCGAAGGGGAAAATCGGGGAAATTGGTGAAATCCTCGCCGGACTTGAAAAACAAAAATCACTGGAAGCCCAGTATGCCGGGCTGATCACGAAGTCCGATAAATTATTTACCGAAAAGTCATACGACCAGGCCAGGGCCGACTTTGTCAACGCCTCCGCGTTGAAACCGCAGGAGAGT
>CAIMWF010000069.1 GCA_903845055.1 uncultured Bacteroidales bacterium | reverse complement strand
GGCAGGAATATAAAAAGGGAACGATGGAGATTTACGGAATGCGCGGCGAAAAGGTACTTGTGTGTGAGGTTAACGGAGGGAAGACACAGGAGATCAGGTTCCCGGGCATGGCTGAGGGACTCTACTTCATCAAAGTGACGAAGGGGAATGCTGTTGAAACATTCAAACTGGTAAAAACACGGTAAACGATTCTCGCAGATTTTCGCTGATTAAATCACGTAATTCTGTTTTAAGAATTTATTTCAGCGGAAATCTGCGTTTTAATCAGCGAAAATCTGCGAGAACCTTTATTCCTTCACCGGCACCTGTGGCATAAAATAAATATCCCCGAACCTGGCCCCGTCCTTCTCTTTGATTTGCAGAAACAGCGATTGGTAGGGTTTGAACTCCAACTTTACGGGATAGCTTTTCCCGTTAAAATTCAGCGTTACCTCCCTGATGATGGTCGAATCCTGGTACGACTGGCCATACACGACAGGGTAAGCAAGTTTTTCCGTGAGGGGGTTGGCAAAAAAGATGGCTGCTGATTTTCCGTCGGTGCGGCAATAAAACCCGGGGATGTCCGCCCCGGAGACCAGCGGAGGCTGGCTGGCCGGCATATGAAACTCATTGGTGACGCCGGGATATGCCCTGAGTTTTTTCAATATGGTTTCAAAGTCTTTATCAGGGATATGCCCGCTTTGGACCGGGTTTTGCTTCAGGCAAACCTGGAGTCCCTGCTCGACCAGTTTCAGCAATGTTTTCAGGGTGACAATATCGAGCGATTTCGCATCGACATACAACAACTTAAAAGACAAACGGTTCACGTTTAGGGTATTGTTTTCGATGGTCGCCTTTTCGAGGAAATCACGATTGATCCACAACGGCTGGTACCCTTTCAGCTCGGGATTGAAATGTTCATACCGCAGTTCGTAAGCGCCCCATGACCAGGGTGATTGCAGCTCTTTCGGGTATTCGCCCGCTATCCATGAATCTTCGAGGGGCAAATAAACGGCAATGTCGGTGTAGGGCCTGCCAAACCTCATTTCTTCGGAAACCCGGGTCATGTATTGATTAAATGCAGGAAGTTCCTTTGTCAGGCTGCCATTCCTGCCAACATGAACGGTTGCGTAAAAATAATTGGTGTCAACACCAATTGGATTATAGGGCATTCCATGCCAGAAGACCTGGTTGACCCCGTTGGCAAAGAGGGCGTCGCATACCAGTTTCAGGTCGGCGGTTTGCTCCTTGCGGAAGTGTTTGGCAGGCCAGCCATACAAACAGGTGAACGTTTCGGAGGAGATGATTTTTTTCCCGGAGAGCGCGGCTGCGGAGGAGACTATTTGGGCAAAACCGGGCTCATACAACATGGCTTCGGTTTCGGGCACATCCACCGTGGAATAGGCAGAGATGATGTCGACCGGCGCACCGCAGCACTGCACCCTGCTGAAGGCCCCCAGTTCGTAGGCTTTTTCTGTAAAGGGGGAGTAAAACTCCTTTAAAACCAGTTGCGAGAGCAGTTTCAGATAATCATAGCGGGGTCCTGCATTGCCGGGGGTGTATATGCTATCCATGAACGGCCGGATATCGTATGCGAATTGCTTCAAAAAAACCGAATCAAAGCCTTTCGTCCACAAATATTTCGTTTCCACCTCCCATGAATCGCAAAAAATGGCCGACTTCGTGCCTTTGAGGGCAGGTGCCAGCGCGGTTCCCATCACGTTAGCGTAACGGTCAAACGCATGGCGGTCGAGGTGGTTGAGCACGTTCCCCGTGTCGGGGTGGGTCCATGAAAGCCGCAATGGCTGTTTGAAATCGGGTTTGCCCCATACCTGCGTCCGGTCGGCATCGCTCACAAAGGTTCCTCCAAAAGGCCACAGGGTGCCAAAAGTGAAGTCGCAGCCAAGCCCGAGGCTGTCGGCATAGCTTTTTGCGTGCCGCACCGCATCCTGCCAATCTTTGCCAAGCCAGGGAAAACGTACGGCTTTTGGATTACGTTTCACTGGATAGATGAACGCAATTTCAACACCCCCGAAATTGTTTTTCTTCAGCCAGTTCAATTGGTCCTCAACATCTTCATTCTTTATAATGGAAGCAAACCACCACCAGCGGGTGTAAGGTTTGCAACTTGCATACAGGGAATTTTTATCCTTGTCAGGATTTGCATGGTTTTTTCCCGGTTTCTGTGCATAAACACCAAGTCCTGTCATGAGAAATGCCAATAAACAGATAGTCCTTTTTTTCATTTTCCCCATATTCATTTTTTACACGAAGAACCATTGTTTTGCTGATCAGACATCAGGCAATTGTTTTTTACTTCTTCAATTTTACGGCGTCTTTCAAACGAATAGGTCGAACTTGTCCTGTCGAGGTACTCGTAAATGGCCAGTGACCGCTCATACATTGTCTGCTTTTTGCCGGGGTCATCATCATTTTGTCCCGGTGAGTCCGGCCAGGATTTTACCGAGTACGCGGCCTAGCTGGTCGATTTGTCGTTTGAGGTAGTCTTCCTGTTCCACTGGTTTGATTTAATGTATTGGCAATCAGATTTTTTACCACTAAGGCACGGAGAAAACCAAGAATCACTAAGTCAACCCTTTATATTGTTCCTAAGTGTCTCTTTGTGTCCTTCGTGCCTTAGTGGTTTCCCATTCACAAACTTACATAATATTCCAACCCGTTCTCAAATTTCCCGACCCGCTATCACTCATTCCACATGGCTAAAATCAATACCTTTGCCAACCGGTAACATTGCTGCCGACTTACCCTGTTATGGAACAACGCAACACCGAACCACTGATGATCTTGCTGGCATGCGCGATCTTTCTGCTTGTCATGGCAGCCGGGGTTTTGCATGTTTTTCACGGGAAGCTTGATGAAGCCGGAATCGTCAAAGCATTGCCCGACACTGCGACCCGTACATTGCCTGTCACAAAAACCAACACCGACTCACTTCATGCCCTGATGTTCGACCGCGATACGATTTCGAGCATGTTCACCGGGTTGGAAACCTTTTATCAATCGATACAGCAGGTTCAATCGGATCACACCCTGCTCCATATCGCCTATTTTGGTGATTCGATGATCGAAGGCGACCTGGTGACCCAACCGTTGAGGCGTTCGATGCAACGAAGGTTCGGAGGGCAGGGAATCGGTTTCATCCCCGTCACCTCCCCCATCCCGGGATTCCGGACCACGGTGAAGCAGAGTTTCAACAACAACTGGAGTGTTAGTTCTTTTGTCCGTCCGGGCAATTCCGAAGGGGTGTTTCCCGGCGTTTCAGGGTACGTTTACATCTCTGAAGAGGGTGCGGAGACCAGGTATGAGTCGCCGCCGGGCTCCGCGGCATTCCACACGGCAGAAATAATCTATGGCGGGAAGAACAACATCACCCTGAAAATCAAAACCGACACGGCCTCTGCCCTTCTGTCGCTGGCCCCGGAACATCCCGTTTCATCCTTCACTGTTGTCCGCGATTCGGCCTTTTCCCTGTTTGAAATCGAGGTAAGGAGCGCGAGGCCGGGGGTCTTTTACGGGGTGAATTTTGAAAACGGCCCGGGGGTGTATGTCGACAACTACGCCTTCCGGGGAAATTCAGGATTACCGCTGAATTCGGTTCCATCTGAAATTTTCTCCGGTTTCAACACCACGCTCAGGAACAAACTTCTGATCCTTCATTACGGACTTAACGTATTCACCCCCGGCGTGGAGGATTATCACTGGTATGAAGTGGCCATGGTCAACATGATCAGGCATGTAAAAGAGTCCTCCCCCGGAATTTCAATCCTGATGATCAGCATGCCCGACCGGAGTGCGCTCATCTCGGGAGAGTATCACACGCCGGCCGGGCTCCCCGAATTCATCCAGCTTCAGCAAAGGGTGGCGGCCAAAGAGCATGTCGCCTTTTTCAACCTGTACGAGGCCATGGGCGGGGCTAACAGCATGAAGACGTGGGTGGAGGGACATCCCCGGCTGGCGGGCGACGATTATACCCATCCCAACGGGGCGGGCGCAGCGAAAATTGCATCCCTGGTGTATGAATTCCTGATGAAGGGATATGAACGGTACCTGCAAAAGCCTGATTCACTTACCTTCGCAAAATCATCCGCTCCTACGATATGACCCTGTCCCAATTTCTGTTTATTGCAGGGATCCTGCTCCTTCCTCTCCGCCTGATCTCCCAGGATACCACCTTCGTGCAGGAAAACCCGCCGGAATACGATTCGCTGAAACTGCTTTACCCCTTCCTCAACCTTCAGAAAAACCGCATCATCATTGACACCAATACTTTGGTTTCATTTTATCAGAAGCTTGAACGGATCGAAAACGGGAGCAATGAGCAGGCTGTGGTCGTTCACATAGGCGATTCCCACGTCCAGCCGGGTGTTTTCACCCAGCCGCTGCGCGAATGGATGCAGTCTCAATACGGGAATGCCGGGTATGGCATGATGTTTCCCTACCGCCTCGCCAAATCGAACGGTCCGAACGGGTACATCACACATTGCGACACACCGTGGATCTCCGGGAG
>CAIMWF010000068.1 GCA_903845055.1 uncultured Bacteroidales bacterium | reverse complement strand
CCAGGCCGGGCGATGAAGTGATCTGCCATCAATACTCCCATGTTTATTATTATGAAGGCGGTGCCATGATGCGTAACTCGGGGGTGTCGGTTTGCCTGCTCACCGGTCCGCGCGGGCAGGTGACCCCTGAAGAGGTTGAAGAGCACATCAACCCCGGTGATGATGTTCACAGGCCCGTTACTTCGCTTGTTGAAGTTGAAAACACCATGAACAAGGGCGGCGGTACCATCTACAGGTTAGATAACCTGGTGGCGATTTCTGCGGTGTGCCGTAAGCATGGCCTGAAATTTCACCTCGACGGGGCACGCCTGTTCAATGCGCTGGTTGAAACTGGCGAAAAGCCAGGAGTATATGCGAAATTGTTCGATTCCGTTTCTGTTTGCCTCTCAAAAGGCCTTGGAGCTCCGGTCGGTTCGTTGCTGATCGGGGACAAGCCCTTTGTAACGCGGGCCCGCAGGGTGAGGAAAGCTTTCGGCGGGGGCATGCGGCAGGCGGGTTACCTTGCTGCCGCCGGCATCTATGCCGTTGACAACAACATCAGGCGGCTGAAGGAGGATAACGAACGAGCAAGATACCTTGGGAGTCTCCTTGAAAACCTTCCGATGGTGGAGAGGGTGATCCCGGTTGAAACCAACATCGTCATTTTCACCCTCCGTAAAAAGAATTCCGCACAGGAATTTCTGGCAAAACTCAGGGAGCATGACATCCATGCAGTACCCATCGACCCTCAGTCCGTCCGTTTCGTCACGCATCTCGATTTCAGCGATGCAATGCTCCAAAAGATGGAGCCGGTCCTGAGGAAACTACTGGGATAGTTCCGGGTCAATTTTCGATTTACGATTTACGATTTACGATTTACGATTTACGATTTTGGGTATTCAATATTCGTTAATCAATATTCGTTATTCGCTATTCGATATTCAATTTTCCCTACCTTCCCTTCATCCCATCCCACCCCTGTGCTGTAAGCGGGATGGCCTTCCCGTCGGGGGTGATCATGAATTTTCCTTCGGTTGTGGCGGTCATATGGCCGATGATGGTGATCCCGGCAATGTCCTTTATTTTGTCATAATCCTCCTGCTTCACGGTGAAAAGGAGTTCATAATCTTCCCCGCCGCTCAGGGCGGCAACGCTGGGTATGATCTTGTATTCCTTGGCAAGCTCACGGGTGTATTCATCCATGGGGATTTTCTCCTCGAAAAGTTTGCATCCGACTCCTGATTGTTTGCAGATATGCAGGATCTCTGAGGCCAGTCCGTCGGAGATATCGATCATGGAGGTCGGCCTGATCCCGGTCCCGATGAGCAGGTTCCGGATATCGGTCCTGGCTTCGGGCCTTAACTGGCGGCCGATCTGGTAATCGAACCCCGACAGTTCAGGCTGCATGTTCGGATCAACCTGGAAGACCGATTTTTCCCGTTCAAGGATGAGCAGTCCGATATAGGCGCTGCCGAGGTCGCCCGTAACGCACAACAGATCCCCCGGCCGGGCTCCGCTGCGGTAGATCACCTCCTCTTTTTTCGCCTCCCCCATGATGGAGACGGAAATCATCAGCCCCTTTATGTTGGAACTGGTATCGCCACCCACCAGGTCGACCTTGTATTTGTCGCAGGCCATCACCACCCCTGCGTAAAGTTCGTCGAGCGCTTCGGCCGAAAACCGGCTGGAGACAGCAATGGATACGGTCATCTGCTTGGGGACGCCGTTCATGGCCGCAATGTCGGAGATGTTAACGACGGCAGCCTTGTAACCAAGGTGTTTGAAGGGCATGTAGGTCAGATCAAAATGGATCCCCTCCACCAGCAGGTCGGTTGAAAGGAGGATTACCTTGTTACCCGCATCAATCACTGCCGCATCGTCGCCAATCCCTTTCAGTGTTTCAGGATGATAACGTTTGACATTCCGTGTCAGCCGCTCGATCAGGCCGAATTCACCCAGCTCGGCCAGCGAAGTGAGTCCGTTCCCTGTTTCCACGGATTTTTTTTCTTTTTTCTCGTACATAACTCTTCTAAATATTAAAATCCTGGTCCCTTTTTCCCGGTTCGAAACCGGCATCGCGAATCGCCTGCTGGATGCCGGCGGCATCAAATTTGTGGCTGGCACCGGCAACGCTTACAACGTTCTCTTCGATCATGATGCTTCCGAAATCGTTTGCACCGGCATGAAGGCACAGCTGGGCAGTATCTTTCCCCACGGTAAGCCAGGATGCCTGGATGTTAGGGATGTTGGGAAGCATGATGCGGCTGATGGCGATCATGCGGATGTACTCTTCGGATGTTACCTTGTTGAAAACCCCCGACTTTTCTTTCAAAACGGTCCGGTCATCCTGGAACGGCCAGGGGATGAAGTTAAGGAATCCTTTGTGGCCGGCTGGTTTTTCCGATTGAATTGTGCGGAGGGCGACAAGATGTTCCAGGCGTTCTTCAAGGGTTTCAATATGCCCGAACATCATGGTGGCAGAGGTGGTCAGGTCCAGCTCATGGGCCGCACGCATCACATCAAGCCACTCCTGCCGGGTACATTTCACCGGGGATAGTATTTTACGTACCCTGTCTGCGAGAATTTCGGCACCGGCACCAGGCAGACTGTCGAGCCCGGCTGCAACCAGCCGTTCCAGCACTGTTTTAAAGGGGAGTTTTTCCTTTTTTGCGAGCCAGGCAATTTCAGGGGGGCCCAGGGCGTGCAACCTGACATCGGGATAATGGCCTTTCAGGTCGGCAAAGAGCTTTTCGTAAAAATCAAGGCTCAGCTTCGGGTGCAATCCACCTTGCAGCAGAAGCTGGTTGCCTCCAAGCCGTTTCATCTCCTCAATCTTGCTGCAATATTCCGGGATGGTTGTGACGTAAGCGTCAGCGCTGCCGCTGGTCCTGTAAAAATTGCAGAATTTACATCCCGAGATGCACACGTTGGTGATGTTCACATTGCGGTCGATGATCCAGGTAACGACCCCCTCCGGATGCCGCTGTTTTCGCAACTCATTGCCTGCCAGCATGAGTTCGGCCAAAGGGAGTGATTCAAAAAGGAATTTGCCTTCTTCAACCGAGAGGAATCCGGCACGAAGAGCTTTATATATCAGGTTTTCGGTCGTCATAGTTATCAATTGCCGGTCCGATTTATCACCCCGGCCAGCAGAATTTGTCTAATTTTGTATTCGTAATCCGGTTCAAAATTACTTAAAATCATGATCCCATCCATAACCCTTACCAATAAAGAACAGGAACTCGGCCACCTTGTTGTCGTCGTTTCAAAATTTCCGAAACTGCCCGCCGGCATTTTCAACGCTGCCGAGAAAACCTACCTGAAAGAGCAGGTAGAAACACTCAAACAGGAGGTGATCTCTTTCAATCGGTATGGCTATTGGGTTCATGTATATTTTATCAGGGAGGAAAAAAATCTGTCAAAACGTCTGGAAGCAGCCCGCAAGGCCGGGGACAGGATTGCCGGCCTGCTCAATGCACAGAAAACGAAACGGGTAGCAATCTTTGATGCGGATGGTTCGGAAGATCTTGTCCTGGCCTTTGCGGAAGGAATGGCGCTCGGCTCCTACCAGTTTCTAAAATATAAACAGGATAAGGAAAAAGAAAACACCCTGCAGGAAATTGAAATCTACTCAAAAGCCCTGGAAGAATCCGAAAATGACTTTCCTGGTCACGACCTACCCGTCACCCCTCACGCGTCACGCGTCACGCAACTCAACATCCTTCTCGAATCCGTCGCCCTCTGCCGCGACCTCATCAACGAACCCAATTCCCATCTTACAGCCACCGTTTTCGCCAGGGAGGTGGAGCGCATGGCCAAAGAATGCGGTGCGACGGTGGAGGTGTTGAACAAGCAGAAGCTGGCAGTACTGAAAATGGGCGGACTGCTTGGCGTAAACCAGGGCAGCCTTGAACCTCCTACCTTCAGCGTGATTGAATGGAAACCGGCCGGGGCCGTAAACAGGAAACCGGTTGTGTTTGTGGGGAAAGGAGTAGTTTACGATTCCGGAGGGATGAACCTCAAACCGGGCGATTCAATGATGAACATGAAAGACGACATGTCGGGCGCAGCCGCAGTTGCTGCAGCTGTTTATGCCATCGCAAAGGCAAAACTACCGGTTCATGTTGTGGGGCTCATGCCTGCCACCGATAACCGCCCGGGCGAAAAAGCATTGGTTTCGGGCGACATCATCACGATGCACAATGGCATGACCGTTGAAGTGCTGAATACCGACGCCGAAGGCAGGCTTATCCTGGCAGATGCCCTGAGTTATGCTAAAAAATACGACCCGGCCCTGGTGATCGACCTGGCTACCCTCACGGGGGCGGCCGTGCGAGCCATTGGCAAATTCGGCGCGGTGGCCATGCAGTCGGATGCAGCAGCAGAACTGGAAAGTCTTAAAAATGCAGGGGCCGGCGTTTACGAGCGCTTAGTTGAATTCCCGATGTGGGATGAATATGGCGAACAAATTAAATCGGATATCGCCGACCTGAAGAACCTGGGACCTGCGGAGGCAGGCATGATCACGGCGGGTATGTTTCTCGGGAAATTTACCGCTTATCCCTATATTCACCTGGATATTGCCGGGCCCGCCTTTGTTGAAAAACACGATTCTTACCGGGGACAGGGTGGCACAGGGTTCGGAGTGAGGTTGCTGTTTGAATATGCGCGGACGCTCCTTGAAGAGGGTAAACGCGTAAACAGGTAAACTGATTTTTTTCAATATCTTTGCACACTAACACTGACCTATGGAACAACCGGTTGAAAAAGAAAAACGTGTCCGTATCGGGATCACCCACGGAGATATGAATGGCATTGGTTATGAAATTATTATAAAGACCCTTCAGGATCAGCGGTTGATGGAGTTGTACACCATGGTGGTATATGGTTCTTCGAAAGTTGCCTCCTATCACAGGAAAACCCTGAACATACCCGATTTTAATTTTAACCTGGTCAAGAAGGCCGATCAGGCTCATCCGCGCAGGCCGAATATCGTCAACATCCATGATGAAGAGATTAAGATCGATCTCGGAAAATCGACCTCCATTGCGGGCGAACTGGCGCTTCTTTCGCTTGAAGCCGCCTGCGAGGATTTGAAAAACAACACGATTGACGTAGTCGTTACCGCCCCCATCAACAAAAAGAACATCCAGTCGCCCGGGTTTTCCTTTGCAGGGCATACAGAATATTTTGCGCGGAAATTCAATACGGAAAACTACCTCATGCTGATGATCAACAATGTGTTGCGCATCGGGGTGGTAACAGGGCATATCCCGTTGAACAAAGTGAGTGAGACACTCACCGTGGATTTGATCCTGAGCAAGATCCAGGTGATGAACAATACGCTGATGCGCGATTTCGGTATTGTGAAACCCCGCATTGCAATCCTGGCGTTGAATCCGCATGCCAGCGATGACGGATTGATCGGTGATGAAGAGAAAATGGTGATCCAACCGGCTATTGAAAAGGCATACAATCAGAACATACTGGCTTTCGGACCCTACCCGGCCGATGGATTTTTCGGTGCTTCAAGCTTTAAGAACTTTGATGGCATCCTGGCCATGTATCACGACCAGGGCATGATCCCGTTTAAATTGATGTCGTTCGATGAAGGTGTGAATTTCACTGCCGGGTTGCCGGTCATCCGTACCTCCCCCGCACATGGAACCGCCTATGACCTTGCAGGAAAAAATGAAGCCTCCCCCGAGGCATTCCGCAATGCCATGTACCTTGCCGGCGATATCTTCCTGCATCGCCAGGAATACGATGAACTCCATGCAAACCAGTTAAGGGCTCCGGGCAATCAATCCGAAAATCAACGTTCATGACCGAACCGGCTTGCACGGTATCGCAAATTGCTTCCATCTGTCAGGGGACACTTTTCACCGCTGACGGAAATGACCCGGCAATCCGCGACCTGCTTATCGACAGCCGCCGGCTGATCCATCACGAGCACTGTTTATTTATTGCCCTCGTTTCCGATCGCAACGACGGGCATAAATATATTGACGAATTGTATGACCAGGGGGTGCGGTGTTTTATGGTTTCAACACTCACCCATTCATACCCCGGAGCCGCCTTCATCGTCGTCCCCGACACACTCCTGGCCTTGCAGGAGCTGGGCGCATACCATCGGCAGCTGTTCCACATTCCCGTGATCGGGATTACCGGCAGCAACGGCAAGACAATTGTAAAGGAGTGGCTGTTCCAGTTGCTGAACGGGGATTATAACATCATCCGGAGCCCGAAAAGTTACAATTCCCAGATCGGGGTTCCGCTGTCGGTATGGAAGATGGCCCCCGGTCACGATCTTGCGATTTTTGAAGCCGGCATCTCCCGCCCGGGTGAGATGGAACATCT
>CAIMWF010000067.1 GCA_903845055.1 uncultured Bacteroidales bacterium | reverse complement strand
GGTTCATCGTTCAGATTTATTTATAAATTTTCAGTTTGTACTCCCCCTGACAAAAAATAAAATACCCAACACGCCCGTAATGAGCTAATTGTTGAATACGACAGCCTCCAGCGTAATTTCGGTCAAAACTATTCCATCTGAATTACCCGGACGTTAATGAATTATTAAATATCCAGGGATTATTCAGTCCAATGTTAAATTGAGGTTAAATAGCACGGAATATCATGCTGATCCACTATAGGTTCCTCTCCCCGTTTTCAATGCAATCACCTGGCAACATCAATCATCCTGACCAGGGTTATCCCATTTTATCGCCTTCAGTGACCGGTTCAGGTGCATCGGGGTGCAACTGCGACTATAAAACAGGCAGTGATTTAACCTGTAATTTCACATCGCAGAAAACGGTTTTGAACTTGATTTTTTTTACCTTTGATCATGCATATGGAAATACGGTTGATTAGGGAATCCGAGTATATAACAGTCAATGACTTTTTTAACAATACCTGTGGAATCAACGCTCCCGGGTGTAAAACGGCCAGGGATTTTCACCGGTTCCGCTGGGAATTCCTGGAGGGACCAGGCCGTAAAGCCATTTACGCCGGGGCATGGGAGGTGGAATTAGGAAAGGAACCGGTTCTTGCCGGGATACAATGCGTCATCATCCATCAAATGATTTCCGCCGACGGGCACACGATCCTTGCCGCCAAGGGCGAGGACACCCTGATTGACATCAGGGCCATCGGTAACTATAAAAATACCGATATTCTGAAGGAACTCTTTACCCTTCTGACAGATGAATGCATGAAGCTTGGTGTCAAATATCTGTGGGGTTTCAACAACATCCCGGCAACCTACAGGCGGCTGGGGTTCGACAATGCCTTCAAATCGTTCTATGCCGTGCTGGTGCTGAACCCGGTTGCGACTTATAAACAAATGACAGCCAAACCGGGGTCACGCGCTCTGCAGAAACTTAATATGGCCCTTCTCGCCGGGTTGTCCTATGCTTATTCTGCCAGGCAGTTTCTTCATCTTACCCGGAAGCAGTATTATCATATCGATCAGGCAATCAATGACAACACCGGTCTCTTTCAAAGAGCCGCGACACCAGGCAGGCTCCTCTTCCTACAGCAGGATGACGCCTACCTTGACTGGCGAATCCGGAAAAACCCCTACGCGGTTAACTACCGCTCCTTCCAGTTCCTTGACCGCAACAACATCCTGCGGGGCCAGGTGATCTGCAGCGTGACCGGGCAGGTGGCCTTCATCGAGCAGACCCTGTTTGATAAAAGTTTGAAAAAACGCAACGTGTACTACCTGTTGAAAACGGTGATTCAAGCCTTGAAAAATGAAAACATCTGCATGGTGAGACATGCCGGTTTTAACAACAATAGACTTAACAGCAGGGAGATGGGGCTTCTTCACAACCTGGGTTTCGTCTCTACAGGCAAGGGAGAATGGTTTACTTTTAAAAAGCTTTCGGACGATCCCATGATCAATCCCGAAAATATCTATCTTTCGCGCCTCTACAAACAGGGAATAAATTAATTTTATGACGAACGACGAAAAATACAGACAACTCTTCATCGCGACATTTGGCGTGACCGGGGAAGCATTGCCCGGACTGGCTTACCAGGGAGTGGATGCATGGGATTCCGTCGGCCATATGGAACTGATCGCCGGTTTGGAGGAGATGTTCAACATCATGATGGAAACGGACGATATCATCCGCTTCAACTCTTTTACGATCGGGTATGAAATTTTAAGGAAATATGATGTCAGGGTTTAGGCTCCTGGAGGGCAAAACCGCAGTGATAACCGGCTGCAACAGGGGGATTGGCAAAGCGGTCCTTGAAACGTTCGTTGCCCATGGCGCAGGCGTGTTTGCCTGCACACGCAGGGAAACGGCAGCATTTTCCGAATTCACACGGCTGCTTTCCGAAAAACATTCCGTTACGATTATCCCGCTGTACTTCGATGCCTCCAATACGACCGAACTCAAAACCGCAGTAAAACAGATCGCGGCATCAGGCCTGCCTGTCGATGTACTGGTCAATAACGCGGCAATCGGGTACAACGCCCTTTTCCAGATGTCGCCCCCCGGCAAACTGAAGGAGGTCTTTGAAATCAATTTTTTTTCTCCTTTTATCCTGACACAATACCTTGTGAAATTCATGGTAAGGCAGAAATCGGGAAGCATCATCAACATTTCATCCACCGCCGGTATGGACGGAAACGAAGGCCAATCGGTCTATGGTGCATCGAAAGCCGCCATGATCTGCTGGACAAAGGTGATTGCAGCGGAGTTCGCTAAATCAGGGATCAGGGCCAATTCCATTGCACCAGGGATGACCGGCACCGATATGATCCTTTGTATTCCTGAAGTGATCAGGGGAAAAATTCCCACAGGCGGTGTCAAACGCATCGGACAGCCCTCCGACATTGCGGCAACCGCACTTTTCCTGGCTTCGGACCTGTCGGCACATATTTCGGGACAGCTTATTCGTGTCGACGGAGGTTTGCCATGAAAACGGGTATTGAAACGATCGCCCGATGCGAACCGGCCGCCCTGCGGATGCGACGGAATGTGCTCAGGATGGCACTTGGCGCGGGGTCGAAGGGCACGCACCTTGGCGGATGCCTTTCCATCATTGAAATGCTGGCCACCCTTTATTGCGGCGTCATGCGGATCAACGCCGGAAGCCCGGAATGGAAAGACAGGGACCGCTTCATCTTAAGCAAGGGAGATGGTTCGCTGGCCCACTATTGTGCCCTTGAGGCGAGGGGGATCATCAGCGAAGCGCAGCTTTTAACCTTTGGTCTGAACGGGGGACCGCTGCCGGGTGCCGCTTCATTCAACCCCGGGATGGGAATAGAATATTCGAACGGAACGCTGGGTTTTGGCCTTTCCTATGCGGCCGGGCTTGCCCTTGCGTCAAAAAAATCAGGTAATCCTTATGCCATTTATGTATTGCTGGGTGACGGCGAATGCAATGAAGGATCGGTTTGGGAAGCAGCAATGTCGGCTTCCCATTTCAAATTATCAAATCTCACTGCGCTGGTCGACCTCAATTCGATGCAATCGGACGGGAAGACCTCCGATGTGATGCGGGTGGATCTCAACCAGGTATGGAAGGGCTTCGGCTGGGAGGTCATCATCGTGGACGACGGGCACAATATCGCTCAACTTCTGGATGCATTGACACGGCCCGCAGATGAACAAATGCCCCGCGTGATCCTTGCCCGAACCATCAAGGGAAAAGGAGTCTCCTTCATGGAAAACAACAATACCTGGCATCACAGCGTCCTGACACAGGAAAATTTCGAAAAGGCAATGGCTGAAATACCCGAAATAAACCACCGGCATGATACAGTTTAGCACTTCCAACATCCGGATCTGGTCGCTGCTCGGGCAAAGCGGCACCCTTGGGCATGCCCTCCTTGAAATTGCCAAAGAAAAAGGGAGAATAATGGCTATAACCAGCGACCTGGGAAAAATTGCAGGACTCGAGCGTTTTGGAAAAGCATATCCCGAAAGACTTGTAAATACGGGCATCGCCGAACAGAACATGCTGGGGATTTCCGCCGCATTTGCCACGGAGGATTTTATCCCCTTTGCGATCTCCTTCGCCACCTTTTCAGTGCTCAGGGCCTGTGAACCGGTGCGCCATTTCATGGGATCGATGCAAAGAAATGTTAAACTGGTCGGCCTGGGTTCAGGATTCGCCATGGGCATTTTCGGGAACACCCATTATTGCCTGGAGGACCTGGCCATCATCCGGGCGATCCCGGGCATTTTGATCCTCTCCCCCGCCGATTGTACGGAACTTGTCAAGGTAGTCCTTGCTGCTGTAGAATACGACGGCCCGGTATATCTCCGGCTTACCGGTGTCATGAACAACCCGGTCGTTTACCACGAAGATTATGATTTCCAGCCAGGCAAAGCGATTACGCTCGTTCAGGGTGCCGATTTGGCCATCATAGCAACCGGTTCGATGGTGGCCCATGCGTTGCAGGCTTC
>CAIMWF010000066.1 GCA_903845055.1 uncultured Bacteroidales bacterium | reverse complement strand
ATTGCCGCCGAGATCGTAGATGATGAACAGGGAGTGTCCCTCCACAACCTGTGTCTTGTCGGGGCCGGTTTTAAATTCGTACTGGTCGAACTGGAGGTCGTCGTATCGGTAGATGTTGTAACCGGGCATCCGGGTGAACAGCGAGGGGTCTTTGCTTCCCTCCACATCATTCTGGGCAAAAACGCTTGTAGCGCCAGGGAACAGGAGGGCGGACAGGAGCATTGCTGAAATCAGGCTGGTTTTTTTCAGGTTGTTTTTCATGAGGTGGATTTCCATGGATTAACGGGGAATGATCCCGGCGGGTAAAACAGGTTAAAGGTAAATGAATATCGCGACCCGGCCAAAAGGAGCGAGGAAAATTGTGAACAGGAATATTCCCTGAGGTTTCATGCCTGCATCAGAAACGCGGCAGCAGTTACCGGGAAACAACCAGTTTTTTGGTAAATGTCTGCCTGCCGGTGATGACCCTGACCAGGTAGGTCCCGGGCGGGTAGTTTGCGATATCCAGGCGGTACGACGGGGAGGCAAACCGGCACGAAAAGATCTCCCGGCCATGCATGTCGCTGACCTGCAGTTCTGCCTTTGTGTTTCCGGAAACCGGGAAACTGACAACGACCGATTCGCCCGCCGGGTTGGGATAGATCAGCAGCCTGTTTTCCAAGGCGCCGGTAATCTCATTCACGCCCAGAGATCCACCGTTGGTCGTTTTAACAATATTGCCGTCCCAACCTGCCGCCCAGGCTACCTGCGCATCTAAAAACTGCATGGTATACCAGGAAACCGTGGTCCCCGTTTCCTGCATGTTCCAGGTGGTGCCACCGTCATCGGTATGGAGGATGAAGCTTTCTGTTCCGCCACCCGCGGCCCATCCGTGCTGCATATCGCTGAAGTGCAGTGAATTGATCTGAGTTGAACCGATATTTCCCGGCAGATTTGAAGGAAAGGTTAAGGGGGTCCAGGTAGTCCCCCCGTCGGTCGTTTTCAGCAGAGAGAACTTGTTTGGCGCACTGTTAAAATTAAAGGCCGCGAGGTAGCCGTTCTGAGGATCGACAAAGGAGAGGGCGGTAAAGGCGGCGGTGAACTGGGTATTGTCGGTCTTCACCACGGTCCATGACTGGCCCCCGTTGGTGGTCCTGGCGAGTGCAGTGTTGCCGGTACTGCTCAGGATGGCGTAACCGGTGGCGGCATTCACCATCTGCACCTTTTTTGCCTGCATGTAAACGGCAGAGGTGGCCACCGACGAGGAATCCCAGGTTACCCCGCCGTTCGAGGTATGATAGATCTTCCGGTTATTGGTGCCCGCGATCCCGTGCAGGGAGTCGGCGAAGCTGACCGATACGAAGGGGTAAATACCGGTATTGAGCTGGAACTGGAAATGAACTCCGCCGTCGGTGGTTCTTAAAATCTGTCCAAAGCCTCCCGCAGGCCATTTGCCGACCACCCAGCCTCTTAAGGGATCGCTGAAATAAATGGCGGCTGCAGTGAAGCTGGCGGGGTAAGGCGTTTGATCATTCCAGGAGACACCGTCGTCGGAAGTATGCATCAGGTAAGCGGCATCATCGAGCACCCACCCGTTGTGCTGGTCGGGGAAACTCAGGTCACGGATATGATAGCCGTGGGTTGCCGTATGATACAGGGGGGACCAGGCATCGCCGCTGTTCACCGTTTTCAGAATGGCCCCGTTGGTGCCGCATGCGATACCGGTACCTGAGGACCTCACCTGGATGTCGAGAATGCCTTCGTGCGGGGAGGTGTATTTAGCGGTCCAGGTTGTCCCGCCGTCGGTCGTCCGGTATATTATCCCGGAACTGCTGATGGCGCAACCATTCTGGTTGTCTGTAAAGATAATTTTGGTGAAATCGTCATTGAAATTCTGGACAAGGATTCCCCAGGTCGCACCGCCGTTGGAGGTGTGCAATACGAGTCCATGGTCACTGTTGCTGTAACCGGCGGCCCACCCATGCTGGCTGTCGGTAAAAAAGATGGTGTTCAGGTCGAGGGTCGTTCCAGAGACCTGGGAGGTCCAGGCGACTCCTCCATTGGCGGAGTGCAGGATTTGCCCGCCGCCGCCGCATATCCAGCCTTCACCGGCGTTTACGAAACTCATCCCGTAGTGATATTGGGAAGCATCAATTTTTATCCTGTTCCATGTGGTGCCGCCGTTGGTGGTATAAAACAGCGAATCCTGTTCCAGCAGGACAAATCCATGGGTGGCATCGGGAAACTGGATGGCATAGAAATACTTGGAAGATGCAACCGCCTGCTGCGACCATGTATTCCCGCCATCGGCGGTAGCACTTATCCCTCCCCAGGTATTCACCACCCAGCCGTGCTGCGCGTCGGTAAAACAGAGTCCCCACCAGTCCTGTCCCGGCTTCGCCGACTGTTTCGTCCAGGTTGTACCCCCGTCGGTGGTTTTTAAAATGAGATCGCCGCTGCATGCCATCCATCCCGTGTTTGCATTGATGAACGATACCGCATTGATGGTCTGGTTGGTGGGGGAGGGGGTAATGATGTTCCAGCCCGGCTGCGCAAAAGCGCCACCGGAGATCACAAGCACCGATATGAACATGAAAAGTGCCCTGGTTGTCCTGAAAGAAATTTTCATAGGATGTTTTATTTGAATGAATTCGAAAAGAAGGTTTTATTTACTGTTTTACTATTTTCCGGTTCTCCCCGTCAGCAAGCACAAGGTAAATCCCTGCCAGCAGACCTGAAATATCAATACTTTCATGGGTATTTGCGATGGTTTCACGGAGTACCGTTTCGCCGGAATCATTAACGATCTGGAGGAGCATCGGCTGCCGGTTCCCGCCCTGACGATCGATATAAAGGATATCGCGGACAGGGTTGGGATAAAGGTTTATGCCCTGCCGGACTTGTTTTTCATTAACGGCAAACGGCGAACCCGGGATACAGCTGGCCAGGTCGGAAAAGGTCTGCTGGGGCATTGCGATAGGTGTTCCGGCCGAAGCAGTGTTCCCATAGATCACCACGGGAATAAGCGTGTAGGGATGAACAAGGTTGGCACTCCCCAACCCGATATAGATGGTCCCGTTTAGCAGGAAACAACCGTAGGCATTGAGGGTATTGAGTGCGAACGGGTACTGTTTGATCATCTGCCCTGAGGGCGACATCACGTTCAGCGTATCGGTAATCAGGGAGTAATGTACCCCGGTAAAAAACCACACATTGCCCGATTCGTCTACCGCCAGGTCGGCTACGGTAATGGCCCTGCCGGTATCGGCTATGGTGTAAACATAGGCATATGAAGAACCATTGTACCGTGTGATCCCCGTTTGCCGGAAGGTCGAAGAGTCGTTCGCGGTAAAAAAGAGGTAGTTGCCATACCCGCCGGCATTGACGATCCACGATTTAGGGGTGACGGCAGATGTCTTCCAGCCGGTTCCCGT
>CAIMWF010000065.1 GCA_903845055.1 uncultured Bacteroidales bacterium | reverse complement strand
GAATTGGTATCGAGTTGCCCGTTGAAAGAAAGGGTGATGGTGCTGTCAGCCGGAACATCTTTATTTTCACCCTGGAAAACGAGTGTTGTTGATCCCACTTTCGCCCATGCCAGCTGCAAAACCCCGGAACTGCCGGAATCTGTCTTTTTTGTGCAGGAGGTTCCCGCAACAAGGCAGACCAAAAAAAAGATCAATAAAAACCGGCCGGATTTCATGGGTGCAGGCATTCATAAAACAGAGAGGGCCCGGGAAACCCAAAACCCTCTCTGTTTTCAGTGTGATTGATTACGATCAGGGTTTTTCTGAATTATACATCAGATGGATTTCCTGTTCGGTAAGCGCTTTGTGGAAAATCCTGACGTCATCAAGCAACCCTTTGAAATGGTTGTTGGCCGGGTTGGAATAATCGGCCCATGGATCGCCGATGGTCGGGTTGTTCTTGTCCTGGATGAAGCCGAACACGAAGGTGTTGTTTCCAACCGCGCCGTTGTACTTCAGGCCGTTGAAGTGGGTTTTCGGGGTGTCATACAGGTGGTAATCCTGTTCCTTCATCTTTTCACCGTTGATGTACATGGTGGCCAGTTTGGTTGTTCCTGAGAAACGGCAGACGATGTGGGCCCATTTGTTGGCCAGCAGGTATTTCACGCCGCCCGACCCGGTAAGGTCCTTACAGAAGGTCCAACCTTTCCAGCCGCCGTTATCCTTGGTTTTCCCGTCGCCTGGGAACCACAGGTCTTCGGAGGTGGAGGCGGGGATGGTATCGGTGCTGTACTGGGCAGCCAGTTTGCACCAGGTATAGTCGCCGGCAACCTCGAACTGGAATCCGTACCAGCCGGCAAGGCCCATGACGAACTGGCCGTGCTTGGAGGAGTCGGCCTTCATCCAGAAAGCAAGGGTGAAGTCGGTGGTCGCTTCCATAACGTCGCCGTTGGGGATCTCAATCAGGGTGGTGGCGCCGTCAAACTTGGCGGCCATGCCGGCTGCCGTTGAATAGGAGGCTGCATATGCAATGCCGATCACGCCACCGGCCATCGGGTTGTAATGGTTGAGGACATCGGCTGTGGTCGATTCGAAACTGTAGTAGGCGATCATGCCATCGGGAACAAAACTTCCGGTGGTGGTGAAGGTACGGTCAACCTGCCCCAGGGCGGTTCCGTCGGTGGAGGTGATGCTGCTTTTAAAGCTCAGTTTGTAGAGGCTCCCGTTCCCGAGACCAACGGTCGGGGTGATGGTAATGGTCGTTCCGTTTACACTCAATCCCAGGGGCACAACGTAACCGTCGTAATCCCTTGTCATGGTAACCGAAGTGGCGGTAACGGTGGAGGCCTTTACATCGGTCGAAAACCCGGCGATGATGACCGGGTTGACCGGTACGGTCGTCGGGGAGGTTGCCCCGTTCAGGTCGATGGTCCCGGCTTTGAGCGAAGACATGGTAAACGAGGTTGAACTGCTTTTTTTACAAGCGGAAAAGCCAACCAGCAATGCCACTGCAATGAGCAAGACATTCAAAACTACAATTTGCTTTTTCATTTCGATTTGAATTTAAGGTTAACACTATTTGATTATCTACCAGTTAGGATTTTGAACCAGTGTCCCCTGTGAAATATCAATTTCACTCTGGGGAACCGGCAATAATTCATGTTTTCCTGCCACAAAGCCAAGCGGGCCTAAAACGGCAGGTGCCTTCCCGGTGCGCACCAGGTCCCAGAACCGCCATCCCTCCATCCCGAGTTCATGCCTGCGTTCGACCATAATGAGATCGCGCAGATCGGATTGAATCGTAGTTGTGATATCGGGCAGAATGGCATTGTTTCCCTGCCGCGCGCGTTCGCGAACCTGGTTCAGGTAGGGAAGCGCATCGGCCGGTTTGCTGTTTTCGTTCAGGGCCTCGGCCGCCATCAGCAGGACATCGGCATAGCGGATCAGCCTGCGGTGAAACCCAAACTGGGTGGCCACATTGTTTCCCGGAACCCACACCTTGCGGTTGTAGCATTCTATCTCGATGATGTTTCCCTGGGGGTCTTTCGTCACATCCGGGGTTGGTCCGTCGCCCACGATGGGCACACCGTCAATCGTATCGCCCAGGTTGATCACCGTGCCCTTATACCTGGGATCGCCGGTTTCGAACGAATTCCTGAGATCAACCGTCGGCCGGTTGAATCCCCAGCCGCGGTTCGGCGTACCCCTGACTCCCTGTACGTTGCCATACTGGGCGCCCCCGCCTTCGGTATTCTCGACCTGGATGGCGCCGACCTCCAGCACCGACTCTTTCCCGTTGTTCCCGTTCACACCGTTTGCATCGATGTAAACCGGTTCAAGACCGTACTGGTTTGAATGGATCACGTCCATCGCATATTTTTCAGCATTCACGTAGTCGTGCATAAAAAGGTATACCCGGGCTAATAACGACTGGGCGGCTCCTTTTGTTGCCCTGCCAAGGTCATTGGCCGCATATTCGCTGCGCAGGGGCAGGTTGTCGGCGGCAAACTGGAGATCCTCAAGGATCAGCGCGTAAACCTGGTCTTTGGTAGCCCTTGCCAGGTGCTGCGGCGGGTTGACATTGGTCACCAGCGGCACGCCACCCCAGGCGCGGACAAAATCGAAATAGAGCAGCCCGCGGATAAACTTCGCCTCGGCAACGTATCTTGTCCTCCGAGCAGGGTCCATGGTGATGGCCGGAACGAACTGGATCACGACATTGGCACGTTTTACTCCGACATAGAGGGTGTTCCACCAGCGGTCGAGACCATCCTGCGTGGGCGAGAAGGTGAAATTATCATACGGGCCCACGGTGCTGAGCTGGTCGTCGGGGTTGCTTCCCTTGCGGGCATCATCCGACATGATATCCAGGATCGGGTAACCTCCCGAATTGTAATACCAGTCCCTGAGAATCTCATAGGTGGCGTTGGTGGCCAGCAGGGCGTCGGCGGCAGTGGTCGGGAACGACTGCTGTGTGAGCTCATTCTGAAGATCTTTCTGCAGGAATTTGCTGCAACCCGAAAAAACGACCAGGGTCAGGATTGCCGGGATGATGAATATGAGTTTTATATTTACTTTCATCGCTTTAGAAATTTAAATTAACGCCAAATGAAAAGACTGCGGTGATCGGGTAAATTCCACCATCGATCCCGCTGCCAATAACGTCGCCGCTGGCAATTTCGGGAGAGTAGCCCGTATACCTGGTCAGGGTGTAGAGGTTGTCGGCCTTGACATAGAGGCGGATGGACTGCATGGTGATCTTCCTGCTCCAGTTTGCAGGCAGGGTATAGCCGACGATAATGTTCCGCAGCCTGATAAAGGAACCGTCCTGGATAAAATGATCAGAGGGCGTATAGTTGTAACCGCCGAACGAGGCCCTGGGTTCGGTGGTACTGGTGCCCGGACCGGTCCAGCGGTTGAGTACACTCGACTCAAAATTGTACGGGTCAGGCCTGACGGCCTGCTTGGCATTGAATATTTTATTGCCGGTTTGTCCCTGGATGTTGAAGGAGAAGTCGATCCCCTTGAATTCAAAGCCGACGTTGCAGCCGAAAATGAAAGTGGGGATGGGCGAACCGATGTAGGTCCGGTCGCGCCCGTCGATGATCCCGTCGCCGTTGACATCCACGAACCTCAGGTCGCCAACGCCCGCCTGCGACATGTGCGGGTAGGCGTTGAGTTCGGCCTGGGTCTGGAAAATGCCGTTGGTCTGGTACCCGTAGAATGCCCCGATGGGAAGCCCGACCTTGCTGCGGGTGACCGGGATGCCGTTGCCGAGGTAACCGCCGACAAGCACGGAGTCAACCCCCGATGCGCCGCCGATTTTCAGCACCTCATTGTGAATGGTGGTACCGTTCACGCTCACGTTGTATTTCAATTTTCCTATCTTGTCGCGCCAGGTCAGGGTGAATTCAAATCCCCGGTTGAGGGCCGATGCGGCATTGTACCATACCTTCTGATCAGGCCCGTTACCATAATATCCGGGGGTGGAAAGCAGGATCAGGATGTCGTCGGTGGTTTTGTGATAATAGTCAAATTCACCGGTAAGCCGGTCGTTGAATAACCCTGCTTCAAGACCGATGTCAGTCTGGGTGGTCACCTCCCATTTCAGGTTGGGATTCCCGTTGATGCCGAAGGAGGCACCTGAATTGGGTGAGCCATTCCCGCCGAAGATGGTGATGATGTTCGACGCCACTTCGGCATACCGGCTGTTGTAGGGAATCTTGTCGTTGCCGAGTTTCCCCCAGCTTGCCCTTACCTTTAGTTTGTTGATGAATTTGAGGTTCTTCATGAAGTTTTCCTGCGACACGTTCCATGCGGCGGCAAAGGAGGGAAAACTGGCAAACCGGTTGTTCTCGCTGAACTTGGAGGATCCGTCACTTCTGAAGGTTGCTGTAAGGATATATCTTTTATTGAACACATAGTTGACCCTGAACAGGTATGAGATCATCGAGTAATTCATGCTGATGTTCACATTGTCATAAAAGCTGTTGATGTTGTTGACGTTGTTGTTGGGATCGTAAATGTTGTTCGGGTTGATGTACCAGAAATTGGCATTATCTCTCAGGATATTGGAGCCCAGGAGCCCCATGGCGGATGATGAGGTGTTCTGCATCGTATAGCCGGCAAGTGCATTGATCGAATGTTTCCCGAGCTCCTTCTGGAAGGTCAGGGTATTTTCCCACAGCCAGGTGAGGTCTTCGCTGGTTCCCTTAGACAGCGTGCTGAGCAGGTTCTGTTGCTGGGAGATCGTGCCGTCGGAATTGTAAACGGTAAAGGCCGGTGTGAAATTTTCCGATTTGTTATAGTCGGCATCAACGCCAAAACCCGATTTCAGGGCAAAGGCCTTGAGAAATGAAATCTCCGCGTACAGGTTGCCGACCGCCTTCAGGCCCTTGTTGAAGTTGTTGGAATAGGCCAGGTTGGCCAGCGGGTTTCCAACGCCGGGTACCGAGGCAAAGGATCCGTCGGAATAATAGGGTACCAGGGTTGGCTTTGCGCGGTAGGCTGCGTAGGTGACATCAGGGGCGATCTGCTGCGTATAAGGCGAGAAGGTCAGCGTGTTGCCGATCTTGACGAAGGGCGACACCTGGTAGGTATTGTTCATCTGGAGGGTGATGCGTTCATATTTTGATTTTTCAATGATTCCTTCCTGTTTGAAGTACCCGCCGCTGATATAAAATTGTGATTTTTTCGTAGCGCCGGAGGCCGACAGCTGGAAGTTATAAATAGGCGCCGTGCGGAAGATCAGCTTCTGCCAGTCGGTGCTGGGCACCGCATCAATGTTGTTGTAGGAGCCCGGGTTGATTTCATTCGAGATCATGGCAAAGTCGTGCCCGTTCAGGAGGTTGATCTTCTTGGCAAGGTTCTGCATGCCAACCTCCCCCGTGAAACTGTAGGCGGTCTTTTCCTGGCCCACCTTTCCCTGCTTGGTGGTGACCATGATCACCCCGTTGGCTCCCCTCGAGCCATACATGGCCGTTGACGAAGCATCCTTCAGCACCTCCATGGAGGTGATGTCGCCGCAGTTGAGATAAGCGATATTGTCCATGATGATCCCGTCGACCACATAGATCGGGTCGGACGAATTAAAGGTGCCGACCCCCCTGATTCTGACGATGGGCGATTCGCCGGGGGTGCCCGACGAACTGGTCACCTGCACCCCGGCCACGATCCCCTGGAGGCTCTGGACAGGATTGAGGGCCGTTATCTTCGTGATGTCTTCCGATTTAACGCTTCCGACAGAACCTGAAAGGTCGCTTTTACGAACGGTTCCGTAACCGATCACCACCACCTCGTCAAGGGTGGTCTTTTTCATCACAAGAACGACATCGACCACTGAATTTTTACCGATCTCCACCTCCTGAGGAGTATACCCGATGTAGGATATCACCAAAACTGCCTTCTCATTCGGGACTTTTATGGTATACCTGCCATCAATGTCGGTGACACTGCCAGTCGCTGTTCCCTTTACCAGGATAGTGGCGCCTGGCAGGCTCTCCTTCGTATCGGAGGCGGTCACCGTACCGGTGATGGTGCGCACCTGGGCATGGGAGGCAAGGATTGCGCCGAAAAACAGGAAAATCAAAACCGTTCTGATGAACCGGATGAATTTTCCGTGTACGTAACTTTGTTTCATAGTCTCAATTTTTGTGACATTGAAGAGTAAAAATACATAATATCCAAATACAATGCAAATGCTGGAATGAGATTCATTCAGGCATTTTTCAACAGTGGCCTCCGCTGGTCTATTTTACGGGCACATCCGCCTTCTGCCTGATGTCGGCTGATGAGCTGCCGGCCATCACGGTAAATGTGCCGGGCTCAACTTTCCATTTTTTCCCCTGGACATCATAATAGGCAAAGGAACGGGAATTCAGGTACATCGTAACCTCCTTTTCCTCCCCGGCCTTCAGCGGGACCCTCGAAAAAGCTTTCAGCTCCTTCACCGGCCGGGGTACGGTGCTGTGATTATCCGCAACATAGAGCTGGACGACCTCGGCACCTTCCATTTTCCCGGTATTTTTCACCTTAAGCCTTGCGATGTAACGGTCGTCGTTGACCTTCATCACCCTCAGGTCCGAATAGGCGAAGGTGGTGTACGACAGCCCGAATCCGAACGGGAAGGCCGGGACCAGGTTGTTTTTCTCAAGGAAGCGGTATCCTACAAAGATTCCTTCGGCATAAGGCGCTTCCAGCGATTTGTCCATATATCCCCTGTAGGCAGGCGACTGGTCGTAACCGCCGATGAAGGAGAAGGGCAGCTTCCCGGTCGCGTTGACCTTGCCGAAAAGAACATCCGCAATGGCGTTGCCACCCTCCTGCCCCGGGAAAAAGGCCTCGACCAGCGCGGGAACGCTGTTCAACCAGGCACCTGTGATGACCGGCGTGCCGGTATTGAGGACCACGATGGTTTTTTTGTTGACGGCAGCAACCGCTTTGATCAGTTCGTCCTGCTTTCCCGGCAGGTTCAGCCCGCCTATCCGGTCAAATCCCTCGCTCTCAAATGCATCGGAAGTCCCGGCAAAGATAATGGCGACATCGGCGCCTCGGGCCGCTTTCACAGCACCGGCGATCAGGAGGTCCTGTTCGGAACCCTGCGGCAGATCCCAGCCCAGCTGCATGACGGCGCTGCCCCCGTCTTCATAATACTCCACCTTGAAACTATATGATTTTCCTGCCACCAGGTCGATCTTCGCCGAATCGACCGTGGTGCCGTGGTTGGTCCAGTTGCTGATGACCGGTTTCCCGTCGATGAACAGGCGCACGCCGTCATCGCTGGCGGTGTAAAAGGTGTAGGTCCTGGTTTGGGGAGGCAGCAGGAACCCGCTCCAGCGAACCGAGTAGTTGTCCTTTCCGATGCCGGGCGCGGGGGGGTCATCCTCCCAGGTGAAATCAACCACCGAATCGACCCGGGTGAGGGCCGGCTGACCCTCCAGCTTCATGTTCCGGAAAAACTCCGCCCTGAGGCCGGGACCGCCCAGTTCGGGCTGGCTCAGGTAACGGGTTGCAATGGTAAGCAAAGGCGATGATTTCAGCTGGTCGCCCTGGGCAAAAACCACCTCGGTCTTGTTGCCTGCCAGGTTTTTGATCCCCTGCAGGGGCGATACACTGTAATATGGGTTGATGCGTGAACTACCACCCCCTCCGGTACGGGCGACTGCCGCGTTTGGCCCGATCACCGCAATTTTTTTCAGTTTGCCGGCGTTAAGGGGCAGTGCGTTCTGCTCATTTTTAAGCACCACAATGCTCTCCCTGGCTATCTCAAGCGCCAGGGTTTTATTGACATTGAGCACCACCATCGATGTATCTTCCTGGAAATGCGTGGAGAACAAACCCGCCTCTTGTTTGACATAGAGGATCCGCTGTACCTTGTCGTTGATGGTTGCTTCGGTGACCGTCCCCTCCTGGAGGGCCTTCTTCAGGCTGGCCACCGAGAAGACATTGCCGATGGGCATTTCCACGTCGAGGCCATGGTTGGCAGCGCTGACGGTTGAATGGGTGGATCCCCAGTCGGACACCACGAGCCCTTTGAATCCCCACTCCTTTTTCAGGATGTCGTTGAGCAGCACCTGGTTTTCGCTGCACCACCATCCGTTCACCTTGTTATAGGCCGACATGACGGTATAGACGCCTCCCTCCTTCACGGCTGCTTCGAAGGCTGGCAGGTAGATCTCGCGCATGGCGCGCTCGTCCACCTTTACATCGATTTCGGTCCTCCGCCATTCCTGGTTGTTCAGCGCAAAGTGCTTTACGCTAGAAATCACGTGATTTGCCTGGAGTGCCCTGATATAACTCACCGCCATCCGGCCGGTCAGCCAGGGATCCTCCCCGTAGCTTTCAAAATTCCGTCCGCCGGCAGGAAAACGG
>CAIMWF010000064.1 GCA_903845055.1 uncultured Bacteroidales bacterium | reverse complement strand
GGCTTTTCAATGCTGACAAGTTGATCTTTTACTTCTGCTTCCATTAGATTGAAACTATCTCGTTAATGATTTGAGGATCGGTAAACCCGGCCAGGTTGATGGCCATGCTTCGGCAGACCGCCACGCAGGAGCCGCAACCCTGGCAAACCCCTTCGTTGATTTTCGCAACGGTGCGCAACTCCTTTGAACCGTGGCCCATGGGAACTTCGTCGGTCACGATGGCGCCATAAGGACAAACTTTGACGCAGTTCTGGCAACCCGAGCAAAATTCGTTGCTGATGGTCGAGATCATCGGGTCCTTCTTCATGGTGTCGCCTGCAAACAGGCCGCACACTTTGGCTGCACAGGCAGAAGCCTGCGACACGGTGTCGGGGATGTCCTTGGGTGCCTGGGTGCAACCGGCCAGGAAGATTCCTGCCTTTGCTGTTTCCACAGGGCGGAGTTTTGGATGCGCTTCCGACAGGTAGCCATATTTATCGTAGGAGATACCCAGCAAACGTGCGAGATCGGGATTGTCCTTCGGGGCGATCACCGCGGTGGCCAGCACGACAAGGTCGGCTTCCACCTCAACCACCTGGCCAATCTGGGCATCTTCGCCCCTGACCATCAGTTTGTCACCCTTTTTATATATCTTCGAAACCCGGCCGCGGAGATAGGTGGCACCGGTGTCGACCTGGGCCTTCTTGACAAATTCCTCGTAACCCTTGCCCGCTGCACGGATATCCATGTAGAAGACATAGGCATGTGAATCGTGTACCTTATGATGCAGCAGGATGGTGTGTTTCGTGGTGTACATGCAACAGATTTTCGAGCAGTACTCGATGCCCTTCGCTTCGTCGCGCGACCCGATACACTTGATGAATACCACGTTCTTGGGCACCTTGCCGTCGGAAGGACGAACGGGAACCCCGTTGGTGGGACCGTTTGCCGAAACCATGCGTTCGAATTCGAGCGAGGTGATGATATCCTTGTAACGGCCTACGCCATATTCTTCATACGGTTTCGGATCCCACATGTCGTAACCGGTTGCCACCACAACGGCGCCGATCTCGCGTTCGATGATCTCGTCCTGCATGGTGTAATCAATCGATCCCTTTTCACAGACCTTGGCACAGATGCCGCATTTGCCCTTGGTAAGCATGGTGCAGTGCTCGGCGTCGATTACAGGTTTGTTGGGAACCGCCTGCGGGAAGGGAGTATAAATGGCCCTCCGCTTGTCGAGCCCCATGTTGTATTCGTTGGCAACCTTTACCGGGCATTTCTGCCAGCAGGCACCGCAACCGGTGCAGGTTTTGAAATTCACATACGATGCCTTTTTCCTGATCTTCACCTTGTAGTTTCCCACATAACCTTCCAGTTCGAGGACCTCCGCGTAGGGGATCAGCTCGATGTAGGGATGCGAAGCAACATCGACCATTTTGGGGGTGAGGATGCACTGTGAACAGTCGAGGGTCGGGAAGGTCTCGTCAAGCTGGGCCATCTTACCGCCGATTGAAGGACTCTTCTCTACCAGTACCACCGGGATGCGGGCGTCGGCGATGTCGAGCGCCGCCTGGATGCCGGCGATGCCGCCCCCAATGACCAGGGCGCGTTTGGTAACCGGTACCGAAATTTCATGTAGCTGTTCGTTGGCGATCGATTTTGCCACAGCCATCCGGCACAGGTCCATGGCCTTTTCGGTGGCGGCCTTTTTATCCTTCTGGTGCACCCACGAGGAATGCTCGCGGATGTTGGCGACTTCGAGCAGGTAGGGGTTCATCCCCGCCTCCGAAAGCGCCTTGCGGAAGGTCTTTTCATGCATGCGCGGCGAACAGGCGGCCACGACGACCGAGGTCAGCTTGTGCGTGATGATGGCATCACGGATCATGCCCTGCCCGGGATCGGAGCACATGTATTTATATTCAACGGCGTACTTGACCTCCTTGATGCGTTTTACCTCCTCGACCACCTGGGGGACATCCAGATAATCGGCAATGTTGGCACCGCAAAAACATACGAAAACTCCTACTCTAGCCATTATTGAACCTCGCTTTCTGCTTTGACAGCCTTGGTGGTTTTTTTAGTTTTTTCGGCCGAGGGATCAACTTTCCCGATATTGGCCAGGGCTCCTTCGACCGGAATGATGTGTTTTGGAAATTTCAGCTGATCGATCGGGTATCCGAAGGCAAGCGCCATCAGTTGTGTAAAGTAAAAGACAGGAATGCCGTATTTGACCCCCTGCAGCTTTTCAATGTCGGGCTGGCGCATGTCGAGGTTCGACTGGCACAGCGGGCAGGCGACCACGATGGCGTGAGCCCCGCTCTCTTTGGCCATTTCAAGGATCTTCCCGCTCAGGCTCTCCACCACTTCGGTGTTGGAAATCGAAAAGGAGGCGCCGCAGCATTCGGTCTTGAAATCAAAATCGGTGGCGGTAGCGCCCAGTGCCTCGCAAATCTGGTCCATCGATACCGGGTATTCAGGCGAATCAAAATGGGTGATGTTTTTCGGCCGTGTGAGCAGGCAGCCATAATAACATGCGACCTTAAGCCCTGTAAGTGGTTTGGTCACCTTGCTCTTAATAGTCTCCAGCCCGATGTCTTCGTAGGCATACTGGAGCATCGACTTGATTTCGACCGACCCGTGATAGGTCCCCTCTTCAACCACGGTGGAGTTGATCCTCCTGGCGAGTTCAGGATTTTCGTCCATGTGTACCTTGGTCACCTTCATGCGCTGGTAACAGGAGGCACAGGCGATCCCCATGGTGGTGTTTTCAAGTTTTTCAGCCAGCACCAGGTTCCGCATCGGGAGTGCATAGGCCAGGTTCTCGGTCATCACATGGGCGGAGGTGGCACCGCAGCAATTCCAGTCGGGAATGTCTTCCAGCAGCACATCCAGGGTTTTAAGCACCAGTTTAAGGGTACTGTCGAACTCCTCGCTGGTACCGTGTGCTGAACAACCCGGGAAATAGGTTAATTTCTTCATATTGAATATGATTATTTTTTCTTTTCCAGTTTTTCGGCAATTGCATACATGCGCCTGATTGCCTTGGCGCTTTTCAGCGGCTTAACCCCCAGGGGGATTTTTCCCTTAAGAAGCGCTTTCGGGGCAAGGTGCATATCCTTGAAGAGATTCCGGGTACGGATGTTGAACTCGGCCATCATGCGCAGTTCGTAATTGCGGCCATACCGTTTGATCATGGAAAGGAAGATCTCATGGAACTTGCGGATCTCTTTCACCTTGGTCGAGGTGTTGAGGTAATTTTCCTCGATGGCAAGGTGGCGAACAGCCTCCATGACGGCAGGGATGTCGATTTCGCGGGGGCACCGGCCCGAACAGGCAGAGCAGGTGAGACAAAACCAGTGCGAATTGGCCATGTACGACTCGTTTTTCAACCCCAGCTTGATCATCTGCATGATCTCGCGGGGCGGGAAATCCATGTATTGAGAAACGGGGCAGGTACCAACACACTTGCCGCATTGATAACATTCAAGCACATTGGCGCCGCTCTTTTCATTGACGGCTTCCAGAAATGTGTTTTTCCCCTGTGTTCCTAGTGTTATCATAGGTATGTTTTGTATTGTTAAAATATTAACAGTACAAAGTTAATAAAAGATTCTTTTGGAAATATTCTAAATTATGAGTGGCTGACTGTGAACCTGGTAGAAGGTTTTCGACCGGCCGGTCACCCGGTTTTTATGGTCGTTGTCCGTGACGCATAGTACGTCACCGGAAGGTCTCAGCGGCCAACAGGAAGGGATCCCCCGCAAAGCACCCTAACTACATTATTTTTTGTAATGCTCCCGGGATTAAAATTAATACAAATCAAACAGTAAAATTTTTACTATATTTGTGAAATATAAGACAAACGAAATTTTTTTTATCGTGTTCTCCTGAAAACCAGTTTTTTTTGATAAATATTTTTACTTATGAAACTGACCATAAAATTGATGCTTGCCACGCTCTTCGCGTCTTACATTGTACTGCTGGTTTGCGCCTACCGGTATGCCTGGGTCTCCCTGACAAATGTCGGCACACAGGCAAATGTAACCTACAGCCATCAGGTTAAACAAGCTGCAGATCTGTCGGATGTTATCAAAGACCACAGGACCATCGGGGGAATTGAAAGGGAGATGATGCTGACCCCTTCGGCGGAAAGGAGACAGGAGTTGAAAGCAAACTTCCGGCAGGCTTTTGAACGGGTCTTTTCAACATTGGATAGTCTTGAACGGAAACGTGATTCGGAGGAACTGAAAAATATTGAAGGGGTCAGGAGCGGCTTTGAAGAGTACCAGAAACTTGTCACGAAGGAGATTCGCGGAGCGGTTGAAAAAACGGACAGGGGAAACGCTTTTTCCAACGGGGAGATGCAGGCAGATGAACAGCTTGTCCAGGATGCCTCCGCCAGGCTTGAAAAATCGCTGCTCCGTTTTGCAAGCCGTGAGAAGGACAAGGTTACAGATGCCCGCGATAGTTCCATAAAAGCTGTTTCGGCAGTTAAGCTACATATCATCTATTTCTTCGTGATCATGTTCATCTTCGGGGTGATCGTCCTTTATTCGATCTTATGGTTTGTTTACAGTGTCGTAGGGGGTGAGCCCGGCATGATCAGGGAGATGACGGAAAGGATCACCGAGGGAAACCTTTCCGTGAAATTCCCTGCCGACACGAAGGGCATTTTCAATACCATTAAAATCCTCCAGCAGACCTTGCTCGGCGTGGCGGACAAAGCTGAAAACATTGCATTGGGAGATTTTTCGACCGAGATCATTCCCCAGTCGGAAAATGACCAGCTGGGCAACTCCCTTGCAAAAATGACCAGGACCCTGAGCGACCTGGGCACGGTTACCGAGGAGATTTCACAGGGCAATTTCAGCAAAAGACTCGAGCAGAAGGGGGAGAATGATCTCGTTTCAAAATCGATCAACAGCATGAGCCAGAACCTGGAGAAAAACGAACGGCACAACCGGGAGCAAAACTGGCTGAAGGACGGGTTGAACAAACTCAGCCTGGAACTTTCGGGTGATATGGGTCTTGAAAAAATCGCCTCCTGGTCGGTAAGTTATATCTGCAGGTACGTTGAAGCTGGCAGGGGCGTGATATACCTGAATGACCCGGGTAAAAAGTGCCTGAAACTGGTCAGTTCCTATGCATTCACCGAACGCGACCACCTCTCGAACAGCTATGAATATGGTGTGGGCGTGGTGGGCCAGGTAGCGCTGGAGCGGAAGCCCATCTTCCTGAGAAACGTCCCGAAAGATGATGCACCGATCAGCACCGGGACGACCAGTCTGCTCCCATCCTGCACCTATACCTATCCCCTCGTGTATGAAGAGGAACTGCTGGGGGTGGTTGAAATAGCCTCCCTCTCCCCTTTCAATCCCGTTCAGACCACCTTCCTCGACGATTCAAACCAGATCATTGCCTCGGGGATCTACCTGGCCATCCAGCGCGATAAGATTGAAGACCTGCTCGAAAAGGCCCACACGGCTCAGCGCGAAGCCGAGGAGAAGACCATGCTGGTACAGGAATCCAATGCCCGCCTGGAGGAGCAGCAACAGCAGATCCAGCAGCAGTCGGAGGAGTTGCAGCAAACCAATTCGCAGCTGGAAGAACAGCAGCAGCAGTTGCAGCAGCAATCGGAAGAACTGCAGCAAACCAACGCACAACTTGAGGAACAGCAGCAGCAACTGATGCAGCAGGCCGAAGAGCTTCGCCTGGGAAACGAACAGCTCAGGACCTCTAAGGAGGAGCTCGACCTGAAGGCCAAAGACCTCGAGCTATCGAACAAATACAAAAGCGATTTTCTCGCGAACATGTCGCACGAACTGAGAACACCGCTGAACTCCATCATCCTGCTTTCGAAAATGATCCAGAAAAACGAACGGGGCAACCTGAGCGAAGACGACATCAAGCGGGCAAAGGTGGTTCATTCGGCCGGCGAAGAGTTGCTACGGCTAATCAATGACATCCTCGATATTTCAAAAATTGAAGCCGGTAAAACAACCCTCTCCATCGGGGAGTTTTCAACCGAGGACCTGCTCAACGAACTGAAACATTATTTTTCGTCGGTTGCCAAAAACAAGAATCTCACCCTGAAGGTGGTGGATAACCTGAAAACCACCATCACCAGCGACCGGGACAAGCTTTCGCAGATACTCCGGAATTTCACATCCAATGCCCTGAAATTCACCAAATCGGGCGGGGTGACCATCACCGTGGAGGATAGCGGCAATGCTGCCAAACCCATCCGTATCTCAGTCCTCGACACGGGTATCGGGATCCCTGCTGAAAAACACAAACTGATCTTTGAAGCCTTCCAGCAGGTGGATACCTCCATCTCGCGCGAGTTCGGCGGAACCGGCCTCGGGCTGACCATCTCGCAGAAGCTGGCCGGACTGCTGCAATGTGACATCTCCCTGGTGAGCGAGGAAGAAAAAGGAAGTGAATTTTCCATGATCCTGCCAAAGGTGCTCGTGCCCGCTGCAGGTGACCATTTTGAACACGAAACTGCAAGCATATACGGGAATTCCAAGTCAGAAGGACAGGCTTATTTGCCGAAACGCCCGGTCCAGTCCATCTCGGACGACCGGAAAGAGCTGATGCCCGGCGACAAGATCATCCTGATCGTAGAAGATGATTACTCCTTTGCCGAAATCGTTGCACTGGTAATCAGGAAGATGAACATGAAGGTGCTGTATGCTTCCAACGCGGAGGAGGGACTGCACATGGCGCAGCAATACAGGATCAGCGGGATCATCCTCGACCTGGTGCTGCCCGACATGAACGGGGTTGATTTCATGCGCCGCCTGAAGAGCTTCAAGGAGCTCAGGCACATCCCGGTGCAGATCATTTCGGGTCATGAGAAGAACCCGGAACTGCTGCGCATGGGCGCCCTCGATTTCCTCCAGAAACCGGTCGACCAGGAACAGATCCAGAATGCAATCCAGGGAATCCTGAATTTCAGCAGAAAACATCCTAAAGACCTGCTGATCGTTGAGGACGACGACACGCACCGCGAAGCGCTTACCGAACTCATCAGCAGCCAGGATGTTCGGGTAAAGGGCGTCGGGTCGGAAACAGAGGCGACCGGGGAGCTGAAAAAAGGCATCTATGATGCGGTGATCATCGACCTGGGACTCCAGTCGGGCAGCGGGCTCAACATCTGTAAATTTATCCGCGAAACCCAGCTTAAAGTCCCGGTAATCGTTTATACAGGGAAACAACTGAGTCCGGAGGAGGAGAAAAACATCAAGAAATACGCCGACCGGATCATCATCAAAACCGTGAATTCCGAAAACCGCCTGCTCGACGAGCTGATGCTTTTCCTGCACCAGACCCAGCTAGCTGGAACCGACCCGGTTACGAGGTCAAAAGATTCCCTTTCACACATGAAACGACTCTCGGGGAAAACGGTCATGGTTGTCGACGACGACATCAAGAATGTCTTCGTACTGAGTACTGCCCTCGAGGAACACGGTGCAACGGTGGTCGATGCCCAGAACGGACTGGAGGCCATCGGGCAATTGCAGAAAAAACCCGTCGACCTGGTGCTGATGGACATCATGATGCCGGTCATGGACGGCTATACCGCCATGAAAAAAATCAGGGAGGATGAAAAGCTCAAGTCGCTTCCGGTTATCGCCTTAACGGCTAAGGCGCTGAAGGAGGACCGCGAGCGGTGCATTGCAGCCGGCGCAAATGATTACCTTGCGAAACCTGTCGATTATGACATGCTGATCGGTCTGGTGGAGGCCTGGTGTCAGAAAAAAGGATAAAGATGAACATACATGCACTTGAAACGGCAAAGTCCATGCATATTTCCGTGCAGGGAAATCTCCAGTTTCAAACGGACAAAGATGAGTTTTTCGCATTGCTGAAACCGGCGAAGCACACCACCGTGGAGCTGACCTTCTTCGATGCGAGGATTCTGCCTGCCGATGTGCTGGTCCATATCAAGTCGTTCATCGCAGACAACAAGCATGTGAAGCTGAAGGTGAATGTTTTTCACCGTTACCTGGGATCCTATCTCTACCGACTTGGCATCCCGTGCCATGTCATGCAGCAGCATTCGCTCGAGGGGAAAGACCCGAAAAAGGTAAGGGCGATTGCATTGGGAGGGTCGGCAGGAAGTCTCGACAAGATCATGCAGATCATGTCCAAACTGCCGGCGAGGGATATCAGTGTTTTCATCGTGCAGCACGTCCTGGAAAACGAACCCAATTACCTGGGTGAAATCCTCCAGCGGAATACCGAATTCAAGGTGATTCCCGTTACCGATAAAACTCCTGTGAAAACCGGCTGCGTTTATATCGCCCCCCCCGGGCATCACATGCGGATCGATCATGGCAAGATCAGGCTCACCAATGAGGCGAAGGTGAATTATGCACGCCCTTCGATCGGTATCACCTTCGAAACCCTGGCGCAGGAATATAAAAGCGGGCTGATCGCCGTGCTGCTTTGCGGGTACGGCGATGACGGCGCCAACTCCCTGGCACTCCTGAAGCAGGTGGATGCGACGACCATCATCGAAGATCCTTATGACTGCGATGCCAGGGACATGCCGCTCAGCGCGTGGAAGACAGGACTGGTGGATTACAAATTCCCGCTCCCCGAACTGGTTGGATTTCTTTCGCGGATCATCGAACCCGAAGAACTTAATATTGAAGAAACCGAGCTGAAGCATTTCCTGGCCGACCTCCATGAACACTACGGTTACGATTACCGTCATTACAGCGTTCAGAGCGCCATCAGGAGGATCACCCGGGTGATGACCGACCACCATATATATTCTTTCAGGCGTTTCGGCGAGCTGGTCCTCCAGGACCAGGATCTGTTTGAAAACCTCTTCCTGGAGTGTTCCATAAATGTTACCGAGTTTTTCAGGAACCCGGTCACCTTCAAGGCCATCCGCGAGCAGGTGCTTACCTATCTCGATTCCTTCCCGCACATAAAAATCTGGAGTGCAGGATGTTCCACGGGCCAGGAGGCGGTCACGCTGACGATCCTGCTCGATGAACTCGGCATCCTCCACAAAACGCAGATCTATGCCTCCGACATCAACCCCTTTGTGGTTGAAGAGGCCCAGAACGGGCTGTATTCCCCGGAAATGATCGAGAACAGCCGGGCCAACTACCTGCAGTCGGGCGGCACCGGGGACTTTGACAGCTATTTTACCATCTGCGACGGGTATGCCCGGGTAAGCAACCACCTGAAGGAAAAGATCCTCTTTTTCCAGCACAGCCTTCTCAACAAAGGGGCCTTCAATGAATTTCACCTGATCCTCTGCCGCAACGTGCTGATCTATTTTGATCAGAATCTCCAGGGGGCCGTGCTAGACCTCTTCTTCCGTTCGCTCGACATGAACGGCTTCCTGGTGCTTGGCGAAAGCGAGAGCATCACCTCCTACCCCATCGGGTTCCAGGTATTTGACAAGGCAAACAAGATATTCAAGAAAATAATATGATGACCATGGAAGCAACCTTTATCCCGGATATCCTCATTGTTGACGACATTGAGCACAATATTTTTACGCTCAGGAGCCTGATCGAATCGCATTTTGAGGCCAACATCATCGAGGCGACCTCGGGCGAACAGGTGCTGCGTATCCTGAACGAACGCTCCATCGACCTGATCCTGATGGATGTCATGATGCCGGGCATGGACGGTTTCGAGACGGCGAGGCTCATTAAAAACCGGCCGAAAACCACCAACATCCCGATCATCTTCATCTCGGCCTTCGACCCAACGAAAAAGCTCCTTGAAAAAGGACTTGCCGCAGGCGGGTTCGATTACCTCACCAAACCGATCGACGACAACCAGCTGGTATACAGGCTTAAAATGTACCTTCGTTTCATCACCCACGAGTATATGATGAACCTGCACCTCCGTGAACTGAACCAGAAACTGATCGAGGAGATCGAAGAAAGAAAAGTGACGGAGGAGACCCTCCATATCTCGAAGGAAAAACTCAAGGCGGCCAATGCATCCAAGGACAAGTTCTTCTCCATCATTGCCCACGACCTTAAAAACCCTTTCAATGGCATCATCGGGTTGAGCACCCTTCTGATCGACGATTACGACAGTTTCGCCATTGATGAGCAGAAAGAGTTTATACGCGATATCAAGACAACGGCCGAAAACACCTTCAGATTGCTTCAAAACCTGCTCGACTGGTCGCAAACCCAAACCGGGAAAGTCCACTTTGAACCTGCCCTGTTTCACCTTACGGAGATCAGTGAAGAGATCGTCGACCTGGTTAAAACCTCGGCCGGCAATAAAAACATCCGTCTCGATTCGACGGTGCCCGTTGACATCGAGGTTTATGCCGACAAAAACATGATCCACACCATCATCCGGAACCTGCTTCTCAACGCGGTCAAGTTTACGAGGTGTGGCGGCATGATCACCCTGTCGGCGCGCAATGCAGGGACCTTTGCCGAAATCAGCGTCACCGACAATGGAATCGGGATATCGCCTGAAATTCAGAAAAAACTCTTCTGCATCGACTGCAATGTCGTTTCATATGGTACCGAAGGGGAAGAGGGAACCGGGCTGGGTTTGATCCTCTGCAAGGAGTTCATTGAAAAAAATGCCGGGGCTATCCGCGTCGAAAGCGAAGTTGGTATCGGAAGCACCTTCACGGTATCCCTGCCTGTAATGCCTCAATACTACTAAAACAATCATGAAAAAAACAGAAAAGCACACGATCCTGATCGTCGATGACAACTCAAACAACCTTTTTTCGCTGCACGAGCTGATCAAAGACAATTTCCAGGTGGAGGTCGTCGAAGCAACTTCGGGTTTCGAGGCACTTCGAATCATCAGCGAACAGCACATCGATCTCTGCCTGATGGATGTCCAGATGCCTGAAATGGATGGTTTCGAGACCGCGAAACTGGTGAAATCACGCCCCAAAACCGCGCATATACCGGTGATCTTCATCACCGCCTTTGATCCGAACAAGGCGCTGATGGACAAAGGACTGAATGCCGGCGGGCTCGACTATCTCACCAAACCGATCGATGATGTCCAGATTGTTCATACCCTGAACATGTACCTGCGTTTCCTGGGCCGTGAACGCGACATCAACAGCGAACTGGAAGAAAAGGTACAGTTAAGGACCATTGAACTTCAGAACATCAACCGGAAACTCAAACTGGAGATCGAGGAGCGAAAAAAGACAGAGGCCGCCCTCCAGGAATCAGAGATCAAATTAAAGGAGGCCAATGCGGCAAAGGATAAGTTTTTCTCCATAATTGCACATGACCTGAGGAACCCTTTCAACGCGGTGATCGGGTTTTCCAACATCCTGCGCGAAAGCATCCACGATCTCGAAATTGCGGAGATTTACGAGTACATCGGTTACATCAACGAATCGGCCCTGAACGCTTATACCCTGCTGGGGAACCTGCTCGACTGGGCCCGTTCGCAGACCAACAGCATCCAGTTTGAGCCCATGGCCATGGATATCCAGGAGATCATACAGGCGACGCTTGTGATTCTTTCGGGTGAGGCCACGAAAAAGAACATCAGCATTTCCAGCACGGTACCCGAAGGATGCGGGGTGATGGCCGACAGCAATATGGTTTCGGCCGTGATCAGGAACCTGGTTTCTAATGCCATCAAGTTTACCCGGCCCGGCGGGTTCGTCTCCATCTTCTCCTCCAGGTCCGAAGGATGTCAGGTGTTTACCATCGAAGACGACGGAATCGGGATCCATGAGAAAGATATCGACAAACTGTTCAGAATCGATACAAAACTATATACCAAGGGTACGGCCGAGGAATCGGGAACCGGTCTCGGTCTGATCCTCTGCAAAGAGTTTGTTGAAAAGAACGCCGGGACCATCCGGGTTGAAAGCGAATACGGGAAGGGGAGCCGGTTTATCTTCACGCTTCCGGCTGTATCGTGACGCGTAACGCATCAAATCCTACTGCAAGGTGAACTTTACCGGCAGGGTGAACTGAACCCTTACCGGCACCCCTGCCTGCTTACCCGGGCTCCACCTGGGCATCATCCCGACCACCCGCAGGGCCTCTTCATCGCAACCGGCTCCTATACCCCGTTTCACGCTCAGGCTTGAAACAGAACCATCCGGCTCCACCACAAAATATACGAATACCCTTCCGGAAACCCCGGCATCCCTGGCTTCCTGGGGGTATTTTATATTCTGCGACAGGAACCTGAACAACCCGTCATCTCCTCCCGGGAACTGCGGCATCTCCTCCACCGATATCCAGGGCTCGGCAGGTTTGACAGCCTGTTCGATAACGTTTTTCGTGTTATCGACGGGAACGATTTCGATCACTTCAGTGGGTGCCGGGGTGGCCGGCTGGCCCGAAAGTTCACCCTGGGTCAACATGTCGGATTCAATGTCCTTGTCCACCACGATGGGGGCCACAAATGCAACTCTCTGCGGGATTGAAGGGTCGGCGGGGGGAGGTGGAGGAGGAGGGGGAGGTTCATCCCTGGTGATCCGGATGGGATCGTACGAACTCTCCGTCGGCCCGATGCGAATCAGGTTGTTTGTGTTAAGGTAAGCTGCAATGAGTGGGTAGGAAACAGCGGAAAAGATCATAAAGAGTCCGAACAGCAGGGAGATTACAAGCCACTTGTTGTATTTCCTGCGAAGGATGTAGGCACCATAGAGCTTGTTCCTGTTTTTAAAAACCAGCTCTTCCATTGATTCAACATGGTTTGTTTTCATATTGAAAAGATTTAAGGGGGTGACATGAAAGAAAGAACGTGTGACTCTTATTTCCTTTAAAACGCGCTCCAGGGGCTCCGTATTGCGAAACAGGCACAAAAAAATGCGGCCCGGATAAATGGACCGCATTTTTTTATGCGTTACGCGTTACGGGGTAACCTTTTACTGCAACGTAAACTTGATGGGCAGGTTAAACTGTACACGAACGGGCACGCCACGCTGTTTGCCGGGAACCCATTTGGGCATCGACTTTACAACGCGGATGGCCTCTTCGTCGCAACCACCGCCGATTCCGCGCAGAACGCGAACGTCGGTAATGGATCCGTCGACTTCAACCACGAAGGTTACGAAAACTTTTCCCTGGATGCCGAGTTCCTTGGCCTCTTCGGGATATTTGATGTTCTGCTGCAGGTAGCCGATACGGGCCTCTTCTCCACCCGGGTAGCTGGGCTGCTCTTCCACAACGGTGAAAATTTCAGCCTGCACGGGGGTTTCAATGACTTTCGGGCCTTCATCCTTAACTTCAACCTGGACATCTTCGGTGGGGGCTTCGGTGTTGCCTTTCTTGTTCAGGTCGTCCATGGAGGCCATGCTTACTTCGATGGTCGTATCTTCAACAACGACGGGGGCGGTAAACACGATCTTCTGGACCATTACTTCAGGAGGAGGGGGCGGGGGTGGAGGGGGAGGTGCTTCTTCCTTGCGCATGTCACGCATTTCAACCCCGACTTCCCTTTCCTTTTCCCTGATCAGCCTGCTTTTGTTGACATAGGCGCTAATGAGGGGGTAGGCTACGATGGCGCCCACCATTACAAAACCAAAAATCAGGGACATGGTCAGGAATTTCCTGTAGTTTTTCCGCAGAAAATACGACCCATACGCATGATTCCTGTTTTTGAAAACAATATCCTCCAGCGATTCAACATGCTGTTTTTCAATTGCCATACACTATTTTTTTAAGTGTTATACACGATAACTTGTATTATTTCGGAGCTGTTTTCAACATATCCAATTCGACCTGTGTCATATCTACAACCGCATAACTGGCGATGTTGCAGATAGCCATTTCATCGATGATGTCAACCATGTCCCTGTACTTTGCCTTGTCATCAGCCTTGATCAGGACGATCGGTCCCTTCTGGTCCTCCTTCTTCATCTTCTTGATCGCCATGTCAGCTGTGGTATCCGCTACGACCGACTTGCCGGTTATCCGCTTGTCACGGTATTCGGCAATTTTCGTAAAGAGATCCCTGTTCTTGACCAATAAAAATTTACGGATGCCATCCTTACTGAAATCCGTCTTGATAAGCTGGGGCATTTCTTCAGGTTTTTTCGGATTAGCAATCCCGATATAGTAATACACCTTATGACCCTCCGTGAGCAGGATGTTCAGGGTCCTGTTTTTAGGAATTTCAGGTCCTTTCGGTGCGTTTTTATCAGGATCCTTTTCAGGCATGGTGATGACCATGACCTTGGGTTTGCTGAAAGCCGTAGTAAGCATGAAGAAGGTAATGAGCAGACACATCAGGTCGACCATGGGGGTCATATCGATGCGGGTGCTGTGTTTCTTCGCCTGGCGCTTACCACCCTTTTTCCCTTTTTCCTCAACAATTATTTCACCCATACTGGTTTGTTATTTTTGGCATTAAAATCGCGCCGCCCTATTTTGGCATGTCCTTCATGGAGACTTCGTCTTTCTGAAGATTGGTGACGAGATTGAATTTATTTACCTTGTTTTCCTGTAACAGGTCCATGACTTTCTTGACCACGGTGTAGTTGGTTTCGGCATCACCCTTGATGGCAACTTCGGCGTTCAGGTTGGTGATACGTGCAAGACGGACCCACCAGGCGAGCTGGTTGTCGGTCGAGTCGGTCGGTATCCCGATCTGGAGTTTGTCGCGTTCTTTCGGCTCGGTAGAGTTTATCCACTGAGGGATATTTTTAACCGGCATGCCAAATGATGACATTTTGCTGAATTTGTCAAGTTCCTTGGGGGTGAATGTAATCTGGTACTGTTCGCCCATTTTCTGGAGTAATTTGGTCCTGAAATGGGTTGAAGTATCGACTCCGTTGTCGAAGTTGAAAAACACCTTGCCATCTTTTGTAATGAATATCGTCATGATATCCGTTTCCGGGGCCTTCTTTTCCGAAACCGAATTCGGTGTTTCGATCGGCGCGGCTTCCTGTGGACGGAACGAGGTGGTCAACATGAAGAAGGTTAACAGCAAGGAAAACAGGTCCACCATAGGCGTCATGTCTATATGCGGAGATCTTGCCGGATGTTTAATTTTTGGCATAGGATTGTTTTTTAATTACTTGGTAGCAGCAGCAAATGACTGGACGAGGCTGAAACCT
Source organism: uncultured Bacteroidales bacterium (assembly GCA_903845055.1). Classification (GTDB taxonomy): domain Bacteria; phylum Bacteroidota; class Bacteroidia; order Bacteroidales; family FEN-979; genus CAIVAT01. The sequence goes on along the minus strand of CAIMWF010000064.1, from coordinate 15,724 downwards.
GCTTCATCAATTTTGTAGGTAAAGCTGTCGATCTGTGTGGAGTAGAAGTTGTACAACACGATGGCCATCAATGAACCGAAGATACCAAATGCCGTATTGATAAGGGCCTCAGAGATACCATTGGCGAGTGCAAGTGCATCAGGGGCACCGGCCTGGGCCAAAGCTGCAAAGGCCTTGATCATACCGATAACCGTTCCCATAAGACCGGTCAACACGGAGATGGAGGCGATGGTTGAAAGGATCACGAGGTTGCGCGACAACATGGGGAGTTCGAGGGCAGAAGCTTCTTCGAATTCTTTCTGAAGGGCGAGGATTTTCTGGTCCTTTTCGAGGGTGGTGTCATTCTGCAGTGCCCTGTAACGGATCAAACCGGCTTTCATGACATTTGCCAGGGAACCTCTCTGCTTGTCGCAGGAAACGATTGCATCTTCGATTTTGTTGGTATCCAGCGCAACCTGCAGGCTCTTTACAAACACGTTGATACGGCCTTTTCCCCTTGCGCGGAACAGGACAATACCACGTTCAACTGCGAAGATGATCAGTACGAGGTTCAGGGTGATCAGGAAGGGAACAATAACCCCCCCTTTGTAGATAATGGCAAGATAGTTGCCGGGAAGCGGGTGGCCTGCGGGGTTTCCACCTTCAAAAAACAAAGGATTTCCAAACACGACCTTGAAAAGGAAATAAGAAAAGGCGAATGCTATGATCATAACGCCCACCGTAAACACTGACCTTAAGGCTTCACCCAATGATCCGCCTTTGCTAGTTGTCTTGCTCATCGTTAATAAGTTTTAAATTTAAGATTGAATGAATTGTTGGATTTTCTTTTTAAAAGGCCCACAAAGATAAAGAAATATTCACCGAAATCAAATAGTTGTTACCTGACCTTCAGTTTAAGGGCGTCAATAACCGGTTTTACAACGGTAACCTTTTCATCGTTAGGATTTACCGCTGTCATCCTGAGGTAATAAAACAATGCTTTTTCTGCCTCATCCTTGAGTTTTTGGTCATGCATGTACTGGCTGTAATGGTAAAATGCGAGGTAGTCGAACGATTCGAACCGCTCTTTCATGTATTTTACCGTGTCACCCTGGGTCTTCTGGATCAGCCCTTCGTAAACCGGGACCCCGAAACCCGACAGGTTAAATCCCTTCGGGTCCTTCTGGTCGAGGTTCGATTTGGTACGGGCCCTCCAGGCAAATCCCTGGATGTAATCGGGCTGCATGACGTTGAAAATCGCCAGGTTGGTATCGGCCTTTACATAGTCCTGGAGACTGTAGTAGACTTTTCCCAGGTTATAATAATCCATCGGAACCCCTCTCTTCATTTTGATCTTGCGCTCATACTGCTCCATGGCCTTGTCGTATTTCTTGATCCGGGTGTAACTCAGGGCGGCTTCAGAAATCAGTTCAACCTTCGAAGTATCAAGAGTATAAGCCTTAAGCAATTGTTCTGAAGCAAGGGAATCCATCTTAAGTTTCGATAAAAGCCTTCCGTAATATGCATAATCAAGCGCCCTGACCTTTTCAGGTTTTGCCTGGGCGATGAATTTTTTGATATAGGGCAGGCCTTTATCGTACTGTTGTGTTTCAAAATAACAATAGGCAAGTGCGCGGTTCACATCGTTGTCGGCGTTGTCAACCTTCAGGATCTCATTCAGCTGGTTGATCGCCTCCTGGTAGAATTTAAGGTCCATCAGGGTGTTGACGAACTGCTTGCGCGCAGAGGTGTTGTCGGTGGAGAGCTGCAGGAACTTGATATAATTCTTCTTGGCGTCATCCTGCCGTCCGGCCCTTGCAAGCAGCGATCCGAGTTCACGGTACGCCGGGGCGAAGGTTGAGTCCATTTTGACCACATCCTGGTAATAGTTCAGGGCGTTTGTATACTGGCGGGCACGCATCCACAGCATGCCGACACGCAGTTTTGCCTCGGGCGACTTGGGATCGAGCGACTGTGCCATGTTATAGTTGGAGATGGCCTTGGAGCCATCGTTCAGCAGGTAAAAGTAGACATCCCCCTTGACGATATAGAGTTCCGGGTACTTGTTGTCGAGTTTTTCGGCATTGCGCAGCAAGGTAAAAACGGTGCCGGTATCGTGGGCATTGGCAACGGCGTACCATTCGGCCATTTCAACCATCACACGCGCCTGCCTGCCCGGCTCCATTTTGATCTGCTTGTTCGCCTTGGAAGGAAACAATGCAGCCGCCTTGGCATATTCGGCCTGCGCCTTGGGCAGATCCTTGTTTACTACATGGAGCCCGGCCAGTCCGACATAGTTCATCGGGTTGGCAGGATCCTGCTTTACCCCCTGTTCAAAGATCATCCTGGCCGAATCAGCCATTTCAACATAGGAGGTGTTGAGGGTGTCCGACATAAATTTCTTCATGAAATACCTGCCGTAAAAATAGTAGATATCCCCGTCGGCGGGTGTTTGCCTGATCAGTGCCTTGAAAAGGGAACTGGCCTTCTTGAACTGTTCGCTTTTCGTGAGTTTGATCGCCTCCTTCAAATCCTGCGAATGGGTGGCGGTTATAAATGGAAAAAAGAGAAGCAATGCAACAACGACAACAACCGTTCTGGTAACTCGTATCATAATATATCTCCTTGGTGTTAATGTTTAATTTCGACGTTTCGCACTGGCATGGCAGCGGGTACAAGGCCGGAATGGAGCACGATGTACTGTCCCTTTTCCCCGGCGATGAAGGATGAAAAACCATGAGCCAGTCCTGAATAGGGCTGACGGTTAATGCAGTATACTTCCCTTGTGAACGGGTAGGACCCGTCGTTGATGTAATAGGGATAGGGTTTGAAAAATTTCGTTCCGGCAACGTTGTCGCCTTCCAGGGCGATGCCCACCACTTTGAACCGTTTTAGGAAATTGTGGGAAACAGTATCTTCACGGTCGCTGATCCAGTTCACACTGATGATGCCGATGGCATTCCTGTTCTTTTCAACATAGCTGATCACCTCGGCATTGTCCTGTGCGGCAAAACAGTTGGCCGGGAATGAATCAAGTACAAATTTTTCCTTGAAATAACGCGGGTTCCCGGACTTGAAATTATCAAAAACGACCTTGATATCCTTCAGTTTTGATTTAGGGTTGATCTGCTTCCAGGTGGTGATCTTTCCCTGGAAGATATCTTTAACGGACCGGTAAAAAAGCGCGGTGTCGGGATTGTCGTTGTTCACGATGAGAGCCATCGCATCAAAGGCAATTTTTGTCGTTCGCGGGATGTACTGGTGGTCGTTCAGGTATTTGACCTGTTTGTCGGAAAGTTTACGGTTTACAATGATCAGTGGAACGGAATCGTTCATGAAGTCATTGATGACATCGGCTTCTGTTTTATAGACGATATCGGTACGCGCATATTTGTACATGGCCCCGAAAGTGTACGATTCGGCTTCGATAAGCAGGCGGTAGGAATCATCCACCCCTACCCTGATGTGTCCGGAGGTGGGTGTGTCAACATCCTTCGCGCCGGGAGCCCCTCCGCAGGCAGCAAGAAGCAGGAGGAGCGATACCCCCGAAGCCGCGATCAGAATCTTTATGAACTCCATGATGTTTTTCATCGCTTATTTGCTAAAAATCAGCTTCTTTTTATGAAAGAACACAAATTTATAAAATTTATTATTGAACCTTCCAAAATTACCGTGAATATTCATAAAAACCTTTGCCGCGTTAACTTTCTTTAATATTTACTGGCTTTGCAAAGGGGTAAAAACAGGGATGCTGCCTGCTCTGCCGAAAACCGGAAAAAAAAGTGATTATTCCTCCCTGCGCTCCCTGTTTTTTGACCAGAGGCGGGCCAGCCTGAAACCACCGTAAAGGAAGAGAAAAATGGCAAAAATGGTCTTCGACTCCTTCGACAGGTATGCAAAATAGGGACTAACAAGTACAAAGATCCCAAGGATAAAATAGAGGGAAATCACAAACCAGGCAAAATATTTCGCAAATTTCTGCATGACGGCTACGGTTGTACCTGCCAGTAGGGGATGTCATCCTGGTCGGACAATTGGTTCCAGTAGCGGTGGGTCACCGTTTTACCATCCTTCCTGAATAATTTTTTCTGGTATAACCCGATGATGGGGTTAAACAGGATATCGGTCACCCCGATGATGTTCGTTTCAAGCGGGCTCCCGTCTTTTGCCTTTTCCTTTTCCGTTTTAACCTCGTACCTGTTAAAGCCGAGCAGATCCTTCAGGAAGGCAACGCGATCGTCGGTAGCGCCGGATTCTACCACCGTGCAGCGGATTCCTTCAATTTCGGCGATGTTGTGTTTACCTTTTAAAATTGCCATGATGTTAATTATTTCATCCTGTTTTCGTCCCGTTTTGCAGAGACACATTGCAATGTGTCTCTGCTACGAAACGGGGATTAAAACAAACCGTAACTTAAATGATACACCATTTCGTATACCGAACTGGCGAACCCGATGATCACCATGCCTGCCACGCAGAGGAGGAGCCCAAGCCGGGTATAACCGTCGCTTTTGAAGGCTGCAATCGGCTGGTCGCTGTTGTTCAGCAGCATGGCCTTGATGACCAGGAGATAATAATAAAGTGAGATGATCGTATTGACCAGGGCGATCAGGACAAGAATGTAATAGCCTTGTTTGGCCGCTGCCGTGAAAAGGAAAAACTTTCCGAAAAACCCGGCCAGCGGTGGAATACCGGCCAGTGAAAAGAGGGCCAGCATCATTACCAGGCTGAGATTGGGATTGGTACGGTAAAGTCCGTCGTAATCGTTGATATTCTCTTTCCCCGTGCGGTTCGAGATGATGCCGACAACACCGAAGGCTCCCAGGTTGGAGAAAATGTAAACCAGGGCAAAATAGATCACGGTGGTCATACCGAGCTGGCTCTGGCCGATGATCCCGAGCAGGATGAACCCGGCCTGGGCGATGGATGAGAATGCAAGGAAACGTTTAAGGTTCTGCTGCCGCATGGCAAAAAGATTCCCGATCGTGATGGTCAGGATGGTGATTACATAAAGCACTTCGCTCCACATTACGGCGATCTTTGCAAATACCGTGTAAAGGATGATGGTGAAAATAAAAACGGCGGCTCCTTTTGAAATGACCGAAAGGTAGGAGGTGACATTCACAGGGGCTCCTTCGTAAACATCGGCGGTCCACAGGTGGAACGGGACCAGGGAGATTTTGAATGCCATCCCGGCAAAAAAGAAGATGAAGGCCAGCACCTGGAGGGGTGCCCCGGTGATCAGGGGAGCAATGTCGGCAAAATACATGGTACCTGTGGTTCCATAGATCATGGAGAGGCCGTAGAGCAGGATGCCCGACGAAAGTGCCGAAATGAAGATCAGTTTAACCCCTGCTTCTGCCGATTTTTCCTTCATGCGTTCCCAGGCAGCCAGGGCGGCAACGGGAATGGTGGCAAGTTCCAGCCCGATGTAGAACATCAGGAAATCACCGGCGGAAATCATATAATTCATGCCGATGAGGGTCGATAGCATCAGGAGAAAAAACTCGCTGATCTTTTGCTTGTTCTGCTCCTGTTTCAGCCAGTCGACCGACTGGATAAAAATGATCAGGACCCCGATGTTCAGGATGTTCTTGAGCATCATGGAAAGTTGTGTCGACTGGTACATGCCGCCGAACAGGATACCGGGCGTTTCGGGTAAAAATCCCACGACCGTTACGCAGGTCATCAGCAGGATTGCCGGCAGGATGATTTTACGTTTCTGAGAGTCTGGCAGAAAAATTTCGACAATCAATAGGATTACCGTGATGACAATCAGCAGTAATTCATGTCTCATGATCAGCATTGGTTGTGTTTTTTATAGTTAACAATACACCACCCATGGTCTCTCCCGGCGGGGAGATGCAGGGGTTGGGGTTATTTTATTAGTAATGGTGCTGCCGCGATCAGCCTGTGAACGATGGGTCCGAGTCCCTGGCTGATCATGTCCGACAGCCACAGGGGTGCAACCCCGATCAGCGTTATCCCGAAAATGAGGGCAACCACGCTGATCTTATCGTACCATCGTGCATCCGGCAAAACTTCAAAGTGTTCATTTTTGATTTTTCCAAGCAGCAGGATTCCCACCACGCGCAGCACATACACGGCCGTGACCACGATGGAGGAGGCCGCGATGATGGTGGCGACACGATGGAAAGTATCGACGTTCTGGAAGGCACCGACAAAGATGGTCATTTCGGCTACGAAACCGCTGAAACCCGGCAGCCCGAGCGATGCGAGACCCGCAATAACATAGGCGACCGCCAGGAAGGGCATGACCTTCATCAGCCCGCCCATTTCATTGATAAAACGGGTATGGGTCCTTCCGTAAATCATGCCGATCAGCGCAAAGAAGAGGGCCGTCATGATGCCGTGGGAGATCATCTGCATAATGGCCCCGTTCATGGCGGTCTGGTTGAACATCAGGATGGCGAAGAGAACGAGTGCGCAGTGGCTGACCGATGAATAGGCGTTGATGTATTTAAGGTCTTTCTGCCAGATGGCGCCGAGCGCACCGTAGATGACGCCGATGGTTGCCAGGATCAGGAAAATCCACCCAAGCTGGTGGGCGGCATCAGGGAGGAGAAATACAGCAACACGGTAACAGCCGTACCCCCCGAGTTTCATAAGCACCCCGGCATGAAGCATGGAAACGGCGGTGGGTGCCGAAGCATGACCGTCGGGCGACCAGGTATGAAACGGGAACATGGCGCCCAGAACGCCGAATCCCACGAAAAGGAAGGGGAACAGGAACAGCTGGACGTTCAGGGGAATGTGTTCCTTTGAAATCCTGATCAGGTCGAAGGTCAGGGGTCCGCCATTCGGTGCGGAGTTAAAATAGATCCCGATGATCCCCAGGAGGATGAAGGCTGAGCCGCCCATAAGCATCAGGGTGAGTTTCATGGCGGAATAGTGCCGCGGACCGCTGCCCCAGATTCCGATAAGCAGGTACATGGGAATTACGGCCAGTTCATAAAACAGGAACATGGTGAAAAGATCGAGGCAGATGAAAAAACCGAAGACCCCGGTGGCGAGAAGGATCAGGGAGGTGAAAAATTCGCGGGGCAGGTCAACAATGTCCCAGCTGGCGAAAATACCGGCAAAAACCACAAGGGCGGTGAGCCCGATCATGGCTACCGATACGCCGTCGACGCCCACGTAAAAATGGATGTTGAGGGTCTGGTACCATACATAATCCTGGACGAAAAGCACTTCGGCCATATTGCCGGCCTTCCGCTGCGCCAGGTATAAAAAGATCAGCGAGATCGCGCTCAGCAGCTGGAGACTCATTCCAACCACGGCAACCCACTTCACCTGCATATGGTTTTTGCTCAGTAAAATACCAATTACAGTGAGAACCGGTATAATGATAAATAGCGTCAGAATACTCATTCTTCTATCGTATTAGTTGGTCCATAAATAGGTGAATAACAATGTGAGCAGCACGACACCCGAGACGAGAACCAGGGCATATTGCTGAAGCTGTCCCGACTGGAATCTTTTCATGCGTTCGGACGTTTCATTTGTCACATAGGCCACCCCGTTCATCGCACCATCCACTACGTGACGGTCGAACCATGCAATCGGGCGTGAAACATAATTGAAAATGATCTTTTTTGTGATGAAGAGGTAAACTTCATCGATGTAGAACTTCCGGTAAGCAGCGCGTGAAAAACCGCCCAGGGCGTTGAAGACCTGGTCGGGGATGGTGGTTTCCTTCCTGTAAAAGATGGTGGCCAGGATGATCCCGAAAAGTCCAACAAGCACAGCAGGAATGGCGATTCCCAGTTCGATGTGCGACATGAACGGCATCCGGTCGGAGGAGACGAACATCGAGAAGGGGATCAACCCTGCGAGGAGCGCCCCGACGGCAAGGAACATCAGGGGAACCGTCATGGTCCACGACGCTTCGTGCGGGGTGTGATGATAATGCTGATCTTTTCCCCAGAAAATGGAATAGTAGAGACGGAACATGTAAAAGGCGGTAAGTCCCGAAACGATCATTTCAACCCAGTAGAGCATCAGGCTCTTTTCATGACCGGCTGCCAGGATCTCGTCCTTGCTGAAGAAACCGGCCAGCGGCGGGATGCCGGCAATGGCAAGGCAGGCGATGAGGAAGGTTGCGTGGGTGATGGGGAGGTGCTTCCGCAACCCGCCCATGTCGTTCATCACGTTGCTGTGAACTGCATGGATGATGGCTCCCGCGGCGAGGAAAAGCAGGGCTTTGAAAAATGCGTGGGTGAAAAGGTGGAACATGGAAGCCATATAGCCGAGTCCTTCATGTCCGCCATATCCTGAAACACCGAGGGCAAACATCATCATCCCGATCTGCGACATGGTGGAATAGGCCAGAACCCGTTTGATATCAAACTGGGTACAGGCGATAACGGCGGCGAAGATGGAGCTGAACGCCCCGACATACATCACGACATCGAGTGCGACCGGGGCTTTTAATGCATAGATCGGAAAAAGACGGGCAACAAGGTATACCCCGGCAACCACCATCGTCGCGGCATGGATGAGCGCCGACACGGGGGTCGGGCCTTCCATGGCGTCGGGCAGCCAGATGTGCAGCGGGAACATGGCCGATTTACCGGCGCCTCCCATAAAGATAAAGATCATGGACCAGGTCATGGTTGACAACCCGAGAAACATGACACCCGAGCCCGAAGACATGGCCGGACCGTGAATGTCGGTAAGTGAAAGGAAGTCGAAGGTTCCTGCTGAGAATGAAAGCATCAGGATCCCGATGAGGAAACCCAGGTCGGCAAACCGCGTAACAATAAAGGCCTTTTTGGAAGCAGAGACAGCTGAATCTTTCGTGTAATAAAAACCGATGAGAAGGTACGAGGAAACACCCACGAGTTCCCAGAAAATGTACATCTGGAAGATGTTGGTGGCAACCACCAGCCCCAGCATCGAAAAGCTGAAGAGCGACAGGGTGGCGAAAAAACGCATGAACCCCTTTTCCCCGTCCATGTAACCGATCGAATAAAGATGCACCATGAACGAAACGGTGGTGATGACGATCAGCATCATGATGGAGATGGGATCGAGCAGCACACCCATGTCAATGTGAAGTTTATCGGTCAGGTTGAGCCAGCGGATGTTCACTGCCAGCAATTTCTGGAAGGAGCCGTCGGCGGCCTTTTCAAGTACGAAAAAATACTTGTAGGCTGTTACCAGCGAGAGAACCCACATCACAAACAGGCCGCTGGTCCCGGCGATACCCGAAACGATGGGTTTGAAACGGTTCCCGAAGAGGCCGACAACCACGAACATGAACAAGGGAATCAGCAGGATCCAGATGGTGTAACTGAAATCGATCATAGCTTTGAGAAATTATATTGGTATTCTTTTAAACTATATGGTTGGTTGATGCGGCAACTGCCAATCTGCAAGGCAAAAGGCAGCAGGCAATAGGCAGTAGGGGGAAGATCGTTTTCCTTCATCTTTTTTATTTATTTTGTTGCCGCATTCCCTTTTCAACTATTGCCTTTTGCCTGCTGCCTATTGCCTAATATTTCATTTCATTCATTTTCTCAACATCGATGTTGATCAGGCGGCGGTATATGTTGATGATGATGGCAATGGCCACCGACGCTTCCGCTGCCGCAACGGCGATGATGAACACGGCAAAGAACATCCCCTCCAGGTGCGTGGGATAGAGGATCTTGTTGAATGCCACAAAGTTGATGTTGACCGAATTCAGGATCAGCTCCGTCGACATCAGGATGGTGATGAGGTTCTTCCTGACCAGGAATCCATAGATACCGACAAAGAACATGATGGTGCCGGTAATTAAAAACCATTGTAATGGAACGCCTTCAAACATATTGTTACGGTATTAGGTTCGTTAATCTTTACGTTTCTTCGCCAGGATGATGGCTCCGACCATGGCGGCGAGCAGCAGGATGCTGATCACCTCGAAGGGAAGGGCATATCCGAATTTTTCCGTGCTGATCAGGGCCTTCGCAATCACGCGGATGTCGGTACGGTCACTGTTTGCAACCACCTCCTGCGGGAATTTATACTGCAGGATGGTCGCAATGGTAAGGATGGCCCCGAAGGCCGTCACCAGGGCGGCAGGGATGATCTTCATGAGCGACGGGGCCTCCAGTTTGTCGCCGATGTGGCTCGTCAGCAGGATGGAAAAAATGATCAGCACCACGATCCCGCCGGCGTACAATGTTAGCTGGATGGCAGCCAGGAAGTTGAACCTCAGCAGGAAGTACATGCCGCCGGTTGCCACAAGCACGAACAGGAGAAAGGTGGCCGCCCGCAGGATTCGCCGGCTGGTCACAGTCAGTATGGAAAAAATGATAATGACTGCCGAAAAGATCGCAAACATCAATTGATTTGGTGTCATTCTACAATATCTTTTATGATGGATGATCCGGGTTTATTTAAAATTTTGGTCAGTTTGGCGCGATCGAATACCGCATGCTCAAACTCCTGACCCCAGGCGAGGGCATCCGAAGGGCATGACTTGATGCACAAACCGCAGAAGGTGCACATCGACAGGTGGTAAATGTGTTTGTCGATGATTCTTTTCTTCTTGCCGTCGGGCATGTCGATCTTTGCCTGCAGGATCTCGATGGAACCGTTCGGGCAGGATGTCTCACAAATCCCGCAGCCCGTGCAGCGATGTTCGTTCCGCTCATTGTGCGGCATGATCACCTCACCCTTGAACCGGTCGTACATTTTTAAGGTCTTCCGATTTTCCGGGTACTGCTGGGTTACGATCTCCCCGGGGCTGAAGAAGTATCTCCCGGTTACTTTCATCCCCGTGAGGAGTGATTTCACACCATGGAAGATCTCTGAAAAATATTTGAAGAAGCTGTTCATAGTTTTCTAAAAATGCCAACCCATTAATACAACAAATGCCATGATAAGGATATTGACCAGGTTGATGGGCAACAGGTATTTCCATTCCAGGGTCAACAACTGGTCGATCCTCAACCGTGGAAAGGTCCATTTAAACCACATCATCAGCCAGATTACAAAGAAGGTTTTGCCGATATACCAGATGAACGGCGGAATAAAGTCCATGATATGATTGAACGCAGCCCAGCCGCCCATGTGGAAGGGCATCCAGCCGCCCAGGAAAACGGTTGCAGCGATGGAGGCTACGATGAACATGTTCATGTATTCGGCCAGGAAAAAGAAGGCGAACTTGATCCCCGAATATTCCGTATGGAAACCGGCCGTCAGCTCCGATTCGGCTTCGGCCAGGTCGAAGGGTCCGCGGTTCGTTTCGGCGGTGCTGGAGATCAGGAAGATCACGAATGCGATGAATGCGGGGATGTGTCCCTTGAATATGAACCATCCGTTGGCCTGCCCTTCAACAATCTGAGAAAACTGCATCGTGCCTGCAAGGATGATGATGGTGACCAGTGAAAGACCGACCGAAAGTTCGTAGCTGACGATCTGGGCTCCCGAACGCATGGCCCCTATGAGCGAATACTTGTTGTTGCTCGACCAGCCGGCAAGCAGGATACCGACCACGCCGAGCGACGAAACGGCGATCACGTAAAGAATGCCGATGTCGAAATCGATCGCGTGAAGCCCTTTGGCGAACGGAATGGCCGCGATTGCCATGAAAGAGGCAATGATGATGATAAAAGGGGCCAGGTTGAACAGCAGCTGGTCGGCATTTTTAATGTGGACCAGCTCTTTCAGCATCAGCTTGATAAAGTCGGCGATGGTCTGAAAGAAGCCGTAGGGGCCGACACGGTTGGGGCCGACACGATTCTGCATGAAGGCGCAAACCTTGCGTTCGGCATAGACCAGGAACAACCCGACCAGCGCGTAAAACAGCAGGATGGCCAACCCGATGATGGTCATTTCCACGGCTACGGCCCAGAAGGACGACATGTGGCTGTGCAGGAACTTATCGATCCATTGGTTGAACGGTGTGAAGTCGTAAAGGCTAAAGTTCATGATAATTTTTATTATCTGTCAATATCAGGAATAACATAATCAAGGGAACCACCGATGGCAACCAGGTCAGCGATTTTCACCCCGCGGCTCATATGGTCCAGTGCGCTGAGGTTGGAAAAGTTCGGCGAACGGAATTTCATGCGGTAGGGTGTTTTGTTACCGTCGCTGATGACATATACGCCGAGTTCGCCGCGGGAAGCTTCAACACGCTGGTAATATTCGCCGGCAGGCAGTTTGAGTACCGCTTTCATCTTTGCCGTATAGTCACCGGCGGGGACGTTGTCGATAAGCTGTTCGATGATTTTCATCGATTCACGCATTTCGTGCATCCTCATCATGTACCGGGTAAAGGTGTCTCCCTCGGTTCCGAGGATCTCCTTAAAATCCACCTTATCGTAAACACCGTACGGATCGTGTTTTCTCACATCGCAGGCAAAACCGGAGGCACGGCCTGAAGGACCGGTCACCCCGTAGCTGATGGCATCCTCTTTCGAGAGAATGCCCACCCCTTTCGTACGGGCCTGCATGATGACGTTGCCGGTAAGGATATCATCGTAGTCCTTGATTTTCTTGCGGAAATACTTGATGAAATCTTTTACTCCCTTCTGGAAATTGGGATGGATGTCCATCATCAGCCCGCCGGGGGTATAATAGCTGTGCAGCAGCCGCGAGCCGAACGATTCTTCAAAAATATCGAGGATGTGTTCGCGGTCGCGCAACCCGTAAAAATAACAGGTCAGTCCGCCCATGTCCATCCCGAAGCTGCACCACCAGAGCTGGTGGGAAGCGATGCGGTTCAGTTCATCAATGATGGTACGGATGTATTTCACCCGTTCGGGTACCTCCACCTCAAGGGCCTTCTCAACAAGCAGGCAAACCGCGTGGTTGTTGATGTGCGCCGAGAGGTAGTCCATCCGGTCGGTGAGGTGGATGATCTGGGGATAGGTATCCTTTTCGCACATCTTCTCGATGCCCCGGTGGATATACCCGCAGTGGGGTTTCAGGCTTTTCACGATCTCGCCCTGGAGGGATACGACCAGGCGGAGCACCCCGTGGGTTGAAGGATGCTGGGGACCCATGTTGATATGGTATTCCTCCTCCTCGATATTTTTGACAGGCAGGTTGATGACTTCTTTCATACCTTACAATTCTACGATGTTAACTTCATCCACATAATCTTTGCGCAGGGGGTGGCCGATCCAGCCCTCTTCGAGGAAGAGCCTGCGAAGGTCGGGATGGTTGGTGAACCGGATGCCCATCAGGTCGTACACCTCCCTTTCGTGAAATTCGGCGGTCCGCCAGATGTCGCATACCGTATCAACTGCGCCGTTCACCCGGTCTTCGGTACGAACCTTCAGTACGAGCTGGTGGCCGAACGTGGTTGATTCGAGATGATAAACCACTTCAAGAAATTTCACCATATCGACGCCCGAAAGGCAGAACAGGTAATCAAATGCAAGATCGGGCTCGTTTTTCAGTGAAACCGCGAGTTCATGCATCTTTGCCGGCGGGATGATGAAGGTGAGGAATTGTTTGTTTTCCTGGAATTCTGCGCCGGGAACCAGGCCCAGAATCCGCTCCTTCAATGCTGCGTTATCCATGTTGGAAAATGTCTAAATTAATTCTTCGGTTTTTCTCGGGTTTGAAAGAGTTTCCAGCTTGATTTTCCGCTGGAGCTGCATGACGCCGTATAACAGCGATTCCGGGCGCGGCGGGCAGCCGGGGATGTATACATCGACCGGGATTACATGGTCAACCCCGCGGATCACATGATAGGTGTTGTAAAAGAAGGGACCGCCGGAAACGGCGCAGGCGCCCATGGCGATCACATATTTCGGGTCCGACATCTGGTCGTACAACCGTTTCAGTACCGGGGCCATTTTATTGACGATGGTTCCTGCAACCACGATCACGTCGGCCTGGCGGGGGGAGGCACGGTATACCTCGATGCCGAAGCGGGAAAAGTCGTGACGCGATGCACCGGTGGCCATCATCTCGATGCCACAGCAACTGGTGGCAAAGGTTAGCGGCCAGATGGAATTCGACCGGCCCCAGTCCATCACGGCATCGATGGTTGTAAGCAGGATGTTCCCTCCCGATTTTTTAAAAAGATCGAGGGTTTCATTATCGCGGAAATCCGCTTCCTTCATATTTTTTATTCCCATTTCAAGGCTCCTTTCTTCCAGGCATAGAGGAGGCCCAGACCGAGAACGAAAAAGAAAATGACGATTTCGACAAAAGCAACCATTCCCATCTCTTTCATGACCACTGCCCAGGGGAAGATGAATACGCTTTCAACATCAAATACCAGGAAAATGATAGCGAAAAGATAGTAACCCACGTTGAACTGAAGCCACGTTAGTCCTTCGGTAGGAATGCCGCATTCGTAGGCCTCCGACTTATGGATGTTTGTGGAGTTTGGAGCCACATAGTGGGCAAAAACAAGGGCAAACCCCACCAGGAATGCCCCTACGATGAAAAAGAGTATCAGGCTTTCAGCGCTCATAATGTGAATGAATTAACAAATGTGGTCGGCAAAGTTAAAAATTAATCTGAGATAACCTAACCGGGTCAGGGCGATAACATATACATCCTGGCCATATTTGATTGGTTACTTGACACATAGGAAAAGGGACCTGTAAAATGTCAAAGTTGAGGTTGATATTTGTCAATGGCTGTGAAATGAAATGAAGGCAATGCAAACAATGCAGATAATGCAATTAATGCAATTAATGCAACCGGGCGGCAATGGAGGTTGAAACAATTAAACTGCACTCAATCCGTTTTCCCGGGGTCAACAGTGACCCTGATTTTTCCTTCAAACTGGAAGAATGCTTTCACCGCATCCGGTGCGATCAGGATCCTGTCGGGATCGAGTTTGTCAATGTCGCCCCGTATCCTGAAAAAGCTCAGCGACTGGTTTTGTTCCAGGTACGAATTCAACTCTTTCCGGGCATCCTTAAGGCGGTCGCCAACCGGGAAGACCAGGTTGGATGACAATTTCTGGATCAGTCCCGAATGAAACATCCATGAGGCGGTTTTAATCAGCGCATTCCTCGTGGAAACCTGGAAATCGAGGTTCGTGAGACCAACCGACATGGTTTCCCGGTCAAAAACGGGAATCCCCGACAGGTAGATCGTCCCCTTCACGCTTCCCTCAACGACCAGGGCTACAATGAGGTTTTCGCCCTGCCCGTAAACAGAAATATCGAGCACGGATATTTTATAGTTCCGGTAACTGAAAACATAGCCGATAAGTTGTTTCCGGGCCAGTTCGTTGATCTGGGAAAACGGGATGTCTACAGAAAAGTTGATGTTGAAATTGTCGGGGATCGAACTGGTGATCTTCAGCGGGGGCAGGTCCGGGTTGATGGAGTATTCGGGTTCCGGACCGAAGAAAAGCTGGACCAGGGCCTTCATTCCGACCGTATGGTTGATGGAGGATCCGGTCGCCCGGATGGGAACCGAACTGAACTCAGCCGGGGTCAGTTTCAGCCAGAGCGGGTATCCACCGGCAACCCGGACGGGCTTTTGCATCCTGGTCCATAGATCCGTCATCAATGGTTTAAGGTTGAAGGTTTCCTTTACTCCCCGGTCAATCTCGCGTGTGATTGTCGGCAGGTTCGATTTGACCAGCAGGTCGGAAATCACCGGGAGGGGAATCTGTATCAGCCCGACCAGCACCTGGGGATAACTGATCCAGTCGTACCCGTCGGACAGGGTTATGGTGTTGATGCCCCAGTCCTTGTTGAGGCTGACCGTGGTTTTGAATTTCAGGGCCACCTCGGCTGTCGCATCCTGG
>CAIMWF010000063.1 GCA_903845055.1 uncultured Bacteroidales bacterium | reverse complement strand
CCCGGATCTATTCCCCTTCAGGGGGGCGTGTTGCCAAACGCTGGCTGTTGCCGGGAGACGTGGTTCAGCCGGGGCAGTCGGTGTTTACGATAACCAAAGATTCACTGTTGTGGGTGACGGCATTCTATGAGGAGACCAAGGTGGGTGGGATCCACGACCGGCAGCAGGCCGAATTCACCGTGGATGCCTTCCCGGGAACAATATTTTACGGAAAGGTATACAACATCGGAACGAACACGGCGGCCCAGTTCTCGCTCATTCCTCCCAACAATGCATCGGGCAATTTTACCAAGGTAACCCAGCGCATCCCGGTCAAGATCTCCATCGATCATTCCGGCAGCAACGATACCTTCATCAAGCGCAGACTGGTTTCCGGGATGTCGGTCGTGGTTAAAATATATAAGTAGCAATGCTGCGTATCAAACCATTACACGGTTTCAGGAATTTCATCCGGACGCAGAATGCCACGTTCGACACCCAAAGTCCTTCCTACAAGTGGTGGTTGCTGGCAAACGTGATGATCGGCACCTTCATGGCGGTGCTCGACGCCACCATCGTGAACGTCGGGCTCCCCAAGATCATGGCATCGTTCGGGGTGGGGATCGATAAGATCGAATGGGTTCTTACGGCTTACATGCTGGCCCTGGCCGTCATGCTGCCCACCTCCGGATGGATGGCCGACCGGTTCGGATACAAGCGGGTCTATTTTCTGGGGCTTTTCCTTTTCACCGTTGGATCGTTCCTTTGCGGCTACTCCTCGTCCGAAGACATGCTTATATTTTCACGCGTGATCCAGGGACTGGGGGCTGGCGCACTGATGCCGGTCGGCATGGCTATCATCACCCGCGAATTCCCTCCCGAACAGCGCACGCTTGCCCTGGGATTCTGGTCGATTGCATCCGCGGCGTCGGTCTCCTTTGGCCCGCTCATCGGGGGCTATCTCGTGGATAACTTCAGCTGGCCCCTGATTTTCGATGTAAATGTACCCATCGGCATTGCAGGCATGCTGGCAACGGCGATCATCCAGAAGGAGTACCGGAGCGAGCGGAAACGGTCGTTCGACCCGGTGGGATTCATCTCCGTGAGTCTCTTCCTCCCGGTATTGCTTTATGCCCTCACCGAAGGCAATGCCGCCGCCAATTCAGGCGGGTGGAACTCCCCGGTGATCCTCATCTGTTTCGGCATCTCGGCCATCTCCCTGGCCCTGTTCCTGGTTACCGAACTGACCATCGACGAGCCCCTGATCGATCTGAGTTTGTTCAAAGGATTTAATTTCGCCATAAGCAACCTGGTTATTTTCATCTTTGGCATCGGGATGTTCGGTAGCACCTTCCTCCTTCCGCTATACCTGCAGAATTCATTAGGCTATACGGCCATCCAGGCCGGTTCGGTTTTCCTTCCGGTCGGAATCATCCAGGGAATCATAGCGCCTGCTACCGGGATCTTTTCCAAAAAAATGGACCCCAGGATCCCTATTCTCGTCGGGGCCGTCCTGCTGTCTCTGAGTTTTTACCTCAACAGCATGCTCTCCTACATGACCGAACACTCCTTTATCATGGCAACCCTCTATTTACGTGGCCTGGCCATGGGACTGATGTTCAGCCCGCTCACCGCACTGGCAACGATCGGCATTCCAAAGGAAAAAATGGGCCAGGCTTCGGGTCTGATCAACGTGCTGCGGCAGATCGGCGGCAGCTTTGGCGTTGCGCTGCTCTCTACACTTTTAACAACCAGGGTCATATTCCATTCCCAGGTTTACGGCGAATCGCTTGACCAGAATTCACCGGCTTTTAAAGGGGTAGTGGCCAACCTGGGCAATTTCCTCGTTCATACCGCCGGCAGCACCGTATCCGGTGCGGTACAGCAGGGAAAAATGCTCATCCTGTCGCACCTCAACAGGCAGGCCTTTGTGCAGGCTATTAGCGATGACTTCCTTATCGCGGCTGTCTTTACGCTGATCAGTGCAATTCCTGTCTTTTTCCTTAGAGTAAAAAAGAACAACAAAGAATGATGAACGTTAGAAATTTGATTTTCAGCCTGGCCCCGCTTATCCTTACAACACTGGCATTTCATGCAACCGGCCTGCCCCAGCAGGAGGCACCCCCTTTCAACATCAACGATTCGCTCCCGCTTCCTGTAATCCTGAAGCAGGTGCTTGCCTCCTATCCTACCATTGCAAAGGCACAGGAGGCGATCAGGGCGGCAGAGGCCGCGGTGGACCTGGCAAAGTCGGGTTACTATCCTAACATTGGCGCCAACGCCGGGTACACTTACATCGGCCCGGTTCCTGAACTGACAATCCCCAACCTCGGTCATTTCGTGATGGCCCCAAACAACAACTACAATGCGATGGTGGGCGTTCACGGGAATATTTATGATTTTGAAAAGACCTCCCGCAATGTGCAGCTTGAAAAATCGAACAAAGAACTCGCTGAAAAAAATGTGGGACTTGTCAGCCAGCGGCTCACCCTGCTCACTTCCGTGAGTTTTTACACCCAGATCTACCTGCAGGAGGCCATCCGCATCAAGGAGACCCAGATCGCCACGCTGAAACAGCACCTCGATTTTGTGACCCGGAAAGAACAGACCGGTTCTGCGACGCAATACGAAATCCTCTCCACCCAGGTTAGACTGTCAAACGCAGAAAACCAGGAAGTCGACCTGGAGGCCTCAAGACAATCCGAACAGGCTGTGCTGAACTCCCTGCTCGGGCTTCCGGTAAAAACCCGGATAAAAGTGCAGGAAAATTTTGTCTGTTCCCAACCCGAAATAAGCCCCGATTCACTGATCATCTATGCGCTTGACAACCGCTATGAAATGGTCATGGCCCGTTTGCGTGAAAACCACGCACAACTTCAGCTTCGTTCGGTAAAGGTGATGGATAACCCCACGCTGAGCCTCTTTGCCGAAGGAGGTTGTAAAAACGGCTATTTCCCCGATCTCAATGCTTTTACCCCGAATTATGCTGCAGGAGTGGGGCTTAACATTACGATCTTCGATGCAACCCGCAGGCGCAACTCGATCAGGATGGCCAACGCCCATATCAACATGACCCGCAGCGACATCGACCTGACGTCACGGGATATTTCCACCGAAGTCTACCAGAATGAAACGAACCTGCTGGCATCGCTGAAAAAGATCGACCAGAGCAACCTCCAGGTAAAACAGGCAAAAGAGGCGCTCGACCTTGCCGGCATCTCTTACAAAACGGGGGCCATCACCAACCTCGATCTGCTCGACGCAGAAACCG
This sequence comes from uncultured Bacteroidales bacterium, assembly GCA_903845055.1. Taxonomy (GTDB): domain Bacteria; phylum Bacteroidota; class Bacteroidia; order Bacteroidales; family FEN-979; genus CAIVAT01. Next base: position 2,366 of record CAIMWF010000063.1, on the reverse strand, counting down.
CACTCGAAGAGAGCCGGGTAAACCAGTTGAAAGCAAGGATTGAGTACGCCATAAACGTAGTCAGACTCAATATTTCAGTTGGCAAAACAATTCAATAACCATTTTACAGTTTGATATTTAATAATGAGAAAGTCCTTCCTGCCCTTAATCACCCTCGCCATCCTTCTGGCACTTGCAACCGGTTCCTGCAACCTGAACAAGACCAGGCACAGGGGAACGAACAGGGACCAGGTTCTGCACGGCACCGTCAACCACCGGAGCAACCTGCCCTTCGACAGCAACCTGGTGGGTGCATTTTATCACACCTATCCCCGGCTGAGCAAGTACCAGGAGAATGTTGTAACGGTTTACCGTCAGCACCGGTACAATGAGATCTGGTACGACAACAAGGGGATCGTGGAATTTGGCCAGAGCCTTTGCAACAAGGTCAGGGATCTCAGCACAGAAGGGGTCTCCTCGAAATTCCCTTACCAGGACAAGATCGATGGCATTTTTGACAACGACCGGGAGAACACCCTCTCCCAGACGGAGACCGAACTGATGCTGACCAACCTTTACCTGTTCTACGCCGAAAAAGTTTACAAAGGACTCGACGATACCACCACCACAGCCCTGGGGTGGCTGCTTCCCCGCAAACAGGTCTCATACACTGCCCTGCTTGATTCGGTGATGTCTGATCCTGCCCTGCTCAACCGCAACGACAGCATCCTCTTCAGCCAGTATTACAAACTGCGGGATGTTCTTAAACGCTACCGGGATATTGAGAAAAAAGGAGGTTGGAGCCCGGTCGACCTCGATCCGAAGCTGAAATCCTACAAGCCGGGCGACACTGCAGCCGCCATAAAGCAGATCAGGGACCGGCTTTTTCTGACCGGGGATGTCAAGGAGAATAACGGGAGCAACAAATACGACGCAGAATTGGTCGAGGCTGTAATGAAATTCCAAAAACACAACGGGTACAACCCCGGCAAACTGATATTACCAAAACATATCAGGGAGATGAATGTACCTGTTGGTGAACGCATCAAAAAGATCCTGGTCAACATGGAGCGTTGCCGGTGGATCTCTCCCGAAATTGCCAGCGCAAAGGAGTTTATCGTCGTAAATATTCCTTCCTTCAAACTGAATTACTTCCGCAACGGAAAAAGCGACTTCGAATCCCCGGTCATCGTAGGGTCGAATGTGACGAAAACGGTCATTTTCAGCGGGAAAATGAGCTATATTGTCTTCAGCCCCTACTGGAATTTGCCGCAGAGCATCATCCTGAAGGAGGTCAAACCGGGAATGGCAAAGCATAAGAATTACCTGGAAACCCATAACATGGAGTGGAACAACGGACAGGTGCGCCAGAAACCGGGAAAAAACAACTCTCTGGGGCTCATCAAATTCATCTTTCCGAATGTTGATGATATTTACATGCACGATACCCCTGCCAAAAGCCTCTTTGCGAATGAACGGAGGGCATTCAGCCATGGTTGCATCCGCGTGGCAAAGCCAAGGGAGCTGGCTTTGGAAATTCTCAGGGATGACCCGAACTGGACCCCGCAAAAAATCGATGCAGCCATGCACGCCGGAAAAGAAAGTTCCTGTTCCTTAAAGGAAAAGATCCCAGTTTACATAGGCTATCTCACAGCATGGGTCGACCCGCAGGGTGAGATCAATTTTTATGAGGATATTTATCAAAGGGATGAGCGGCTGGGTGAATTGCTCTTCGTTGAAAAATAGTTCGGTACAGCTTCTAGCTGATCACATCGATGCATTTATAAAAGCGCGCGCGGTATCCCTCCGAACCCAGGTCGCTGATGGTGATGCTGTGCGCTTTGCCGGAAGAGGCATGGATAAATCTTGACTTCATGCCGTTCGCCTCGCAGATGATGCCTACATGGCCGATGTGGCCCCTGTCCCTGAACCCGTAGAAGACGATGACATCGCCCACCTTGAACTCTTCAGGTTTCAGGGCCGTGCCGAGCGCCTTGTATTCTCTTGAACTCCGGGGAAGGGAAACATTAAAATGTTTGAAAACGAAATTGACAAAACCGGAACAGTCAAACCCCCTCTTCGGATCGGCACAGGCCCTGCGGTAGGGTGTTCCCAGGTATTGTTTGGCAAATGCGAACAGTTCGGTTCGTTCAATGCAAAGGGAGCTTTCCTCCGGTTTGGGTGAAACAGCGGGCCTTCCAGCCTTCTGCGACTGCAGGGAAAGAGACAGCAGGAGAATCAGGAGAATGACCGGCAAACTTTTTAAAAAGGGGATGTTATTCATCCCGCAAAGGTACGAAAACTTTCGGACTACCCCGAAGCGGGGTCTCTCCTCTCTTTAGTTTTAAGACTCCCCTCCCTTTTTGGCTACTCTTTATACACATCTT
>CAIMWF010000062.1 GCA_903845055.1 uncultured Bacteroidales bacterium | reverse complement strand
TGGCTGCACCGGCCGATGGCCGAAAAAATGGTGATGCAGGGGGGGCTCCTGACGGAATTCATGAGCTGCACCAAACCCGACCGTGCGAATTTTCCAAGGAGGAACCGCATCATTGCAGGGTTGTCGGATGCGATCGTGGTGGTGGAGGCCGGCCGGAAGGGCGGGGCGCTCATCACCGCGGATATTGCCAACTCTTACAACCGTGATGTTTTTGCCGTTCCCGGCAGGGTGAATGATCCCTGTTCCGAGGGCACCAATTACCTGATCAGGACAAACCGTGCCTCCCTGGTGCAAAAGGCCGAAGACATCGAATACCTGATGGGCTGGAAGGCGGCCGCCACGACATCCGCAGCGGTTCAGCGGAAAATATTCATCGAGATGACCCCGGAAGAGGAGAAAATCGTACGCCTGTTGCAGGAGCATGGCCGGATGGGGATCGACGACCTCGGCATGCGGGCGGAGAGCCCGGTGAGCAAAATATCCGCTTTTCTCCTCAACCTTGAATTTGAAGGAGTGATCAGGTGCCTGCCGGGAAAGGTGTACGAACTAGTCTGACATTTCCTGGACTCCGTAGGCCGATTTGATTGCAAGGATCAGCACGATGATGGTAGATCCGAACGAGAACAGGCTCAGCAGTTTGAAATCGGCGGTGAGCAGGCAGAAGTTGAATATGCCGTGAAAAAATGCTGCACCGGTAAGCCCTGTCAGCGAATAGACGACAGGGGCCTTCAGGAATTTCGCCATGCCGGCAAAGAAACCCATGATGACGGCAAAAAGGATATTGGCGGGGACAAAAATGAATGCATAGAGCGTAGCAGGAAAATTCACACGGATGTTGTAGACGTTCAGTGCGAACAGCAGGAGGGCCAGGAACGAAAAACCGAGGGCGGTCATGACCGAGAAGGTGATCGCATCGATGGTTTTGGCGACCTCTTTGCGTCGCACGAAAAAAATGCGGAGGACGATGAACTTGCCCAGCTCGGAACTCCCGCCAACCGTGATGAATGAATAGAACAGGATCCGTTTCAGGCTTGCCAGGTTATCGAGCCCAATCAGCGCGGAGAGGGCTTCCGCTGCAAGGAGCACGAGGATACCCGTGCCCCCCGCCGCAAAACTAATCGTCAGCAGCCGGCTGAAGTTGCTCCCGTTGCGTTTTCTGACATACAGGAACAGGGCGATGGCGATGAGGGGGGCAACAACTAGGGTGATATAGGCTATTGGTCTCATATGGCTTGCTTTGGTGGATAATACTGCCAAATGTAAATATTTTTTATACTTTTACAAATAAAAAAAATAATTCTAAACCCGGCCCTTGGAAGCGATCGTGGTTAAATCAACCGGCAGCTGGATTACCGTTCGCGCAGCGGATGGCAAGAAGTTTGACTGCAAACTGAAGGGACAGTTCCGCATCAGGGACATCAAACATACCAACCCCGTGGCCATCGGCGACAGGGTGGTGGTGGAGCAGACGGACGGGGACAGTCACGGGATGATCACCTGTATCAGGGAGCGTGAAAACTACATCATCCGGAAATCGAAGAATCTTTCGAAAATTTCCCACATCATTGCGGCCAATCTCGATCATGCCTACCTGATCGTGACCCTGGCCCAGCCGCAGACCTCCAATGGCTTTATCGACAGGTTCCTGGTAACCGCTGCGGGGTATCACATCCCGGCAAGCCTGATATTCAACAAAACAGATATTTACAGCCCTGAATTGATGAAGGTGCTCGACGAACTTACCTCGATTTACGAAAAGGCGGGCTATCCCTGCTACCGTGTTTCGGCGCTCCGGGGCGACGGCGTGCCGGTGATCAGGAGGTGCCTGGAGGGAAAGGTCAGCATGTTTGCCGGTCATTCGGGGGCGGGGAAATCGGCGCTGATCAAGGCGATCAACCCGGAGCTGAACCCCCGGATCGGTAAGTTGTCGGTGACGCACCAGAAGGGTATGCACACCACCACCTTTGCCGAAATGCTCGAACTCGGCGGCAACGGCTACATTGTCGATACGCCCGGCATCAAGGAATTCGGCCTGATCGATTTTGACAAAGCCGAAATACCCCGCTGTTTCCCTGAAATGGAACGGTTCCTGCCGCTTTGCCAGTACAAGAACTGCTCGCACACCCACGAACCGGGTTGCGCGGTGAAATCAGGCCTGGAAAGCGGGGAGGTGAGCACCCTTCGTTATAATTCATATCTTAGCATCCTCAATGATCGCTAAACAACTCGTCACCGGCTCCGTTATACCGCTCAAACCCACCGATACGGGCACTTTTGCCATGGCACAGCTTGAAGAGTGCCACCTGTCGCACCTCCCGGTGACTGACGGGCTGAATTTCACCGGGATGGTCTCGGAAAAGGAGATACACATGCTCCGTGATCCGGAGGATGAGATCGGATCCGTCAGGCGTTCGTTCAGCCAGGTAAATGCCGATGAAAACCTGCACATTTACGAGGTGATCAAGTTGTTCGGGTCGCTGAACCTCACCATACTTCCCGTGGTAAACGCCAGGAACCTGTATGCCGGGGCCGTCACCCTGTCGTCGCTCGTGGGCCATTTTTCCGAGATGGCCGCCATCCAGAACCCGGGGGGGGTCATTGTTCTGGAAATAAACAACAAGGATTACAGCATTACCGAGATCGCCAAGATCGTTGAATCAAACGATGCCAAGATCCTGAGCCTGTATGTTACCTCGTTTCCCGATTCAACCAGGCTGGAGGTCACCATCAAGGTCAACCGGATGGAGATCGGGGCGATCCTGCAGACCTTCGACCGCTACAGCTACGTGATCAAGGCGACCTGGTCGCATGAAGATGCTTACAGCGAAGGGCTGCAGAACCGTTTTGATGCTTTGATGAACTACCTGAGCATCTGACCAATGAGCCACCTGCAATATTCCAGGATCGTTTTTCTTGTTTTTGTTCTGGCCGTTTCGGGATGGCCGGGGAAAAACACGCTCTCCGGGCAGGACACAGTCAAAGGAGGTGCAGGCAAGGCCCCCGGTTACCTGGTCGTCAGGAAGGTGGTTATTACCGGAAACAAGATCACGAAGGCACGCATCATCACCCGCGAGATGAAGGTGAAGCCGGGCGATACCATTCCTGTCGCGGACCTTCCTGCCGCGATGAAGGCAAGCCAGCAGAACGTCTTCAACACGCAGCTGTTCAATTTTGTCACCGTTACCTATGACACCGGGGTGGGTGAGGGGGGTATTGATGTGACCGTGGCGGTTGTCGAACGATGGTACATCTGGCCGATCCCGCTGCTCGAATTGTCAGAACGCAACTTCAATGTGTGGTGGCAAACCCGCGATTTCAGCAAGCTGACCTATGGCATGGACTTTACCTTCAACAATGCCCGGGGAAGGAATGAAACCATGCGGATACTGGCGCATTTCGGCTACAACCAGCTCTACGGATTTACCTACAAAATCCCCTATCTAAACAGGAAGCAAACCATTGGCATGTCGATCGGCGGCGGCATCGAACTGAACCATGAGCAGAGTGTCATCAGCATCGACAACAAACCCGTCAATAAAAAGGACAGTTCGTCGTATATCCGAAAGATCATGTACGGCTATGCCGAACTTCAGATCAGGCCGAGTTTCCATTCGACCCACTACTTCAGGATATCATACAACTACTACATTTTCAGCAGCATTGTCCTCGATGTGCCCGGGTTCAGCCTGGCAAACAGCACCCACCAGCAATATGTCACCTTTTCCTATTTTTTCAGGAACGACCACCGCGATGTCAACTATTACCCGTTGAGGGGTTATTATTTCGACCTCGAGCTGAATCACACGGTGCCCTATGCAACGGCGCAGAACACCTTTATCAAGACGAATTTCAGGAAATTCTTCCAGATCCTGCCGCGATTTTACGGTGCGACCGGTATTACCGGCAAGGTCTGCTTTGAAAAATCGCAACCCTACTTTTTGCAGCGCGGGATGGGTTATGGCCAGGATTTCGTGAGGGGTTACGAGTATTACGTGGTTGACGGCCAGCACGTGGCATTGTTGAAAAATGACCTGAAGTTCGCCCTGGTGCCGCAGCAGGTGATCAAACTCGGTTTTATCAAAACCACGAAGTTCAACACCATCCCCCTGGCATTTTACCTGGATGTTTTTGCCGATGCGGGTTACGTGTATAATTACCAGCCTCTTCAACCCGGTTACGAATCGCAGGGAAACACCCTCCAGAACAGTTTCCTGGGCGGCATCGGACTGGGCCTCGACTTTACCACCTATTACGACGTGGTGATCAGGCTCGAAGGTTCGCTCAACAGGATGGGCCAGACAGGGATATCCCTTCATTTTACCGCTCCCATATAGCCTCCGGTCATGTTCCGAATCATAAATAAACGTACCTTTGCACCCGATTTCCGAAAAATTCCAAAAGCATCATGAATATTGCCTTGTTTGGTAAGAATGTGTCGGAGGCAGTCCTCCCCTTTATTCAGGAGTTGTTTGATGCACTGCATGAACTTGACTGCAGCGCACTGGTATACCAGCCTTTTTATGACAACCTCCGGGGAAAGATCGATTTCCGGTCTCAACCCGCATGTTTCTGCACCCAGGCGGAAATTGAACAGCGCGCCGATTTTTTATTTTCCATCGGCGGCGACGGTACCATCCTCGAGGCGGTGGGCCTGGTGGGTGATTCGGGCATTCCCGTGACAGGGATCAACCTGGGGCGGCTTGGATTTTTATCGAGCATCTCGAAGGAGCATATCATCCCGGCCATCAAAGCGATCAGGCAGGGGCATTTCAAACTGGAGCAGCGCACCCTGTTGCAGCTTGACACTCCCGGGAAATTGTTCGGCGACAACCCTTACGCCCTGAACGACCTTACCGTGTACAAGCCTAACGTGATGTCGATGCTGACCATTAAAACGTGGATCAACGATGAATTTCTGAATTCCTACTGGGCCGACGGGCTGATCGTTGCGACCCCCACGGGTTCAACGGCCTATTCGCTGAGTTGCACCGGGCCGATCATCACCCCGGGATCCGAGAATTTCCTGATTACCCCCATCGCGAGTCATAACCTCACCGTGAGGCCCATCGTGATCAGGGACGACAGTGTCATCAGGATCCGGGTGGAGGGGAAAAACCCCGATTTCCTGGTGAGCCTTGATTCCCGAATTGAAAAGGTGGACCGCACGATGGAACTTACCATCCGCAAAGCCTCCTTCAAGATCAACCTGCTGAGGCTGACGGACAAGAATTTCTTCCAGACGATCCGTGAAAAACTGAACTGGGGACTGGATAACCGGAATTAACATAATAACCTTTCCCTGATCCAATATTCTGATGATTTGAGCGTTAATGAAGTTATTGAAAAGAATTAATAAATCCGTACAAACGAAGCACATGTTGAGCCGCGCAGGGAAACTTATTTTCCTGGTTTTATTATTGTTTGCCGGAAATCATCGCGTTCAGTCGCAGGATCTCGAAGTCGGCCTGGCGGGCGGGGGGTGTTACTACCTGGGTGACCTGAATCCGGGCAAACATTTCCTGAACACCCAATTCGCTTACGGGCTGGTTGCCCGGTATGGCATCGATACGCGTTGGGCGGTAAAGCTTAGCGCCACGCGCGGTGAAATCAGGGGGAATGCCTCTGCCGGCAGTTTTCTTCCCGACCGCGGGCTCTCGTTCACGAGCCCGGTGACCGATATTTCAGGGACCGTAGAATTTAATTTCATGCCCTATTTTACCGGCAGCCATATGAACCGAATATCGCCGTATATTTACGCCGGTTTTTCCGTGTTCTTTTTTAACCCGGTTTCCAATGGTGTTTCCCTGCGTTCCATAGGCACCGAAGGGCAGAATATCGGGTACCAGGGGCGCAAGCCATACAGCCTGACTGGTTTATCCATCCCATTCGGGCTGGGTGCAAAAATAAGCCTTGCCAAGCGCCTGAGCATGCAGGTTTACTGGGAAATGCATAAAACCTTCACCGATTACCTGGATGATGTGAGCACAACCTATTACCTGGTTGGCCGGAACATCGATCCGAAAGATCAGGCGGGTTTGCTTTCCGATCCTTCCAGGAACCATGTTCCCGGTATGCAGCGGGGAAATCCGAATAACAACGACTGGTATGCCTTTTTCGGTCTATCTTTCACCTATAAATTTAACCTGTTAGCATCAAAAAAATGCCGGGACCTGCATCATTACTAAATTCTGGCTGTACCCTATGACCGAGTTGAAGGATCAGATCGATAAAAATAAATTGCCTGTTCATGTAGCGGTTATCATGGACGGCAACGGGCGTTGGGCCAAGAAGCGCGGTTTTGTGCGCACGCTTGGCCATGAAAAGGGGGTGGATGCGGTACGGAATACGGTTGAAGCCGCCTCCGAACTTGGCATCCGTTACCTGACCATGTATGCATTTTCCACTGAAAACTGGAACCGCCCGAAATATGAGATCGATGCACTGATGCGGATACTGGTCAATTCATTGCACGGCGAGATGCCCACCCTGATGAAAAACAACATCAGGCTTTCGGCCATCGGCGATCTGAAAAGCCTCCCCGCCAGGAGTTACCGTGAACTGATGAAATCCATCGATGAAACCTCGCGCAATACCGGGCTCAACCTCATCCTTGCCCTGAGTTACAGCTCACGCTGGGAACTGGTTGAAGTGGCGCGATCCATCGCCAGGAAGGTGGAAGCCGGGGAGCTGTCGCCCGACCAGATTGACATTTCAACCATAACATCATTTTTAACCACTTCGGCCATCCCTGACCCGGAGTTCCTGATTCGTACAAGCGGCGAGTATCGCATCAGCAATTTTCTGCTCTGGCAGGTTGCCTATGCCGAATTTTATTTTACCGGCACCCTTTGGCCCGATTTCGGAAAAGAGGATTTTTACAGGGCAATTCTCGACTTCCAGCAGCGCGAAAGACGTTTTGGACTTACCAGTGAACAGATCAATGATTTTGAAGGAAAACTACGTAAATAAACCCGATGAGACTTCGTGAACTGCTAATAATTTCATTTTTCCTCCTACTTGTTCAAATACTGCCTGCCCAGGTAAGGCTCGGGGAAATCAATGCCACCGATTACAACAGCCCGAAAGAATATTACATCGGCGGAATGACCGTGAGCGGGGTAAAATACCTGGATGGAAACGTGCTCATCATGCTCTCCGGGTTGACCGTGGGCGACAAGGTGAAGGTGCCGGGAGAGAAAATTACGCAGGCCATCCGGAAACTGTGGGACCAGGGACTGTTCGAGGACATCAGGGTTTCGGTCACCAAAATAGTGGATAACCAGGTTTTTCTTGATTTTTACCTCAAGGAACGCCCACGGCTGTCGAAGTTCCAGTTCACCGGGATCAAAAAATCGGATGCCGACGACATCAGGCAGAAAATCCGCCTGGTAAAGGGTGATTATGTTACAGATAATATGATCATCAAGACCAGGAACATTATTTTGAAATTTTACAATGACAAGGGATTTTTAAACGCCACGGTCGACATTGTTGCCAAAAAGGACAGTGCCACCGCCAACGAGGAGACCCTTTTTATCAATGTTGACAAAAATGAGAAGGTGAAGGTCTATTCCATCCATGTGCACGGCGACAGGGAGATGTCGCCCGATATGGTCAAGGGCGCTTTCAAAAAAACCAAGGAGAAAAGTGTTTTCAATCCGCTGAACGATGCCGACCAACTGATCTACAAAGCGGCCAGGGACGCCGCAACCGTTGATTTTGTCGAGATCGGCAACGAACTGGGCGAACATGCCTCCAACAACATCCGGATCAGGATCTTTAAATCCTCAAAATTCATTGATGAGGATTACCAGGCCGACAAGCAACTCCTGATCGGGAAATACAATGAACTTGGTTTCAGGGATGCCCGCATCCTGCGGGATTCTATCTCGAAAAACGAGGACAACACGATCAACATTGACCTCTGGATTGAAGAGGGTCCCAAATATTACATCCGGAATATAACCTGGGTGGGCAATACCAAGTACTCATCGCAATTCCTGGGCCGCATCGTCAAGATCGGGAAAGGGGATGTATACAACCAAACCGCCCTTGAACAGGCCCTTACCTACAACCCGAACGGTGCCGACATCCAGTCGCTTTACATGGACGACGGATACCTGTTTTTCAACGTGGTGCCGGTGGAGACCAAGGTGGAGAATGATTCCATCGACCTCGAGATCCGCATGCATGAGGGGAAACAGGCGACCGTCAACAAGGTTTCCATCAAGGGAAATACCAAGACCAACGATTATGTGGCCCTGCGGGAAGTTCAGACCAGGCCCGGCCAGCTTTTCAGCCGCGACCGGCTGATCAGGTCGCAGCGGCAGCTTGCCCAGCTGAAGTATTTTGACGCGGAGAAGCTGACCCCCAATGTAAATCCAAACCCGGATGACGGAACGGTCGACATCGGGTACGATGTAACGGAGACCTCCGCCGACCAGATCGAACTCTCCGGCGGCTGGGGTTACGGGCGTATCGTCGGCACGATCGGTTTGTCGTTCAACAACTTCTCGCTGAAGAACATAACCAAGTTCAAATACTGGAAGCCGATCCCGGCAGGCGACGGACAAAAGCTCAGCCTGCGTTTCCAGACATACGGAGCCGGTTATTTCAGCTATAATTTTTCGTTCACCGAACCATGGCTCGGAGGCCGCAAACCCCTTGCGCTCAGCCTATCCTATTTCCACTCAAAATACACCAATGGCGTGGCCGCCAATTCTGCCAGCTACGCCTACTTCAAAATCGACGGCATTTCGGTCGGTCTCGGCACCCAGCTTCACTGGCCCGACGACTATTTCTCCCTGTACCAGAGCGTAAATTTTAACAGGTACAACACCTACAACTATTCTTCGCTCTTTTCCTTCGGCGGGGGAAACGGGACCTATAACTCGCTCAGCTATGGGATCGCTCTTTCGCGCAACTCGGTGGATGCCCCGATTTTTCCACGGACGGGTTCGGAGTTTACCATTGGTCTCGACATGACCCCTCCCTATTCCCTCTTCAGGGGCAATGTCAATTACAGCACGATGAGCCCGAGTGAGAAATACAAATGGGTGGAGTATTACAAGATCAAATTTAAAGGGGCCTGGTATATAGACCTCGTGGATAAACTGGTGATGACCCCGAGGGTCAGGTTCGGGTTCCTGGGTGCCTACAACGACAAGTTGGGGGATACGCCTTTTGAACGTTTTTACCTGGGTGGCGACGGCCTTTCGGGATACAACAACATGGACGGCAGGGAGCTGATCGGGATGCGCGGCTATGCCAACAACTCGCTTACTCCCGGTTATCCCACGATGGTGGGCGGAACCGTTTATACACGTTATACGCTTGAACTGAGGTATCCGATTTCACTCAACCCGAGTGCAACCATCTACGGGCTGGGCTTTGTTGAGGCCGGGAACGACTGGCTCAAATGGGCCGAATTCAACCCGTTCAACGTTTACCGTTCGGTTGGCCTTGGCATCCGTGTATTTTTGCCCATGTTCGGTTTGCTGGGCCTCGACTGGGGATACGGCCTCGACCAGGTTCCCAACAACCCGGGGGTGAGCGGCGGACAGTTCCATTTCTCCATCAATTCGAGTATTGATTAAGTAGTATTTTAAATTCATCGACATGAAAAAGGTAGTTTTTTTAGTAGCCGTTTTCCTCATAGCGGCACTGGGCATCCGGGCGCAAAAATTTGCCTATGTTGATACCCAGTACATCCTTGACAATATTCCCGAATTTGCCGAGGCGCAGTCGCAGCTTGACGAAATTTCAAACGGGTGGCAGAAGGAGATCGAAACAAAATTCGCCGAAGTGGATAAGATGTACAAGGATTACCAGACGCAATCGGTGCTTCTTCCCGACGACATGAAAAAGAAAAAGGAACAGGAGATCGTTGAAAAGGAGAAGGATGCCAAAAATCTTCAGCGTACCCGCTTCGGGAAGGACGGAGACCTGTTCAAAAAGCGCCAGGAACTGGTAAAACCCATCCAGGAGAAGGTGTATAACGCCATCCAGGAACTTGCAACCAGCAACAATTACGCGGTTGTTTTCGACAAGGGAGGCAGCCTGACCATGATGTATGCCAACCCGAAGTTTGACATCAGCGATGACGTGCTTGACAACCTTGGAGCCAACATGAATAACAGGAAGGGAAAGGGCAAAACGGGTGCTCCCTCTTCAACCTCATCACCCTCTTCATCACCGGCACCTCGGCAGGGCAATTCAGGCAGCCAACAAAATCCGGGTGGCGGTGGCAGTGAAACACGGGAACCCAAAAAATAAAAAAAAGTCTTAATTTTGCATCACCATAGTACAGTTATAAACCTTTAATTATTGAAAATGAAAAAATCAGCTAAATTTTTTGCCGTTGTTGCCTTGATCATTACCTGTTCTTTCGCATCACAAGCACAGAATCCGGTCAAAATCGGACATATTGATTTCAACACGCTTCTGGCCGCGATGCCCGGCATTGATTCGGTAAAAATCAAACTGCAGGCCTATCAGAAGACCCTGACCGACCAGATGGATGCCATGAAAGCCGAGTTTGAAAGCAAATACCTCGATTACCAGTCACAGGCTTCGAGCATGTCGGACCTGATAAAGCAAACCAAGGAAAAGGAACTTTCGGATCTCCAGGGCCGTATCGATGCTTTTCAGCAGAAGGCAAGCCAGGACTTACAGGCCAAGCAGCAGGAACTGGTAGCCCCCTTCATCGAGAAGGCAAAGGCGGCAATCAGGGAAGTTGCCAAGGAAAACAAGTTCACCTACATCCTCAATGCCATCGAAGATGTTGTCATCTATAAGGATGAAACAGATGATGTAATGCCGCTTGCAAAGAAAAAACTGGGAATTCAGTAATCCCCTTTTTACAAAATTAAAGCCGGTTGCCTTTGTGGACCGGCTTTTTTTGTAACTTTTCGTTACTTTTGAGGAATAATCACAACCTGGAAATTTATGTCAACACGATTTAACCGCAGGGATTTTATCAGGACGGTGGCCGTTACCGGCGTGGGCCTGGCCGTTGGCGAAGACCTTATGGCGTCCATTCGTCCGGCTGAGTATGACAGTCCTTTCAAACCGGCTCCAACAGGAAAACCCATGGAAAAGGTCCGCATCGGTTATGTCGGTGTGGGATTGCAGGGAACCTCGCATGTGGAAAACCTCCTGAAGATCAAAGGCGCCGAGATCGTGGCGGTATGCGACATCGTTGAAAGCCATGCCAGGCGCGCCCAGGATATGGTTGAAAAAGCCGGCTTCAAACGGCCGGATGCCTATACAAACGGCGATTACGACTGGCAGAAACTGTGTGAACGTAGCGACGTCGACCTTGTATACACGGCCACGCCCTGGCAATGGCATGTGCCCGTTTGCCTGGCCGCCATGAACAACGGGAAGCATGTGGCTACCGAAGTTCCGGCTGCCCTTTCGGTGGAAGATTGCTGGAAACTCGTCGAAGCCTCCGAGAAGACCGGGAGGTACTGCATCCTGATGGAGAACTGCAACTACGATAAGATCGAGATGCTGATCCTGAACATGGTAAAGAAGGGGTTGTTCGGTGAATTGCTGCATGCCGAATGCGGTTACCTGCACGATCTGCGCGATGTCAAGCATGACATGGAGGGCGAGGGTGTGTGGAGGCGCGATTTTTCGATGCATCACAACGGCGATCTTTACCCGACCCACGGCCTCGGGCCCATCATGCAATGCATGGATATCAACCGCGGAAATTATTTCGATTACTTGGTCTCATTCAGTACCAAAACAAGGGGGTTGCATGATTACGCCGTCAAGAAATTCGGGGCCGGCAGCCCCCAGGCACAGGAGAAATTCGTCCTTGGTGATGTGGTTACGACGGTCATCCGGACCATGAACGGGGAGACCATCGTGGTCACCCATGATACCAGTTCACCGCGACCCTACAGCCGGAACATCATGGTCCAGGGTACCCGGGGACTTGTGCGCAAATATCCTGAAGCGAAAATTTACATCGAGGGGGTCAGTAAAACGGAGGACCGCTGGGAACCGGTCGACGAGTACCTGAAGCAATACCAGCATCCCATATGGGCGGAACTGGAAAGCGCAAGCAAGGGGGCCGGCCATGGCGGGATGGATTTCATCGAGGATTACCGCCTTGTCAATGCCCTGCTCCGGGGCGAAACGCCCGACATGGATGTTTACGATGCGGTGGCGATGAGCGTCATCCGCCCGCTGAGTGAACAATCCATCGCAAAACAGGGGAAACCCGTCAGTATTCCCGATTTTACCCGTGGTATGTGGAAACAGCCGCGCGACCTCCAGGTTATGAAGATAAAGGGATAACCCCGAACAATCACCAAATGATCGAAATGCTGAATTTTTTTTCCAGGTGCCGTAAACCGGCGTTCCTTGTGTTGTCGCTACTCCTGTCCTTGAACATCCATGGTTTCGGGCAGAAATGGATTGAGGAACATGCCAGGGCGGTTATTACCCCGTTTATGATGAGCCGGTCCATCGGGATTCTCTCCTCCGACTCGATGAAGGGGCATAAAACATCCCCGCAGGGGGCTGATCGCGCGGCTGCCTATATCGCGAAGCAGTTTGAATCGTTCAATGTCAGGCCTCTCAAGGGTGGCTATTTCCAGGATCTGCGGTTTTGTTATTATAACCTGGGCAAGGATCTGTTCCTTTCGCTTGTCAAAGACCTTGAGACCAGGAACTTCATTCTCGGCAGCGATTTCATGCCATTCGTTTTTTCGGGGAGCAAGCCGGCCGAAGGCGATATTGTTTTTGCGGGTTATGGGATCACGGCGCCGGAGTATCATTATGACGACTATAAAGAGATTGATGTAAAAGGCAGGGTGGTGGTGGTCCTTATGCAGGAGCCCGGCCAGTCGGGTCCGGCAGAAGGTCACTTCAACGGCAGGGAACTGACCCGCTATTCCGATCTGAGGGTTAAACAGAAAACAGCCCGCGAACATGGTGCCGCTGGCGTTATCGTCATTCCCGGACCCCTGAATTACACCAATTTCAAACCCGACGGATATCACTGGCCCTGCGCACCCGGGACGCTGGCGGGCGATTCGCTGCCCATGGCCGACAGCAGCATGCTTGCCGAGAATATCCCGGTGGTTTCGGCCGGGGATGCGGTGATCAGGGAACTGTTCGGCAATGTGGATACCCTCAAACGCATGCAGCAGCATATCGACAATGAAATGAAGCCTCATTCTTTCCTGGTGCAGGGCCGGAGCATCGTAATGAATATTTCATACATCACCCGGCCGGTGGGCGGGAAGAATGTGATCGGGTATATCGAAGGGGCCGATCCACAGTTAAAAAATGAGGCCGTGGTGATAGGATCACACTATGCATATAATGGGCGCAGCATGAAATCAAAAAGGGGTGAGGATTCCATTTTCGGCCAAACCGGCGACATCCACTCCGGAACCGCCGGGATGCTTGCCATTGCCAGGGCCTTTGGTACCATGCCCTCCCCCCCGAAGCGCAGTGTTGTCTTTATCGCCTTTGCAGGTGAACAGAGGGAGCTGCCCGGCCCGGCAACCTGGGTAAACTGCCCCGGGTGGCCGCTTGAGAAAACCGTTGCCATGTTCAACCTCGGCCCGATATCGGGAAATTCAGCCGATTCTCTCCGGGTCACCGGCACAAAGCAATGCCCCGATCTTGCAGGAATTGTCAGGAAACATAATGCAAAACCGGCATTCGGCCTTCTTGGAAATACCGGCGGGCCGCTTGAAAGAGACGGTGACCATTATGATTTCTTCAGCAAAGGAATCCCCACCATATTTTTCTCCGCAGGGCCTTCAGGGGATGATCACCCGGGGAGCAACGGCCCGGGCAGGATCGATGCCGGCAAGGCCGCGCATGTTTCACGGCTGGCCTTTATGACAGCCTGGACCGTCGCATGCGAACGCAGCCACTATAAAATCGTGTGTCCCTGAACGAAAGGGATAACGGTTTTTTACCAGGGGAAAAAGAAACTTTTTTTTGGATCAGGCAGGGTAAAACCGGAGCAGGTGGTTTTGCCATGGACCGAGGGCCACGTAGAGCCCCTGGTTATGCAAATCATCACCGTTGCACTGGAAGGTGATGCCGGTAATGGTATCAGACAGCTGCCAGCCGGAACCCGCCAGGTCGTCTCCCGGCAGCCACACATGGCCCTGGGCTGCCTTTGCGGAGTAGTTTACGACCACCAGGTACCGGTCGTAACCATCATGCCACGTCCATGCCAGCAGTTCCCTGGAGGTGTCATTGTCAACCCAGCCGGTACATTCACAAAGCTGCCACACTCCCTCTTTGAAAACGGACTGGTGAACCGTGGTGAGCAGCCGCTGGACAAAGCCGAACAGATCGGTATCGACAGGTTCGTCGGGACGCCGGCGGAGAAACACCGGCAATTTCACCTTGCGACCTTCAAACTGGCCTTCATGATATAGCTTTGCGCCGGGCAGGGTGGAGGAGATCACCACGGCTGCCCTGTTCTTTCCGGGCTGAAAGGCTACAACATGACGCGGCTCGTCATGGTTTTCGATGAAGCGGATCAGTTTTGACTGGAAACCGGTATCAGCCGTCAGGTGAAGCCTGATGCTTGCTGCACTGTCATGCTCCAGCCGGTCGTACAGCCGCTTGTCGTAACAATAGTCGAACCCCTGCTGCTGAAGTTCCCATTCAAGGTCCCAGTAAGCTTCGGCAATAAAGATAAAATCGCTGTTGCTGCGTTTCACCGCCGGGATCAGTTCAACCCAGTATTCAAAAGCAGGCCTGCCCCCGGCCCGTTTTCCCCAGGTCTGTTCAAAAACATCGCTGATCAAAAGCATGGCCATATCGCAACGAACACCGTCGCACTGTCCCGATACCCTGATCATGGTTTCGATGACGGCTTCACGCAGTCCCTGGTGGAAAGCATTGACCTGCAGCACATCCTCCCATGCGGGGTAGAAGGGATCCTTGCCGCATGCAAAAATTGTTTCGCCTTTCTGCCTGAAGGTTACCGGGTCGTCCCGAAGGTCTTCCAGCGTTCCGCGGATAAAATATTCGGGAAATTCTTCCACCCAGGGATGATCGTGGGCCAGGTGGTTTGGCACGAAATCGAGGATCAGCCTGATCCCGTAACCAGCAAGCTGGTTGCGCGTGACAGCCAGCCCCTGGTCTCCGCCAAGTTGTTCGTCAACCACGTATCGCCGCACGCAATAGGGTGAACCAACGTTGTCGGCAAAGGTGAAATCGGGGAGCGCTCTCTGAAAATCGGCAAGGTTTCCGGGGTGGTTGTTTGAAATGGCGATCCCGGCCGGGCTTCTTTCCCAGACCCCCATGAGCCAGATGGCTTCGATGTTGAGATGTGCGATCTCGTCCCAGGTTTCGCCGGGGATGTTGCCCAGCGTAACCGGGTAGCCGTATTTCCGGCTCAGTTCCCACAGCCAGACCCAGGTATTGATCTCGTAGACAATGGGATTCTTTTTCCAGGGTTCCATTTCGTGTTTATTTGCCTGCTTTCCGATCCGCCTGTTTCCATTGTTCGAGACAACCGGAAATAAAGTCGATGACCTGCTGGTGTTCCTCTTTTCCCGTCCCGGTTACCTTGATGGGTTCCCCGAAGGCAATATGGACCGGTTTCTTCCGGTCGATCGGTCCAAGGTAGCTCGAAAACCGGCCAAATCCCCAGAAGTCGGTTTTAACCGCGGTAGGGATGACCCAGGTGCCTGTTCTGGCTGCCAGTTTTGTACCCAGTGAATTGAATTCTGCGGGGCGGAATTCGATCCTCCGCGTGCTTTGTGGAAAGATAATGACGGAGATGCCGTTTTTCAACCGTTCTGCCCCCTGTTTCATGACGATGAGAAGGTCTTCGCGGGGGTTTGAACGGCTCAGCACGATCGGTTTGCGTGAAAGCATGACATCCCTGAAAGCCCAGTGTTTCACCAGTGCCTCCTTAACCACGAAGGTGACATCGGCAAGGGGCTGAATGATCCCGGGCAGGATCATGGTTTCAAGCGTGCTCATGTGGTTGCTCAGGAAGATCACCGGCCCCGGGCAGTTCCTGATATGGTCGAGGCCGGTAACCTGGATTCTGCCTCCGACCCTTTCAACGTCGGTGAAGATATCGTGTGAGGATTGGATCCAATGTTGCGCATCGTAAACTCCTTTGCGGGCGAGACTGCGCGACCTGAAGACCGTTCTTAAAAAGAGCCCGGTGAAAACAAAACGGGTGCAGAAGGTAATCCGGTCCAGCAGCAGGTGTGATGTGTTTTCCGGTGTGTGGTATTCGTTGTTTGCGGTAATTTCAGAACGCATGGTTAATCGTTTATGATCCTTACTTCGGTCCGCCTGTTTTTCTGGCGGCCCTCATCAGTTGAATTATCAGCAACAGGCTGCGTTTCGCCGTATCCCTTTGCGGTTACCTGCCCGGGGGCAACCCCTTTGTGCAGCAGGTAATTCCTGACCGACTGTGCCCGGCCCGCGGAAAGCTGTTGGTTTGATTCAACCGATCCCACGTTGTCGGTATGGCCTGCAATCTCGATCACCAGGGATGGTTTCGCCTTCAGGGCCTCCACGAGTTCGTTCAACGCGGGGCCCGATTCCGGCCGCAGGGAGGCTTTGCCTGTGTCGAAAAAGACATTTTTCAGTTCAAAAACCTTCGGCGGGTCATACTTCATGTTGAAGGTATAGGTCATCCGGTGGTCGCCGCCGGGAACGTCGATGTCATGATACCTGACCTGCTGGCCGAAATATTTGTAAAAAATGTCGTATTTGTCGGCTGAAGGCATGTTGATGGTGCATTTCCCGTCGGAATTTGTGGTGCCCGCATAGCTCTTTTTCGATTTCAGGCTGATGAGCGAAATAACCTCCCCCTGCCTTGGTTTACCGCTTTTACTGGTGGCAACCACATTGAATATGGCTTCATTTTCAGAAGGCTTGACCTCCTGCGACCTGGCAACGGCAGACCAGAAACAACAAATAACGAAGAGCAACAGGGTCGGACCCATGCCTGGTTTATTCATACTCAATCAGTTTGGCGTGTGATCAGCATTCCTTATTCGACCAGCAAAGATAGGGAGATTTTATTTTATTGAACCTAAAGCCTTTTTTCTTAATATTGTTTTAAATACCGTTGCTTATGATGTTTTGGAGGAAGCTGGTCATTATCATTTTGTTGCTTTCGGCACAGCCCGGAAAGGCTGCTGTCAGGCTGCCCTCGGTACTTTCCCCGGGGATGGTCCTGCAAAGAGAGTCGGTCGTGAATATCTGGGGCTGGGCAACTCCCGGGGAGAAAGTCACGGTGAAGGCAAGCTGGCTCGATGAAAGCGTCACGGTCACAACGAATACCTCCGGCACCTGGCTGACCCGGATCCCGACCGGCAGGGCCGGGGGACCCTATACGCTTACGGTAAAGGGTGATAATACCATTGTTTTATCCGATGTGCTGGTTGGTGAGGTATGGCTCTGTTCCGGGCAGTCGAACATGGAATTTACCATCAGGATGCTCGGCGGCTGGAAATTGTTTCCGCAGGAGAAAAAGGAGCTGAAAAAGAACGGTTATTCAACGGTCAGGCTTTGCATGGTGAAACACGCTACAGCCCGTGAACCGATGGATTCCTGCGCAGTTGCATGGCAGCATGCCGGGGTGAAGAGCGTTGCGGGTTTCAGCGCCACAGCCTGGTTTTTCGGGAAATGCCTTTCCGACTGGCTTGGCGTCCCCGTCGGGCTGATCTGTTCGGCCATCGGAGGCACCCCTGCCGAAGCCTGGACCGACAGCACCACGGTGGCATCCGACCCCCTCCTCCGGTACTATCTTGCCTCTCCCAACGCGCAGGTACGCCGCATAAACAGGCTGTCGGGGCTATACAATGCCATGATCCATCCGCTCCGAAAATATGGTATCAGGGGTGTCATCTGGTACCAGGGCGAGACCAACATAACGGATGCCGATCTTTACGGGTCCCTCTTTCCCGCCATGATCCGGAACTGGAGAAACGCCTGGAACCTCGGGGATTTTCCTTTCTATTTTGTCCAGATCGCTCCCTTCGATTACCACGAGTCTTTCCCGGCTGCTGCTTATCTCCGTGAGGCACAGGCGAAAGCGCTCCTTCTTCCGAATACGGGTATGGCCGTGACGATGGATATCGGCAACACCCTCGACATCCATCCGAAAAACAAGCCTGCTGTGGGGCAGAGGCTTGCCCTGCTTGCGATGGCAAAGACCTACGGGAATGTTCACGTATTTCATTCCGGACCTGTCTTCACGGAGGCCAGGAGGGAGGGAAACGGATTCCGGGTGTTTTTTGATGCGGCCGACAGTCTTTTTTCGAAGGGAGGAACCCCTTCATGCTTTGCACTGGCGGGGAGCGACGGAATCTTTAAACCGGCAAGAGCCCGGATCGAGGGCCGAACCTTGGTCGTTGCATCCGACAGTCTCCGAAACCCCCTGTTCCTGAGGTATGCCTTTAACGATGCCGATTCGGTCAACCTGTTCAACCAGGCTGGATTGCCGGCTTCCGCGTTCCGAACGGATACCATTTCCCTGCTGGTCAGGAATGTAAAAATTGACATAAACCCCGACAGCACAGGTAAAAAGAAGCATATCGTCATGTCATGCAATGATAAAGACTGCCGGATTCATTATACGCTCAACGGAGGTGACCCCGGGCCGGGCTCGCCGGTTTACCGCGACAGCATCCTGCTCGATGGTTCAGCGGATGTCAGGGCCCGTGCTTTCAAAGGCGCTCTTGGCTCAGCGATCACCAGCAGGATCGTATACCGCAATCACCTCGGGGTGGACAGGCATGTTTCGACGGTATTTCCATTTTCAGAGGAATACCCCGGCGGGAAAAATGCCTTGCTCGACGGCATCAACGGCTCGGTGATATACTCCGACGGGCACTGGCAGGGCTACCTTGGGGTTGACCTGGATGCAGTGGTCGATCTCGGTGCCGTTTACCATGCTGATTCGGTCACTGTTTCGATGCTTGAGGATGCGGGGGCATGGATTTTCCTGCCGAAGCAGGTGGAAATCAGTATTTCCGACGACGGGTTGAACTTCACAAAAGTGGCGGAATTCCCTGGTACGGAACTGAAGAAGGTCCGCGATGCCTCCATTAAAGCCTATACCTGGCATAATATACGGGAGGCTAAACCCATTTATATTCCCAGGGATGGCCGGTCGGCCGCAGAAAATCACCCTGCGTCTTTCAGGTATGTCAGGGTGTTTGCGAAAAACAGGGGCAGATGTCCGAAATGGCACGCGGGCAAAGGTCAAAAGAGCTGGCTGTTCGCCGACGAGATCATCATCCGGTAAGCCTTACTGCTCTGAAATTTCGTCGTACCAACCCGCGTACATTTTGTAATTCCGTGAGATCCGGTTTACCTGGCCTTCGAGCAGGGCCTGGTCGATGTCTTTCACCTTCCGCGCGGGAAGCCCCGCCCATACGGATCCTGATTCCACCACGGTGCCTTCGGTGACGAGCGCCCCTGCGCCTATGATCGAGTTGCTGTGGATCACGGCGCCATCCATGATGATGGCGCCCATCCCTACCAGGACGTTGTCGTGGATGGTGCATCCATGGATGATGGCCCTGTGCGCGATTGATACGTTGTTCCCGATGGTGACCGGGGCTTTCAGGTAGGTACAGTGGATGATGGCCCCGTCCTGGATGTTCACGTTGTTGCCGATCCTGATCGAATGTACATCCCCGCGCACAACGGCGTTGAACCATACACTGCAGTCGTCGCCCATGACCACGTCGCCGGTGAGGGTGGCGTTGTCGGCCAGGAAACAGTTTTTGCCCGTTTGCGGCACCACGCCTTTTACGGATTTGATTAATGCCATTGCATTCAGATTAAGTTGCTAAATCGAAATATCCCGGTGGGGTGCTGCCATCCCCGGTCAGCCTTTTTGCGAAGTGATTTTAGGGTAGTCGAGCGAAAAATGCAGGCCCCTGCTTTCCTTCCTGCGTTGCGCACCTTTGATGATGAGGTAACCGATGTTGATCAGGTTCCTCAATTCGCACAGTCGCTGGGTCAGGATCGATTTGTTGTACAGGTCTTCCGATTCGCGGTAAAGCAGTTCGAGCCGGTCGAAGGCGCGCTGCAGACGGAGGTTTGACCTGACAATGCCGACATAGCTGCTCATGATGGCCTGCAGCTCCTTCATCGACTGGGTGATCAGGATCATTTCTTCGTTCAGTACCATCCCCTCTGCGTTCCAGTCGGGGATTTCATGACAATGGCTGATCTGCTTAACCTGGCTGATGGCGTCCACGCTTGCGCGGTGCGAGAATACGAGCGATTCGAGCAGGGAGTTGGATGCGAGGCGATTGGCGCCATGCAGGCCGGTTGACGAACACTCGCCCGAAGCATAGAGGTTCAGGATAGAACTCCGCCCGAATTCATCCACCTTGATCCCGCCGCAGGTATAATGGGCCGTAGGTACCACCGGGATCATGTCCTTGCTGATATCTATGTTGTTGCTCAGGCATTTGGCGTAGATAGTTGGGAAATGGTTGATCAGTTCATTTTTGCTGAGGTGGCGGCAGTCGAGCCACAGGTAATCATCTCCGCTCAGCTTCAGTTCATTGTCGATGGCACGGGCAACGATGTCGCGCGGGGCCAGCGAAAGCCTCGAATCGTACTTGTGCATGAACTCCTTGCCGTCCCGGGTTCTCAGCACCGCTCCGAAACCGCGCACCGCTTCGGAGATGAGGAATGCGGGTTTCTCTTCAGGGTGGTAAAGCGCGGTGGGGTGAAACTGGATGAATTCCATATTCTCTACAGCGCCTTTCGCCCTGTATACCATGGCAATGCCGTCGCCGGTCGAGATCAGCGGGTTGGTGGTAATATTGTATACGTTCCCTGCTCCGCCGGTGGCAATAAGGGTAATTTTGGATAATACCGTATCAACAAGATGGGTCCTGGGGTTGAGGACAAAGGCCCCGTAACAGGTGATGTCGGGCGTCCGGCTGTTGACCTCCACGCCAAGATGATGCTGGGTGATGATGTCGATGGTGAAATGGTTCTCCAGGATTTCGATGTTGGGGTGTCTCCTGACCTGGTCGAGCAGGGTGTTTTCGATCTCACGACCGGTGCTGTCCTTGTGATGCAGTACGCGGTATTCTGAATGCCCGCCCTCCTTGGCGAGGTCGTACCTGCCGCTTTTTGTCTTATCGAATTTCGCACCCCATTTCACCAGGTCCCTGATGCGTTCGGTCGATTCCTGGATGGTGAACCGCACGACCTTTTCGTCGCAAAGCCCGTCGCCTGCAATGATGGTGTCGCGGATATGTTTTTCGTACGAATCGGGGGTGTACATCACGGCGGCGATGCCACCCTGCGCCCAGCTGGTGGCAGTATCATCCATCTTCGACTTGGTGATGATGCAAACCTTGCCATATTTTGCAACCTTGAGGGCGAAAGTCAGCCCTGCTATTCCCGATCCGATCACAAGGAAATCAACACACTTTCTCATGGGATAATTTTAAAGGTCAAGCAAAAGCTTAACGGGATCGAGACCCCCGGTGAGTATCCTGACCGGTTCTTCCAGCAGTTCCTTGATCCTGACCAGGAAACTGACCGATTCACGGCCGTCAATGACACGGTGATCATAGGAAAGCGCCACATACATCATCGGGGCGATCACAACCTGCCCGTTGACGGCGATGGGCCGGTCCTGGATTTTATGCATCCCCAGGATCGCACTCTGCGGCGGGTTGAGAATGGGCGTTGACATGAGCGAACCGAAAACCCCACCGTTGGTGATGGTAAAGGTTCCACCCTTCATGTCGTCAATGGTGATCCGGTTATCGCGGGCCCTGCCGGCAAGTTCCTTGATTTTCAGTTCAATTTCGGCCATGCTCATCATCTCAGCGTTCCGCAGTACCGGCACGACGAGTCCCTTGGGTGCACTCACGGCGATGCCGATGTCGACAAACCTCGGGATGACCAGTTCATCGCCGTCAAGCATTGAATTCACCTGTGGAAATTCCTGCAGGGCGATGACGACGGCCCTGGTGAAAAATGACATGAAACCAACACCGACGCCGTATCTTTCTTTGAAAACATCATTGTACTTTTCACGGGTCTTCATGATCGCCTGCATGTTGATTTCGTTGAACGTTGTCAGCATGGCGGTCTGGTTTTTGACCGAGACCAGCCGTTCCGACAGTTTCAGCCGCAGGGTGGTCAGCTTCTTGCGGTCTGTTTCGCGCGACCCGCCGGCCACCCGGTCCGGGGTGCCCTCTTTTTTCCGGCGTATAAACGATTCAATATCTTTCCGCGTGATCTTTTTCCCGGGGAAGGCATTGATGATATCAGCCGGGTTCACCTTATTCTCTTCCAGTATCTTACGTGCCAGCGGGGAGGCATGGACGGCCACGGGGATTTTTTCGGAAACCGGGGGTGAAATGACCGGGGTGGCAGTGGTCACTGCCGGGCTTACGGCCGGGGTCTCTTCGTTTTGGCTTTGCACCGTTGAATTTTTTGGTTTCCCGGCCGATTCTTCTATCAAGGCGATCACCGCCCCGACCGCGATCGTTTCGCCCTCCTGCGCCTTGATCCTGACCACACCGTCAACGGGCGTTGTCACGGGGAAGGAGGCTTTGTCGGAGTCGATCTCGACGATCTCCTGGTCTTTCTCAACTGCTTCACCGTCGGCAACAAGCCATTTGGCGAGTTGCACCTGGGTGATGGATTCTCCCGGACTGGGAACTTTGATCTCGGTTGCCATAGCGATGAATTAAGGTACAAAGATATGGAATTATCGGGATGAGCTTCGTGCATCCTGATGCTTCATGATGGGTTGCCGGTTGCTATTTTCTTCAGATCACCTGAACTTCATGCTCGGTGCAATGAAGCCTGCAGGATCCGTTCGCGTGCTCGCAGGTGCATTTTCCGAGTGCCTTTTCGACGATGAGCCGCTGCTGGATCTTGTGCAGCTTGGACGAACCGGTTGCGGGGCTGCCGCTTGCCGGCCGGGCGACATGATGCAGCGGTACCGAGGTGAAATTGATGGAGATGTACTTCCACGCCCCCATGTTGACCGGCTCTTCCTGGACCCATTCCCAGTGGGTCGCCAGGCTGTATTTTTCGGTAACCTGGTTGAGTTGGGTGACGGGCAGCGGGTATAGCTGCTCGAGGCGGATGATGGCAACATCCTCTTTCTGAATTTTTTCTTTTTCCTCGAGGATGTCATAATACACTTTGCCGCTGCAGAAAACCACCCTGCGCACCTTTGCGGGGTCGGCCCCGTCATCATCCATCACTTCGCGGAAGTTGCCGGTTGTGAATTCGCCTGGAGCGGAAACGCAGCGCGGGTGCCTGAGCAGGCTTTTCGGCGTGAAGACCACCAGGGGTTTGCGGAATGGCCAGGCAATCTGCCGGCGCAGCACATGGAAGAAATTGGCCGGGGTGGTGCAATTCACGATCTGGATATTGTGGTGGCCGCAAATGGAGAGAAACCTCTCAACCCGGGCGGAGGAATGTTCGGGTCCCTGCCCTTCATAGCCGTGGGGGAGAAGCAGGACAATACCGTTCATCACCTTCCATTTGTCCTCGGCACTGCTGATGTACTGGTCGATGATCACCTGGGCGCCATTGCTGAAATCACCGAATTGCGCCTCCCACACGGTCAGACCATCCGGGGTTCCGAAGGCGTAACCATAGTCGAATCCAAGCACCCCGTATTCGGAGAGGAGCGAGTTGTAAATGCTCAGGGTGGCCTGCGAACCGGAGATGTGGGCAAGCGGGATGAATTTTTCTTCCGAATCCTCCACCGTAAGCACGGCATGGCGGTGGCTGAAAGTGCCGCGCTGGCAATCCTGGCCCGATAGTCTCACCGGGTGCCCCTCTGTGAGCAGGGAACCATAGGCGAGGAGCTCGCCCATGGCCCAGTCGAGTTTCCCGTTTTCAATCATCGCCTTCCGGTCTTCCTGCATCTTGATGATCTTGCGGAAGAAAGCTTTACCCGCGGGAAGTGCGGTCAGTTTTTCACCGATCAGCTGAAGGAGTTCAGGAGGAATAGCGGTTGGCGGGGATGTGATGAAATCGGCCGGCACGGCTTTTCTCATGGATGTCCACAAACTGCCGAGGAAGGGATCAATATCGCCCTTGATAATGGCTTTGGCGTTCTCAAACCCTTCGTCGAGGAGGTTGTTGATGGTTGCTTTAATTCCTGTCACATCGATCAGGGGCAGGGTGTTTTCAGCCTCCAGTTTGCTGAGGTAGATCTCGAGCGGGTCGGGATGCTGTTCAATGATCTTGTACAGGATGGGCTGGGTAAAGCGGGGTTCGTCGCTTTCGTTGTGGCCATATTTGCGGTAGCCCAGCAGGTCGATGAAAATATCCTTGTGAAAAGCAGCCCGGAATTCCATGGCCAGCTGCACGGTATAAACCACAGCCTCCACATCGTCGGCATTGACATGGAAAACAGGCGACTGGATCGTCTTGGCCACATCGGTGCAGTATACACTGGAACGGCCGTCGAGATAGTTGGTAGTGAAACCGATCTGGTTGTTCACCACAAGGTGGATGGTCCCGCCGGTTTTATATCCCTCCAGGTCGGCCATCTGGACCAGTTCATAAATAATCCCCTGTCCTGATACGGAGGCATCGCCGTGTATGAGGATGGAGGCTGCTTTCGAATTGTCGCCATGGTACTGTTGGTCGATCTTTGTACGGGTGATGCCCTCGACGACCGGGTCGACGGCTTCAAGATGCGACGGGTTCGGGGCCAGGGTGAGGTTTACCCTGTTGTTGTCGGGGGTGGTAACTTCGCAGGAATATCCGAGGTGGTATTTCACATCACCCAACAGCTCTTCGTCTTCATATTCCTTCCCTTCGAACTCCGAAAAAATCTGGGTAAAGGGTTTTTGCATGATGTTCCCGAGCACATTCAGCCTGCCACGGTGGGCCATCCCGAGCACAAATTCACGGATGCCGAGTGCCGCCCCCTTGCGGATCACCGTTTCCAGGGCAGGGATGAGCGATTCGACCCCTTCGAGCGAAAAGCTTTTCTGCCCGGGGAATTTTTTATGGATATACTTTTCGAAAAGCACGCCGTCGGCCAGCTTGCGAAGGATGCGTTTTTTTTCCTCCAGGCTGAAATCAGGAGTGTTTCGCTGCGGTTCCATTTTTTGCTTGAACCATTCCACGATTTCAGGGCGGCGGATGTAATAAAATTCGGCACCGATCGACTGGCAATAGGTCTGGTTGAGGTGGCTGATGATCTCCGAAAGCTTCGCGTTTCCAAGCCCGAGTTCTTTTCCTGCCTGGAAGGTCTTTTGCAGGTCGTCGGTTGTCAGCCCGAAATTTTCAATGTCGAGGGTCGGCGAATATTTCCGCCTGGTGCGTACCGGGTTGGTCCTGGTGAAAAGATGTCCCCGGTTGCGGTAAGAGGCGATCAGGTTCATCACCTTGAATTCATTGGGGTACATGAACGCCTCGCCTTCTGCCGCCTTGTAATTCTTCTGGCAGAATTCAAAACCCTCGAAGAATTTGCGCCAGCCTTCATCCACGGAGGCCGGATCGAGTTTATATTGTTCGAATAACCCGTCAATCACGGAATTATCCATCTGGTTCAGATAATCGAATTTGTCCATCATAGGTGTCAATTTCGGTCCAAATATACAGATAATTGCATGATTGGAGAACCAGCCGGTCTGCGAAAAATGGAACCAACGAAACCCTTCTGCCCGGAATGCTGCACTTTGTGATCCATAATTTTACCTTTCATCTTCACGCGCCGGCCCGGAAACTGTTAAAAATTATACCTTTGCCCGGAATTTTGAACAGGGACCATGGAACACATCAGGCAATATATCGCGGAACACAAGGACCGCTTTCTGCAGGAGCTTTTCGGGCTGATCCGCATACCATCGGTCAGTTCGGTCGCCACACACAAGGACGACATGATCAAAGCCGCCGAATACTGGCGGAAAACACTTCGCGAGGCAGGCTGCGACCGCAGCGAACTTTTTCTGACCGACGGCAACCCGATCGTCTATGGTGAAAAGATCAAAGACAGCGCCCTGCCCACCATCCTGGTATACGGACATTATGATGTCATGCCGGTTGATCCGCTGGAGTTGTGGGAGTCGCCGCCGTTCAAACCCGAGGTCCGCAATGGCCGGATCTACGCCAGGGGCGCGGATGACGACAAGGGGCAGTCGTTCATGCAGGCCAAGGCCTTTGAACTGATGGTCCGAACCGGGACCCTTCCCTGCAATGTGAAATTCATGATCGAGGGAGAGGAGGAGGTCGGCTCGATGAACATAGGCCCCTTCATCAGGAAGTATAAAGATATGCTGAAATCGGACATCATCCTGGTTTCCGACACCAGCATGATCAGTTTGCAGAATCCGTCCATCACCATAGGGTTGCGCGGACTCACCTACATGGAGGTGGAGGTGACCGGCCCCAACATCGATCTTCACTCGGGCATCTTCGGGGGGGCGGTCGCCAACCCCGCCAATGCACTCGCCAGGATGATCGCTTCGCTCACGGACGACGACGGGCGCATCACCATCCTGGGTTTCTATGACGATGTGGTGGAGATCAGCCGCGGCGAACGCGATGAAATGGCGAAGGCCCCCTTCGACGAAGCGGCATACATGAAAAACCTGGGGGTGGAGGAGCTGTTCGGCGAAGCCGGTTTTACGGCGAAAGAGCGCACCGGGATCCGCCCGACCCTCGATGTGAACGGGATATGGGGCGGTTATACCGCCGAAGGCACGAAAACGGTCCTGCCTTCCAAAGCCTGGGCGAAGATATCGATGCGCCTGGTTCCCAACCAGGATTACCGGAAAATCGGCGAACTGTTCGCGAAGCACCTGCAGTCTATCGCTCCAAAATCGGTAAAGATCAAAGTCGAAATGCTTCATGGGGGGCAGTCCTACGTATCACCCATCGATACCATTGCCTACCAGGCCGCCGGCAGAGCCATCGCCGAAACATTCGGCACCAGGCCCATCCCCGTGCGCAGCGGGGGAAGCATACCCATCATTCCCGATTTTGAAGAGGTGCTGGGCGTCAAGACGATCCTCATGGGGTTCGGCCTCGAATCGGATGCTTGCCACTCGCCCAATGAAAGTTACCCGCTGGAAAATTTCTTCAGGGGAATAGAAACGATTCCCCTTTTCTACCGGTATTTTACCGAAATGTACACGGGCAGCCGGGTTTAAAGACGATATCGCGGAACCAGCCATGGATGCTATGGCGTTCAGTTGTCAGGCAACCATCGGTTTGTCTTTCAGTATGAATTCCCCCTTGATCAGCCAGGAGGTCCCGAAGGCCCACAAGGCAATGGTTTCCATCCAGAACACCAGGTTGTACCTGTCAAGATGTGATTTCACGGTAGCGATGGTGAAATAGGGCACCAGTAAAAGGATGCAACCGATCATGATGCATGCGCATATCCGGTAAATCCTGTTGCGGACGATCTTCTGCGGGGTCGGAGTCCCTGTTTCAGACACCTTGGTAAAAAGAAAAAATGAAATAAAGGCGAGGGTGATGAAGAACAACGAAGCTGCCGTGAGGTGTATCGCGCCGACCGCCATGCCGTGATAGCAGGGCAACAGGACAGCCGGGACCCTGGAAGGATAGATGCTGAAGCAGGGTACGCAGATCCCCGGGTAAAAAGTCGTTGGGAAAAATGCGACGACCAGTCCGAAAACGCCGGCCAGGTTGGTCATGATCTTATCCAGGGGGTCATACCCCTTGTAAGTGAATAAAAACAGGGACACCGCGCTGAGGGTAACCACGAACACATCCCTCAGCCGGGTGTAGTAAAAATCGCTGATGGAGGCCTCTATGTGTTTGCATTCCGTCAGGAATGAACCCACGATCAGGAAGACCGGCAGCAGGATTCCAAGGATGCCGATAAGTTGTCGCAAAGTAAGATAATGTATTACGAGTGTGTTATCCACACCAGGCTGATCCCGGTTTTCCATGATCGGAGGTTAAGGTTGTTATTTTTCCGGATGATTCAATGAAACACCCGATGATCCGTCCTATGCAGGGGCCCCGCTGTTCGTGGCCCAGAAAGCATTCAGGTCATCGGCGGTTCCATAGAACTGGTCGCGGTCGCAGCGGCCGATGCCATTTACATCGTAAGGAGGGCTCCCGGCAGCTCCATCGGTATACTGCCACAGGGTCCACGATGGCCAGATCCGTGGTATCACGGGCTGGGCGGCGGTTGTGTACTGTGCGATCCACAGCCAGCAGTTCGACAGTTCCGTTTGATCCGGGCTTGTAATCCCCGCGGCGGCCACGGCCTCCTTGATCGTATGACCCGAATAAAGCCCGGGGTAGCGCCCGGTCACCTCCCGGATGCGGTGGACGAACTGTTCTGCTTCGGCCATGCTCATGTCAGGCCCCTGCGTATTGGGCTCAAAATCCAGGACCAGGAGCGTGTTGTTCCCGGCCTTTGACAGGAAAAAATCGGCCTGTGCCACGGGATCGCCCCCCACGCCGAAGTGATAGGCCCCGAAGAGTAGCCCGGCCGCCTCGATGGCTGCCCGGTTCGTATTGAAAGTCGGGTCAAAATATCCCGTTCCCTGCGTTGCTTTATGTATGATTCCCATGATCCCTGCCTGCTGCACATCCGTAAAGCTCCGGATGGTATTGTGGTGGGAGATGTCGATGACTGCGTTTAACATATGTTGTAATTATTAGATGTGAATACTAGGTAAAACAATATCCCGGGCAACACACTGGAAGCCAGGGCCAAATTAATAAAAAGGCGAATACACCTTACGGGTCCGTTTTACTGAACCAGACTTCAATCGTGCCCTGTTTGGCTTTAAGTCCTTTTACCTGTGTCGCTAACGGAGAATTCATTTTGTATGATACAAGGATATTTTTAATGTTATCGGCAACACCCTGGTCGGCATCATTGAAAAATCGAACAACTGCGGTTGATGGGGGGGCGACCTTATTTTCAATATTTTCTATACCGGGGACATTCATTCCTAGTTTGCGAAGATCGGTCTGCAGGAGGTTGGCGGTCTTCAGTTGGCTCTTATTGGCAATCTGGATATAGACCCGCACGGGGAAATTCTGTAGAGCTCCGGCATATTCCTTATGAGCAGCTTTTCCGTTTGCTGAATCGGTCATCAATGTTTTTTTTGCAACACTTGCGACAACGCTGTCGGAATCATTTTTTGCAATTTCCAGAAGAACGGGCTTTAGTTCTGGCGGAAGTAATTTGTTTTGGGAAAAGTATTCAGTAACTTTCGCAGCCAGCAGCCTTTCCCGACGGTTCTGGCTAGAAAGATGCTGCAACAGGTTTGTCACATGCGTGGCGTTGTTTTCCACCCGGAGTTTATTGGCGTCCGCCTCCCGCTGCTGGTTTGTAATATATATGCCAAGCGTCCAAATCACAACCGGGATGGCAATGGTGGCAATAATGTTTACGATGATTTCAACTTTGGCCCAGGTATCTCTTTTCTTTTCCATGATATGAAATTTTGATTTACAGGGATTGAGATGCTAATCAAATGATATTTAAAAACTTCGGATTGTTTATTTTTTAAGCAACATCATTGTTTCGCACAATTTGTTGAAGTTCATGGAAAGCAAATAAAATGATACACTTCCACAGCAAGCTGAATGCTAATGTTTTAACTGGGGTATTAGCAGTTGACAGGTCAAATAGTCAACTCCATCGGTAGCTTAAATTTATAGATATCTGACAGATGAGGTTGAAGAAAATTGATGCCTGCATTGCTTGCAAAGAACCTTAAAACCAATTTTATTTTCCCTTTCCCACACAATGTTTCCATGGAACCCCTGTTTTGTTGAACAGATTAAACATAGGAATATCCACGCATAAAAAAACAGAATAACGCCATGAAGGATTATTTACGATTGTTTGTCCGTTATTAACTTTCCCTAAGCCAGGTCCATATTGAGCTCCGATTCCCAAAGATAACGGAATTTTGGCCCCTGCACCGTAAACGAGGTAAACTCCCGGTGAGAATATTTGTCCCAGTTCAATCTTAAAATCTTTGGTTGTCGTTGTTGTCTTATGTGCAGTGTCGGTGGTTGTTTTTAAATCATAATCTACTATCGCTCCTAGATCAATCAGGGACCCAAATAAACTAATTGAACCTGCATTACGAAGGCCAGTACTAAAGGAGACACCAATCGGGGCGGTTATACCAAATGAGTTGTTCCATGTATTAACAGTGGAACTTGTGCTTTTATTGAATAGGCAATATGCCCCCACATAAGATTGTATCGAAATATTGAAATCGGAATATTTTTTAATAACCGAACTGCCAACCGGTAGAGCCGCTGCTTCAATTGCATTCTGAACCTCCTCCGGGGACTGTGCCTGCGTCATGTTGGACATAAATATCCCATACCTTGACAAATCGGTCAGCCTGTTTTGAAATTTTGTAATTTTTGCCAAGTTGTCATTTTTTGCCTTACCCTTGCCTTGTTGTACGTTATTTCCAATTAGTGTGATTGTTTTATCAATTATGGTTATGGAATTTATGATGGCAGGAGTGTATTGTCTGTTGTAAATATTTTTATATAAATCATTGACATTTCTAAAAATAATAATGTAGTCCGGATAATTGTTAATTGAAACATTAAAATACTTGGCAATATCAAATCCCAATTCAACCGCATCAATGCAAGATGAAAGATATCGGTTATAATTCTCAACAGTGGGTTGCTCACCTTTACTCAAGGTTTTTTTGATCTCTTTTATTTCTGATGAAATGGTTTCTGTTAGTTGAAGTAACTGATCCTGATATAAGGTTATAAAGGTGGATCTTTTTATAAGGGTGTCAGCCAGCTTAATTTTACCAGATTTTGTATAAAACACGATCTCTTCTTTTCTAATCATCCCAAATACCAATCCAATATATAAGTTTTTAGTTATTGGGTCTTTGATAATATCATCATATAATTTTTTGGGTGTAACCCATCCTGAGGAATCCTTTCCAATATTGATACGTAAACTTTCAGAAAGAATTCCAGCTAATTTTATTGCATTTCCTGTATTCTGAAAATCACTATCTTTGGGAGCCTCTTTCCACTCAGGAAAAGCTGCAAAATCCCTTATTATATCTATAGGAGCATAGGATTTGTTTCCCAATTGAAATAAAAGAGGAATAGATTTAAAAACCACTTTTATTGCAGGGTATTGTTCCGATAATTTCTGGTAACGCGGTAAGTCGAAGATTTTTTCAAAATGGACAGGTAATGCAGCAAGGTCTTCTTCGAATTTTCCCCGGAGTGTTGGAATCATTGTAGGATAAGTATAGGAAAGCAAGTTTGCCAGTGCTTCCGAGGTTTTAGGAAACATGATTTGTATCTCGGGATTTTTTTCGACAAAATTTTTAAACTGATCAAAAAATGCAATATTAAGTTCCTGTTTGGCCCGTTCAATCATAAATAAAGCAAGGCCTTTTGAGATATTTGTTACGTCAAGGCCACCAACCGCATTTGGTAGAATGTTACCGTTTCCTGGAACGATTAACGGCTCACCTTTATCTGAAGCTGAGGTAACGGTAAAATATTTCGAAATAAATGGATTGCACTCATGACTGTTTTTGTCTGTTAAAAGGATAATGATTGAAGTCACACTAGGATTCTTCTTCAGGCTAGAGTCAGTCAAATATGGTTTTAATAAGTTCCCAAGCAAACGTAAAGTGTCTGGGTTTGTATGTTCATTTATGATCATTTTTGTTGGACCATTGAATTTGATTAATACGCTTAATCTTAAAGCGTTATAATAGGGAGATATAATGCTGTCTGTATGTTTTTCTGCCATGCTTGAAAGTGACAGACAGATTATCCCAACAATTATAAGAAAACAAATTTTTTTCATAATGGAGAGATTGAAATTATTGTTTACTATTTTAAGAAAATAACCCAGCAGGGTTTATGATTGGATATATGTCTTTTTTAGAGCTAAAAGACACAAATGATGTAGCTTTATTTTGAATCATTTCGATTATTTTCTTTTTGGTTATGGTTTGGGATTGTTGATTATTAAAGGAGAGAAGGAGTGCAATGATACCGGCAACAAAAGGAGTAGACATACTGCATCCGGAATCAGTTTTGTAATTGCCATCATTCCACGTTGAATAAATGTTGTAACCAGGAGCTAAAATATCAATGTATGAACAACGCATGGTGTAATAGATTTTGTTATTATTGTCAATGTTCCCAACACTATAGCAATCGTTTGTCAAAGCAGGGGGGTACATATCCGCTCTGTCAAAACCTAAATCATCTCCGTTTTCAATAGATCCAACCATCATTACATTAGGCTTGTCAATAAATAAAGAGGACATCGTTCTTTGCTCGTCATCAGACATAGTGTCCATCGTAAGACTCACCGAAATAATATCAGCATCATTTTCAAATGCCCACTTGACAGCTTCCACAAAAAGGGTGCTGTTGATACCGTCCTCTCTTTTTCTATAAATTTTCCCGATTATTAATTGCACTTCTGGGGCTATCCCATTACATTTAAGACCTTTAGCAGCAATTATTCCGGCACAATGCGTACCATGGCCACATTCATCCGTCACATCACTTTTTAAAGTTTCATCATCACCCGTATAAAGAAAATTCCTTGTAAGAATGATCTTGCTGCGATCAAATTCCGGGTGGTCAATCTTCAACCCACTGTCAATGATGGCTACTTTTACGCCTGCCCCTTTTGTTTTCTCCCAGATTTGTTTGATTCCGAATTTTTCAATCTGCCAGTTAGGGGGTGTTTGATTGTCAGGAGCCGGGGTGCTGTTTCCGGGTTGCCCGGTTACCGCATCAGGTTGTTCCGGAGTTGGAGGTGTTGTCTGATTCGTTGAAAGTTCCTCAAACCCCCCGCTGTAGAGGTAATCGCCGTTCCCGTCCCGGTACCATTTCCGGTTTCCGGGATAAACCTCATCACAGGTGTCATCGTCTATAATTTCGACCTCCAGGTCAAATTCCTGGTCTTTATAGATGACGCCCTTAATTGCCGCTGTCATCGACGGGCTGCCCTTGCGGATGTTTACATCGCTTATCGTTCTCAAATGCAGTTGTGTCATCATAACAGGGTTAACCAGCGGGGTTTGCGGGTTTATTTTCCCCTTGTTTCACGGCAATATAGGTGGCTGAACTGATGCCCATCAATACGATCAGGTTGGAATCAAGTTCGGGAATCGTCTTGTAAGCATAAACCTCAAAAAGGAAGTAGCCCCCGATGGCAATGGTGAAGGCGACATTCTGGAAGCGATGAATGCTCACCCCGTCTTTGTCGGAAAGGATGTTCATTAAAAAACTTTTAGACTGGTTTGAGTCCTGATGCCGGCTTGTGATCAGCGGATTGGCAATGTCATTGTTGTCGATGATGTTTGCAGAAAAGTAGGAACCTGCACTGATGCCCAGGAGGATCAATACCTGCGGTGTAATGTGAATCAGGGCTCCTGTTTGAAACCATATATAAAAATAGGCCAGCAGGATGATGATGGTCCAGAATGCCATTTGCGTTTTTGCCAGGCTGAAGGGCGGATCCTGGATCGCAGTGCTTGCATCCCGCAATACCTGTAGCTTATTTTTTGCGATGATCCGCTGGACAATAATGATGACGATCAACAATATGATAAGTGAAGTCCATTGGCGGTAATCTTTACAGCTGTCAAAAACAATTACCATCGGCACATCTGTCTCTTTCCTGGTATCAAATGTTTTTCCGATGCTGATTTTAACCACCACCCTGCCATGTCCTGCCTGGTTGAAAAGATTTACCAGCGAGTCATTTGCCACCTTTTTATTCAGGATGAAATAATAGTTATTTTTTTCCGGGGTGGGCAGGTTGACAAGACTTGCGATGGGAACCGGGAAATCATTGAGGAACACCATCTGATCGGTTAACCCGGGCCAGGCGGACCGGACCAGGACCTGGTCGCCGGGTTTGACCTCCATTTTATCGCCTTTCTTTAAAGTGATCAGGGAAAACGGTTGGTAAATAACTTTGAATTTTTCAGAACGAAAGTCGGGTGTTTTCTTTCCAAAACCCCAGGATACCATCGTATCCCCGTCTTTCGGCAATGCCATGTATCGGGCGAGCAGGGTAAGAGCGACGGTAAAACGGGAGGTGTCGGAATTCCGGGAAGAGTCGATTACCTGGCAACACTCGGGAATCCTGGTGTCATTGACAAACAGATAAATGGTGTCTCCCTTTGAGGACCGGAACCCCGCGTAGGTGAGGTATATTGTTTCCCTGGAAAGGGCTTCGGAAATCCTGGTTCTCCCCTCCCTGTCACTTGAAATAATACAAGTTGTCTTTGGCCGGGCCGCATCATGATCGGGAAGGGGATTCAGACCATATACCGGCTGAAATATATAGGCAATGCATATTAATATGCACGCACGAAATAAATGGTTCGCTGACATGTAGATAAAATTATGATGAATGGTGGTACAGGAGGCAAATATACATACCAGTTATCCCAATGTCAAGAAAAATCTAAAACAATCTAACAAAATGTATAGAAATAACAAATATTTTTATATTCGTATCGTATAAATAATAGATATGCAATTCATTAGATATTGTATTATTGTATAAAAAAATCATAACAAAAAATTCATAAAAAGATGTATGAATATTTTCATGACATAACATAAGTATATGATGATGGTTGTTGCATCAATAAAAGATGGGATAATAATTTGAAGATTGATTCAGCTTCAGCCCGGGAGGCCTTATTTCCCCTTTCCCACTTTTGAAAAATTATCCGTCCCGGCATCCAGGAACCTGATGAAGGCATCCACATCCAGGTCGTAGGCTTTGGGGGAGGTGAGGAGGTTCCCGGCGGTGTCGAGGAGCACGTAATAGGGCTGGGAATTGACATTGAAGCGGGTGATCTGCAGGTCGGCGAACTTTTTCCCGATGGTTTTTTTCACCTTCTGGTCATACCTGGAGGTGATCCATTCGTTTTCGGGAAGGTCCGTTTTATCGTCCACATACAGTGCGGTGACGATATACTTCTCGCGGAGGCGTTTCAGCACCTGCGGGTCCGACCACACGTTTGCCTCCATCTGTCGGCAGTTCACGCATCCGTGGCCGGTAAAATCAATGAAAACGGGTTTGTTCTGTTTCCTGGCACATGCCAGCGCCTGCTGGTAGTCGAAATAGCCTTCGAGCCCGTGGGGCAGCCGGAGGAAATCGGAATATTTCGGTTTGTCGCAAAGGGTTGCCGGTGTTGCGGCGGTGCCTCCCCCGGTACTGATGGCGGCGACCTCCTTCTTGATGATGGCGTTGATGTCGAAATCCTGGTAGGTTTCGGGAGGGAGGTAGCCTGAAAGCCCTTTCAGCGGGGCGCCCCACATGCCTGGGATCATGTATACCACGAAGGCGAAGACGACGATGGACATGAGGATCCGGGGTACACTGATGTACGGGAGGTCGGAATCATGGTTGAACTTCAGTTTGCCAAGCAGGTAGAGTCCCATCAGGAAGAAGATCACGATCCAGAAGGCCAGGTATACCTCGCGGTCGAGGATATGCCAGTGGTAGGTCTGGTCGGCGATGCTCAGGAACTTCAATCCCAGCGCCAGTTCAAGGAACCCAAGCACCACTTTGACCGAATTGAGCCATCCCCCTGATTTGGGTAATCCCGAGAGCCAGGAGGGAAAGAAAGCGAACAAACCGAAAGGGAGGGCAAAGGCCAGGGAAAAGCCCAGCATCCCGATGATCGGCATGATCAGTGCACCCCCAGCCGATTTTACCAGCAGGGCGCCGACAATCGGGCCGGTGCAGGAAAACGATACCAGGACGAGGGTAAATGCCATGAAGAAGGCTCCGCTGTATCCGCCCTTGTCGGCCTGTTTGTCGGCCTTATTGACGATCCAGCTGGGAAGGGTGATCTCGAACATGCCGAGGAACGACGCGGCAAACACCATGAAGATGACAAAGAAAAATACATTGGGTATCCAGTGGGTGCTGATGAAATTGTTGAAATTCGCGCCCAGCAGAACAGCGACCAGCACCCCGAGGATCATGTAGATGGCGATGATGGAGAGACTGTAAACAACCGCTTCCATCTTTGCCTTGCTTTTACTGGTGGTGTCATGCATGAAGAAGGTTACCGTCATCGGGATCATCGGGAAGACGCACGGGGTGATGATGGCGGCCAGCCCTGCCAGGAATGCGATCAGGAAAAACTTCAGCAGTGACTGGTCGGCAGCCTTGTCGGCGGCAGTTTTCCCCAATTGTGCCTGTTCGAGTTTCTTTGCCCCCGCATCGGCTTTTTCCACGGCAAGGGCGGCTGTTTTGAAAGAATCCGTTTTCGCAGCGGAGACCTTCGTGGCAGGGGGCTGAACGGCAGTTTCCATGGCATTCGGGTTGCCCTTGACGTTGAATTCGAATTCCACATCATTCGGCGGGAGGCATTCATGGTCGTCGCAGCACATGAAGTTCAGGACACCCTTTACGACAAAATCCTTCTTATCAAGGATCTTGATCTTCTGTTTGAATACGGCCCTGTCGGCGAAAAACTTCAGCACCATATCGAAATTCGGGTCATTTTCAAGGATCGGCTTTCCTTCGGTTACCTTGCCCGCCAGTTCATAATTGCCGCTTTTTGTGAATGAAAAACTTGTTGCGATGGGTGCCCCCTTTGCACCGCCCTGCGGTATGTCCTGAGAATAGACATGCCAGTTCTTTTCAATCCGGGCAGTCATCACCAGGGTGGCCTCACCCGGGGTTGCCTGCTCCGTTTTGAAGGTCCATTTAACCGGGTCGAGAATCTGGGAGATTGAAAACAGTGGGATCAACAACATGGCCAGGAGGCCGGTCAGCATTTTTTTCATCCGGGGAAGAATTAAGAGGGCAAATTTAAAGAAAATTATGCTTATGCCCTAACAGAAAAAAAGGTTTTACCAGTCAACCGTCAGGCCTCACCAGATAAGACGCATAAAATCTCGCGGGTTGCCCGGGTGATCCTGAAACGGTGGTCGATCCGGTGCCCGACGATCCAGGCGATATCCTTCCCTGAACATAATAGCCACGCGGCTTCCTTTTCGGCCAGGGTAAACTTGCCGTCGATGAAAAAATCACTCAGCTTTTTCTTTTTTTTCATCCCGAGTGGGTAGAACGAATCCCCCGGCTGCCATCTTCGCAGGGTCAGGGGAAACTGAAGCTTCTCAAAGCTGAGGCTGGCTGTGCAGGGAGAAACCGGGATGTCATACCGGCTTACATCGGAGATCCTTTTAAGCCGGAGGTGGATGGGTTTGCTGATTTTTTTTTGCCGGGGGAACAGGGAAATGGTCACGGTTTTTTCACGGGTTGCCGGCCCGGCAGGAGTAAGGGTCAGCCGCCCCCGCTCCTTCACGAGCCGGTGTGTCGGTGAATTAAACAACTGCCGGTGATCGCTTCCAAGGCAGGTCAGCAGGTTTGCCACCTGGGTCTCATTGAAGCCGAAGGGTGAAAGCAGGGCCCAGGCCAGGGGTTCAACAGGTGAAACAGCGGTCAGCCGGTTGACATCGATGATGACCTCCTTCCCCGAAGTTGACAGCAGGTTCCTGCAC
This sequence comes from uncultured Bacteroidales bacterium, assembly GCA_903845055.1. Lineage (GTDB taxonomy): Bacteria > Bacteroidota > Bacteroidia > Bacteroidales > FEN-979 > CAIVAT01. The sequence continues at coordinate 104,598 of CAIMWF010000062.1, read as the reverse complement.
AGGTCCTCGAGCGCCCGGTTGCCCACCTGCTCGAATTCGCCGATTCTCCTGATGGTCTCGGTCAACCCCGCCACAAACCCGGGGTTGACGCTGCCCAGGATGGGAATAATTTCATGCCTGATCTTGTTCCTCAGGTATTTTGTCTCGTTGTTTGATTGATCCTGGCGGTATTCGACATGATGGCTGAGGGCATATTGCTCTATCTCCATTCGAATAGCGAACATCATGGGCCTGATCACTGTTCCGTTTTTCAGGGGAATGCCGTGCAGGCCGGCGATGCCGGTTCCCCGGATGAGGTTGATCAGGAAGGTCTCCGCCTGGTCGTCGAGGTGATGCGCCGTGGCAACATAATCAAAACGGTGTTCTTTCCTGGTGGACTCAAACCACCGGTAACGCAGTTCGCGGGCGGCCATCTGGATCGAAATCCCGTTTTGAAGGGCAAACGCCGGGGTGTCGAAGGTGGTTGCATAAAATGGAACCTTCATGCGGTATGCCATGGATTTTACGAACAATTCATCCAGGTCGCTTTCACCACCCCGCAGGGAGAAATTGCAATGGGTAATGCCGAATTTGAATCCTGCACCGTGGAACATTTCTGCCATCACCGCCGAGTCGATCCCGCCGCTCACTGCGAGCAGGATACGATCATTCCCGGTAAAAAGTTGCTTTTCACGGTTGAAACGGATCAAATCCCTGATTTCCATGATACAAAATTAGCATCAAAATGGTCAGACACGCAAAATTGTTTTTTTTTTTTGCCTGCATTGCATCAAACGATCCATTTTAAAGGCTAAATGCCGGAAAATGGACTGGCACTCCCCGGCTACTTCCGTTGCCGGCTGCCGGTCCATCCTAAATTTCCCAGGTATCGCCTGAATTCAGCAGATCATCCACGTTCTTAATTTTCGAAGTCTCCTTGGCATACTTGATCTGCTCTTCAACGAGATCGTCGTAGGTGGGATACATGGCGGCACGGATGACCCCGAAAACCATCGGGAAGTGGGGCGGTGCCAGTTTGGCGAGCATCAGCTGGATGCCCGGATCCTGGTTGTACTGGTCGTGAACGAGGATATCATCGACGGTGACGCCATTTTTGCCGATTTCAACAACCTCCAGCATCGTATCTTTCAGGACAAGGCCTTTGTCATTGTTCTTGCCGAACAACATGGGGGCGCCGTTCTTCAGGATCAGCATGTTCTCGTCCTTGGTCTCCTTGCCGGTAACCCCGGCATGCGCCTTGTCGGCGAAAATGATGCAGTTTTCCATGATCTCGGTAACGGAGGTACCGTCGTGCTTTGCAGCCTCGAACATGCACTCGGTCATCAGGGCGATGTTGTTGTCGGGGACGCGTGCAAAAAAGGTGCCCTGGGCCCCCATGACGAGTTCGCCGATGTTGAAGGGATGCTCGATGGTTCCCATCGGCGACGTTTTGGTCACCTTTCCCATGGGGGTGGTCGGCGAGTACTGCCCTTTGGTGAGTCCGTAGATCTGGTTGTTGAACAACAGGATGTTGATGTCGACATTGCGCCTGATCACGTGGATGAAATGGTTCCCGCCGATGGCAAGGGAGTCGCCGTCGCCGGTGATGGTCCATACGCTCAGCTTTGGATTTGCAATTTTCACGCCCGTGGAGATCGCTGCTGCACGTCCATGGATGCCATGGATGCCGTAGGTATTCACATAGTAGGGAAAACGTGAGGAACAGCCAATGCCGGAAACAAGGCAGAAATTCTCCTTGCGGTAACCGATTTTCGGGAAAACGCGTTCCACCGCACTGAGGATTGCATGGCCTCCGCAGCCGGGGCACCATTTGACCATTTGGTCGCTTTCAAAATCTGTCTTGGTGAGTTGAACATTGGTGCGTTCAACAGTCATATTTATGAAATCCATCTTATTTCTCCTCTAAAAGTTGGTTAAACTTATCCGTTAACTCATTGATCATAAAGGGTAATCCCTGAACTTTATTGAACTGGCTGATGTTTGGCATGGGGAACTTCATGCGCAGGTAATTCACAAACTGCCCGCTGTTGAGTTCGCACACGACGATTTTCTTAAAGCCTTTCAATACCGTGCCCGTATTTTTGGGGAGCGGCATGATATAATGGAAATGGGCGTGGCTGATATTCTTGCCCTCTTTTTGCATCTGGCTTACGGCCGAGTGAACGGCGCCATAGGTGCCACCCCAACTCACCACCAGCAGGTCGCCTTCGGCCGGGCCGTCGATCTCCTGTTCGGGAATGAAATCAGCAACTTTTTCAACCTTCTGCGCACGCATGTTGGTCATTATCTGGTGATTCATCGGGTCGGTCGAAACCGTGCCGGTGATGTTTTCCTTTTCCAGTCCGCCGACGCGGTGACGCAATCCTTCTGTTCCTGGAATGGCCCACTGGCGTACAAAGGTCTCCGGATCACGCCGGTAAGGTTTGTAGTCGGGGTCGTTGGCTTCGGCAATAGGCGGGTTGATCTCCGGCATGTCGGCCATTTTCGGGATACGGAACAAAGTAGAACCAAACCCGAGGTAGCCGTCGGTGAGCAGGATGGCCGGGGTCATGTGTTCCATCGACAGTTTTGCTGTCATATAAGCATAGTAAAAGCAGTTCTCTGAAGTTGAAGCGGCAACGACGATCACCGGGCATTCCCCGTTCCTTCCAAAGAGTGCCTGGTACAGGTCGCTTTGCTCCGATTTGGTGGGCAGCCCGGTGGAGGGTCCCCCGCGCTGAACGTTGACGATGATCAGCGGAAGTTCGGTGATGACGGCAAGTCCGATTGCTTCGCTTTTCAGTGAGAGGCCGGGACCTGAAGTGGTTGTGCAGGCCATGGCACCGGTAAAGGACGCCCCGATGGCGGAGCAGATGCCCGCGATTTCATCTTCAGCCTGGAAGACTTTTGCTCCCAGCGATTTATGTTTCGAAAGTTCCATGAGGATCTCGGTGGCCGGGGTGATGGGGTAGGAACCCAGGAAGAGCGGCCTCCCCGATTTCTCGGAGGCTGCCAGCAATCCCCATGCGGTAGCCGTGTTCCCGGTAATATTGCGGTAACGGCCTTTTTCCATGTTGGCTGCCGAAACCTGGATCACCGACTCCAGTGCTTCAATTGTATCGGCATAATTGTAACCTGCCTGGAGCACTATCTTGTTGATGGTGATCAGCTCGGGTTTTTTTCTGAATTTTTCTTCGTAGTATTTGAAGGATGGCTTCAGGTCCCTGTTGAAAATGTAATACAACATCCCCAGGGCGAACATGTTTTTGCTGCGCTCTGCGGTTTTGGCATCGGTGCCGAGTTCTTTCAGGCTGTCCTTGGTAAGCGTGGTGATCGGCGCCTTGACCATATTGAAACTGTCGAGCGATCCGTCGGTAAGCGGGTCGGCCTTGTAGCCGGCCTTCTCAATGGATTTTTCGTCGTAGGCATCGGTATCGGTAAGGATGGTCGCACCTTTTTTTGCCCATTTCAGGTTGGCTTTGAGTGACGCCGGGTTCATTGCAACCAGTACATCGACCATGTCGCCCGTGGTGAAAATTTTCGAACTGCCCATGTGCACCTGGAATCCTGAAACACCGGCAACCGTGTTCTGCGGAGCCCGGATCTCGGCGGGAAAATCAGGAAAAGTGGCAAGGTCATTGCCAACAATTGCAGCAACATCCGAAAACATACTGCCGGTAAGCTGCATCCCGTCGCCCGAATCGCCGACGAACTTTACAACCACCTCTTCACGTTCAATAACGGGTCTTTTTTTCTTAGCCATAGCATCGTTGAGTTTAGAGGTGCAAAGTTACTGAATAATGTCAAAAGGCAAAGTGCAAAAGTCAAAACTTAAGGCCAAAAATCTCATATACGGATGCTATATCCCGGAAAATATTTATCTTTGCCATGAAAATCGCTTTATTAACTCGTCCTGTTAAATTGCGGGACATAAACTCAATAGGTCATGGCTTATAAAATTAATGATGATTGTACGGCTTGCGGAACTTGCATCGATGAATGCCCTGTGGAAGCTATTTCTGAAGGTGATATCTACAAGATCGATCCCGAAGCCTGTACAGACTGTGGTGCCTGTGCAGATGTTTGCCCGGTGGAAGCAATCCATCCTGAATAACCGGGAGCGAAGTTGATGAATGAAAAACAGCAGTCCCCTTTGGAGGGGCTGCTGTTTTTTTTATGTAAATTGCCTTAAATTTCATCCATGCGCCATAAAATCTATTTCGCCTCTGATTTCCACCTGGGCATCCCCGATCACGACCGGAGCCTGGAGCGTGAAAAGAAACTGGTGGCCTGGCTCGACGCCGCCGCAGCCGATGCCGCAGAAATTTTCCTGATGGGCGACCTGTTCGATTTCTGGTTTGAATATAAAACGGCGATCCCCCGCGGCTATGCGCGCCTTCTGGGGAAACTCGCCGAAATAACCGATTCGGGGATCCCGGTTCACCTCTTCAGGGGAAACCACGACATGTGGGCCTTTGACTACCTGACGTCGGAGCTGAACATCATCCTTCACCGTGATCCTGAATTCCGCACCTTCGGGGGTAAGAACTTTTACCTGGCCCATGGCGATGGCCTGGGCCCTGGCGACAAGGGATACAAATTCATCAAAAAGGTCTTTGCAAGCCCTTTCAACCAGTGGCTGTTCCGCCTGCTGCACCCCGACCTGGGGATCCGGATGGCTCTCTACTGGTCAGGGAAAAGCAGGAGTGTGCATGTGGAAAAAGGAAAGAAGGAGCAGGAATATACCCTGAACATGATCCGGCAGCGGATCACCGTCCATTCAAATGAACTGGTGAAACAGCATCCTGAACTGGATTACCTGGTTTATGGCCATTATCACCTCCCGATGGATACACCCATCAACGGTCACGCAAGGCAGGTGGTGCTCGGCGACTGGATCTTCCATTTCACCTATGCGGTGTTTGATGGTGAAGAACTGGAACTGAAAAAATTCTGATAACAAGCGACTAATCAATGGTTCCTGCCGGCATTTTGCATGGATGAGATCGCCTTTTCCAGTTCCTGTACCCGCTGGTGGTGGAATTTCACATGTTTGTTGCCGGGGTATTTGCTGAAAAGCACCGAGTCGGTTTCCCGGTAATAGGAAAGATCCTGTTCAGGGCTGAGAACCGGGCTTTGACCGAAGGCATAGTTCAACACCACCAGGGATGCCAGCGAGCCCGGGTGTTTGTTAATAAATTCAACTTCGAGCAGCCTCTGTTTATCCCAGATCTGCCTGAAAGCAGCGTCTATTTTCTGCGTAAGGGCATAATAACCGCAACTGTCCTGCTTGTCGAGGAGGAGCGTTTCGAGGGAATCGGCTTCCCGCTCATGGCCCCGCGTGGATTGAAAAAATGTGTTCAGTAGCATGGCATCCACCGGACCCGTCATCGTCACCTTGTCGGGGAATCCGGCAGCACTGCCTGCCAGGGTTATCCTGTCGCCCGGATTCAGCAACAGCACCATGATCTTTCCCGAAGGAGCCTTCAGCAGCCAGAAACCACCGTCGGTGACCACCGGGTTGAACCCGAAGGTGCCGTCTTTGCCGGGCACTGCCGAATCAACCGGGTGTATCTCCCGCGTATCCATCTCCTGGAGGACCAGCTTCAACCCTGCTGCCTTCTCTAATTTTCCACTGATGACCGGCTTGTCCCCTGTAGAATTACAGGAAACCAGGAATAACATCATTGCGAATAAAATCGCCGTATTTATTTTTTGCATTTTCAACATCCGAAAATTTCACCACAAAGATACAAACATCCACTTCCTCTCATCCCTCCCCAATTTCTCCATTTCTCCATTTCGCTATTTCGCTACCTCGCTACCTCGCTACCTAACCGCCTCCCAGTCTTTGAGTTTCCCGACGATGAACCGGTCAATCGGAAATGTAAAATCCTCCTTTGTCAATTCGTCTATCCGCATCCACCTGAAAATCTGCGCCCCATCAACAGGGGGAATGTCATTCCTGGTATGGGCAATATTGAATCGGTAGGGTTTTTCAGCCCTGACCAGGTAGTAAATATTGAATAGCTGCATGTCCGACGGGAGGAGGGTCGTCGGCTGGTAAAACTCGGTGGTGTAGAAATGTGAAATGATCTCAACCGGGGTGTCAAGTTCCTCCATGAATTCGCGTTTCAGGCATTCGAGGGTTCCTTCGCCGAACTGCAGTCCGCCACCCGGGAATTTGGTCATGTATATTCCCAGGCGGAACTCGTCGGTGACCAGCACATCCCGGCCTTCGACCAGGAATCCGTAAACGCGTATGTTAAATTGGTTTACTGTCATCTGGCAATTTGAATTTAGCGCAGGGTTCAGCCTCAGCGTTACCGGTGATTTCCGGCAACAGGCAAATAGGTTTTATCAGCTGCCGATGATCCGTATATTTTCCTCCGGAATCACAGGTTTTCTTTTAAACCGTAAAAAAAGGTTTACAATGGTTGCCACATCTTTCCGGCAATAGGTGACGATCCTGGGCAGGTCGTGCTCCTGCCAGTAAACACGCGCCACATCGCTTCCCCTGATGTCATCCTTGGGGGTTGGAATACCGAAAACAGAGGCAAGCAGTTCGAGCGATGTGTAATTCTTATAGTCGCCGAATTTCCATAGATCCATGGTATCGAGATGGTTCACCTCCCACGGTTTTTTTCCCGAGAGATCGAGGATGTCCGGTACCGGCAACCCATTGATCAGCATGCGCCGGATCAGGTAAGGGTAATCGAACTCCCTGCCGTTGTGCGCGCAGAGCCAGGTGATGTTATTCTCCCTTGCCTTGTTCAGCATCCCGCTGAAACCGGCCAGGAGCTCCGTTTCGTCGTCACCCCAGAACGATTTCATCCAAAGGTTTTCGTTCCTGATCACCCCTGTTGAGATGCAGATGATCTTCCCGAATTCGGCATAGATGCCGGCCCGCCGGTAAACCTCTGCAGGCTCGGTTCCCTCTTCAGCCGCATTTTTATCGCTCCTGGCCAGCTGGACGGATTTCTTTTCCCACAGCTCAGCCATGTTCCCGGGGAGCTCCTCAAAGGTCGCAAACTGCGATACGGTTTCAATATCCAGGAAAAGGACCTGTTCCGGGTTGTAGTTTTCAAGCATCGGATTATGTTTTTATCCTTGTCGGTAAAATTGCAAAATTCTATGATGCTTAATCCGCCGAAAAACGAAAGGTCAACCCATTGTTGAAAACTTTCAGGTACCACACGGGAAAAAAAACCACCGGTTCAATAATAGGCCGGTGGTTTTTTCCCGGGTGTTTTCCCGTTTTATCATTTCCGGCGCAGGAACGGCTTGGGCCGGGTGTCAAACATCACCTGTTGCTGGGGGTTGAGCAGGCCCTTCAGCTCCTGATCGTGGCGGATCTGCTCTTTCAGGATGGCTGTTTCGGTCTTGCCAAGGTCGTCGGCAACCTGGTCGGCAGCTTTGGCGTCGAAGGGCAGGGTTGTAAGCAGGGTGTGCAGCCTTGCTCTCTTTTCACCCATCTGGTTGCGCAGGGGCGTCATGGTTTTCATGTGTTCGATGTCGGCATGGCGGATCTTGTCACGCTGTTCTTCGGTCAACCCGGGAATGTCGATCTGGGGCGGCATTCCGCGATCGGGACGATCCATCGAAGACGGGGGAGGGGGCATCGGCGCTGCCGGGGTGATGGGCTGAGCCAGTTCCTGGTTCATCCTGGCAGGGGCCATCCTGGTTGGTTGCTGGGCAGCCAGTGAACCAGCCAGGCAGGTGATTAGCATCACCAGCAGGGTTGCTTGTACGATATTTCTTTGTGTTTTCATAGTTTTAAGTTTTAGGATTATGGAAGAATGATGATGGGATGCGTACTGATTAACGGTAGTCACCCGGGAGGGGTGGAGGAGGCGATCCAGGAGCGGCAGGTGGCGGCGGGGGGAGGGGTTCCCGGGGGGGCATCACCTGTTCAAGCGCTTTTCTGAATATCATCCGGAACTTTTCCTTCTGGGCGGGATTCAGCAATTGAGTAAGTTCCCCGAAGTGGCTGTAGGTGACCATCTCCATCTGTTTCCTGGTTCCGGCGATGGAGTCGGCCAGGAGGTTAAGCCTGAGGGTGTCGGTTGCAGGCAGGAAGAGCGACTCAAAAAAACGGTCGTGCAGTTTCCGGTCCTGTTCCTGGAGCAACATCATTTCCCGGTGATGAAATTCTCTGAGGTGCGAAAAGGCCTCCTGTTGGGCAGCCGTCATCCCCAGTTCCTTCACGAGGAATGCGGCAGCCTGTTCCCCATGGGCCCTGTCCGGCGCATGAGGCCTTCCCAGCCAGAGCAGGGAGAGGGTCGTCACGTTGAGCACGACCAGGATGATGATCACAGCTTGATTGAAGTGTTTTCTGTTCATAGGATCAGAGTTTGATGTGCCCGAGGTATGAGAGATATTCATTTGCCATGGCGGCCGGGACTTCGGGGGATGGAACCTGTGCATGGCGGTAATAAAATGCGAAAAGGATGTTCAGCGAAATGAGCAGGAGGATTCCTGCCGCCGCCGACCAGAAATAGGAGTTGCCGATGCTGTTTGTTTTAACGACAGGGTTCGCGGTTCCCGACATCACGCGATCGTATAGGGAATCGTCCGTCCTGGCCGGCAGGATGCCGTCCAGCGAATCCAGGGTAGCATCGATCCATGTTTCTTTTACATTCATATCAGTTTGATGTTACTGGGTTGAAAATCCGGCGCTCAGCGCTCGTTTTTTTCATAATAATCCGATAAAATTTCTTTTAACTTCCTTTTTGCCCGCACGATCAGCGATTCGACCGAAGAGACTGACGTCTTCATCACCCCGGCAATTTCCGACTGGGAAAGACCCTCGACCTTGTGCAGGGTGAAGGCGGTTCGCTGGGTTAGGGGCAGCATGGCGATCGCCCCGAACAGGATGGCAGAACGCTGTTTATTTTCAAGCAGGACCCCCGGATGAAAAAAGGGATTCTCCGACGGAACATTCAGGTGATCCTCCCTGCCAAAAATGCTGAACAGGATCCCGGAACGTTTGGACCGGTTACCCCGCCTGATCTGTTCGAGCGATTTCCTGACCGTGATCCTGTATATCCACGTTGAAAGGCTGCATTCGCCCCGGAACCGGGGGATTGAACGGAATATTTCGATAAATACCTCCTGGGTGATGTCCTCGGCATTCTCATGGTGTTGAAGCAGGCCCAGGGCGGTATTGAATACACGGTCGCGGAACTGGCTTACCAGCTCGCGGAATGCCTGTTCGTCACCTTCCCTGAGTTTTGTCATCAACGGGGGAGTATCCATGGTCCGTTTATTATTGAGATGCCATGCGGAAAATAACCCTGCGGTTTATTTTTTTGTTGCCCGTAGGATATGCCGTTTGCCCGGAGGCCCGGCCAGTTTTTCGGCCAGGAATCCCGATTCCTTCAGCGCCCTTACAACAGTGCCCTTGACCGAATAGGTCATCAGGACACCCCCCGCCGCCATCAGGTCAGAAAGTTTTTGGAATATCGAAGATGTCCACAGTTCAGGTTGTGCTTCAGGACTGAAGGCGTCGAAATAAACGAGATCAAAACTGCCCGGCTTTCCTTCAAAGGTTTCGAGCGGTCCATGGTGCTTGTGCAGTGTGAAAAAGGGGGAGATCACACTGGTTTCATCCGGGGGGGCCCTGTGAATCCTGGCAAAGCGTCCTGCCTGACCGGTATCATCCTGCAACAGGGGATAGTTCAATGCCTGCCAGAGGTGCACATCAACCGGAAAGGGTTCTATTGCCGTATAATCGACATGAAATAACCGGCTTCCGGCCTCTTCGACCGTTAAAAGGGCATTCAGGCCGGTTCCGAAACCGACCTCCAGGATGCGGATATTTTCAGCTTCCCTCCCGCTTACACGCCGGTGCTCTTCAAAAAAATGCAGCAGTCCGCTTTCAATGAAGATATGCCGCGATTCGGTAACCGCCCCGAAGGTCGAATGGTAGTGCTGGTTCACCCCTTCGTGGTAGATGGTATGGGAGCCATCCGATGTCGCGATAATTTGAAGATGTGAGGATTTGAAAATTTGAAAATGATTTAAATTGTTTCAGCTTTCAACCTTTTCTATAGCCTGTTGCCTTCTTAATTCCTTACCACAACCTCGGATACTTGTTCGGGTTGTATTCGTGCATCATGTGGTAAACCGATTCGAAGACATCTTCGGCATTTGGATTGGAAAAATAGTCACCGTCGTTGGTATAGGCCGGGCGGTGATCGTTGGAGGTCAGGGTGCGGGGTTCGGCATCGAGATACCGGTAACCGCCCTGTTCCTCCATCACCTTCTGCATCATGAATGCCGTGGCGCCGCCGCTCCCGTCTTCATCAAAAAACAGGATCTTGTTTGTTTTTTTCAATGATTTCAGGATTTCGTGGTTCACGTCGAATGGCAGGAGGGTCTGAACATCAATGAGTTCGACGGAGATGCCGAAATCGGCGATCTGGGGCAGGGCCTCCTGGGCAATTTTAACGCATGAGCCGTAGGTAACGATGGTGATATCGGAGCCTTCCTGCAATATCTCAGGCACCCCCAGCGGAATAAGGTAATTGCCGATGTTGGCGGGCATCTGTTCTTTCAGCCGGTAGCCGTTCAGGGGCTCGATGACAAGCCCGGCATCGTCGGAGGCCATCATGGTATTGTAAAAACCTGCCGCCTGGGTCATGTTCCGGGGAACCATCACATAGATGCCGCGGATGGAGTTGATCACCATGCTGAGGGGGGACCCGGAGTGCCAGATCCCGACAAGGCGGTGACCTCGGGTGCTGATGATCATCGGTGCCTTTTGCCCGCCCACGGTGCGGTAATGGGTGGTGGCAAGGTCGTCGCTCATCACCTGTAGTCCGTATAACAGGTAGTCAAAATACTGAATTTCAGCAATCGGGCGCAATCCCCTGAGGGCCATGCCCAGTCCCTGGCCGATGATGGTGGCTTCCCGGATGCCGGTATCGGAAATCCTTGTTTCGCCGTATTTGGCCTGCAGTCCTTCGAGTGTCTGGTTCACGCCGCCGATCTTGCCGACATCTTCGCCGAAGATGAGTGCAAGGGGGTTGTTTTTAAAGAGGATGTCATAATTGGCGTGCAATACTTCCCGCCCGGTTACGACCGGTGATTTTTCATCGAACCTGGGTGGAATTCCCTGGATCTTCAGTGCGCTGTGTTCCGACTGGCTGTAAAGGTGCGAACTGTAACGCGCTTCGTTCAGTTTGCGCTGTTCGGCCATCCAGACTTCCAGGTCGGCCTTCATCGGTTTTTTCATGCTGCAGGAGGTGCAGACATCGCGCATGATCTTCTTGGCAGCTGAAATGATATCCTTCCTGATCGGTTCTGCCATGGCTTCCAGATCGGCCACGATCTTGTCGATGCGGGCCTGTTTCTTACAGGGGCAGTGCGTGGATTTCACCACGCTGACCAGGTGTTCGCGTTCGGACTTGAAAGGGGCCAGGAAGGCTTTCCAGCCATGGTCGCGGGCATTCTTTGCGGCGACCACCGCATTTTTTTCGATAGCGTCGAGTTCTTCAGCGGTTGCAATTTTCTCTTCGAGGATCCAGGTCCGCATGCGGGGAATGCAATCATGATCGCGTTCCCAGGCAAGGCGTTCGACCGATTTGTAACGCTCATGCGACCCGGAGGTGGAATGTCCCTGCGGCTGTGTCAGTTCGGTAACATGGAATACCACCGGGACCTGTTCCCTGCGGCAAACGGCAATGCCCTCTTCGTACATGTCGTACAGTGCGGCATAATCCCAGCCGTTGGCCGTGTACAGGCGGATGCCGGGACCATTTTCATCAGCTACGAATCCCCTGAGCAGTGCAGATATGTTTTCCTTGGTTGTCTGGTATTTTTTCGGAACGGAGATCCCGTAACCGTCATCCCAGATGGAGAGAGCCATGGGTACCTGGAGCACGCCGGCAGCGTTGATGGTTTCAAAAAAATGGCCCTCAGAAGTGGATGCGTCGCCAATCATCCCGAAGGCTATTTCATTTCCCTTAACAGTAAATTTTTTAGCGGCTTCCCACATTTCAGGACTGTTCCTGAAAACTTTGGAGGCGAGGGCAAGGCCAAGCAGGCGGGGCATCTGCCCGGCGGTGGGGGAGATGTCGCCGGATGAATTTTTTTGCCGGGTAAGATCTTTCCATTCCCCATGTTCGTCAAGGCTGCGCGTGGCAAAATGAGAATTCATAAGCCTTCCGCCATTATCGGGGTTGCGGGTGAGGTCGGTATCGCCGTACAATTGCGCGAAAAAGATATCCAGGTCCGACAGCCCCGCCGCCATCATAAAGGTTTGATCACGGTAATAGCCTGAGCGCCAGTCGCCATTTTCGAAGAACTTGGCCTTGATGATCTGGGGAATCTCCTTTCCATCGCCGAACAGTCCGAAATTGGCCTTCCCGCCCAGTACTTCCCGTCGTCCAAGTAAACTCACCTGCCGGCTCTCATTTGCAAGTTTGTAATCTTTTAATATTTCCTCTTTGCTGAATTTTCTTTTTTTCGACATACTTTTATGCTTGTTGTTTTGTTTTGTTGATGGTTTTGACTTTTTGGCAGGGAAGTAACAGGAATTAAAAACGTCACTCGTCACTCGTCACCCGTCATTCGTCACTTTTAATAGTTTTCCTGCATCACTTCAAAATAGGCCATCGGGTGGCTGCATGCGGGGCACATCTGGAGTGCTTTGAACCCGTAATGCACATATCCGCATTTGCGGCAAACCCAGTAGGTTTTTTCATCCTTTTCGAATACCCTGTTCTTCTCAAGGTTGTTCAGCAGTTTCAGGAAACGGGTTTCGTGATGTTTTTCAACAGTAGCGATCAGGGTGAAGGCGATGGCGATTTTCTGAAAACCCTCCTCCGAGGCGGTTTTTCCGAATTGCGGATACAGATCGGTCCACTCTTCATGTTCCCCTTCGGCGGCTGCCAAAAGGTTTTCGGCCGTGGTCCCGATGACACCGCCGGGGTAGATGGCCGTGATTTCAACGGGTCCGCCTTCGAGGAACCGGAAAAAAGTCTTGGCATGGGATTCTTCGTTCAGCGCTGTTTCTGCAAAAAAAGCGGCAATCTGCTCAAATCCCTCTTTTTTGGCCTGTTTTGAATAAAAGGTATAGCGGTTTTTGGCCTGTGATTCCCCTGCAAAGGCTTTCAACAGGTTTTGTTCGGTTCGGGTTCCCCTGATGCTCTTTTCCATAACGGTTATTTGAATTTGGTACTCAAAGATACGCCGAATTTCCGGAATCCACGTACGACCAGGCCGGTCCGGCAGGCGGCAGTCATCATCCAGCATACGGTCCTCCCTCCGCTCACCGCATCTTCACATAATCTTCTTTCCCAACCCCGCAGATCGGGCAGACCCAGTCAACCGGAATATCCTCAAACGGGGTTCCCGGGGCGATTCCCGAATCGGGGTCGCCAAACACCGGGTCGTAGATATGGCCGCATACGGTACACTTGTATTTGTTCATGGCTGACAGGTATTTGATGGCAAAAAAGCAGGATGACAGAATGGCGAAGTTATTTCTTTTCTATCCAACGTACAATTTTTTCATCAAATGGTTTGTCGCCGGGTGAGGCAAAATCAACCAACTGGCCCTGTTCATTGATCATGAATTTCTGGAAGTTCCATTTGACAGGGGCATCCACAACACCGTTCTGGTCTTTGGAGGTAAGCCACTGGTATAACGGGTCCATGTCTTTGCCCTTTACCGAAATCTTAGACATCATCGGGAAGGTTACATTGTATTTACTGGTGCAGAATTCCCTGATCTCTGCATTGGTCCCGGGTTCCTGTCCCATGAAATTATTGGCGGGGAAACCGATGATCACGAACCGGTCGGGTCCGTATTTCTGATACAGTTCTTCAAGCTGGGCATATTGCGGCGTGTAACCGCATCTGGATGCAACATTGACCACAAGGACCTTTTTGCCCCTGAGCGAAGACAGATCAAAAGGCTGGCCTTCGATGGTGGTTACCTTGAAATCAAACAGTGATTTTTTGTTCTGGGCCTGAGTGAATGGAGCCATGGTTATTATCGTTAAAAATAAAAGAATTGTTCTCATTTTTGTTACCTTTAGATTTTATTTGCTGAATACGGATGCAAAGATACAAATTTTTATACTTATTTATATTTATTCTAAATTATTGCCTTGTTTCCTGCCAATGCAGTACAAATCATGGTGCAGGGCATACGGATCGTTCCAATACAAACCAAATGGCTGAAAAAATTGAAATCGGGAGCAAGGCTCCTGAATTCTCGTTGCCCGATCAGAAGGGCAAACGCGTGAATCTTGCTGATTATTTAGGGAAGACGAACCTGGTGGTCTATTTTTATCCGAAAGATGAATCCTACGGTTGCACCAAGGAGGCCTGCAGTTTCCGCGACAATTACGAGGTTTTCAGGGAGGCCGGTGCGGAGGTGATCGGGATAAGTTCCGATGATGTAGCATCGCACCAGGCATTCGCCGCCAATCACAAACTGCCTTTTATCCTGCTGTCCGACAAGGACCGGTCGGTTGCGGGCAGGTATGGCGTCGGGAAATCGCTGGGAATCCTTCCGGGCCGTGTCACCTTCGTGATCGACAAACAGGGCATCATCCGCATGATATTCTCTTCGCAGCTTTCGTTTGAAAAGCACATTGAAGAGGCCATCGCCATGTTAAAAAAGATCTGACCGTTTTTGCATCCACTGTTACCGGTCTGTCCGCCATCGAACAAGGGCGGTTAATGGTAATTGATAAAGGATACCCCTGCCGGCATGCTGTCACTAAGACTGTGATTCAGGTCAGCCGGGCCATGGGGCGCAAATGGGAAAGGGCAGATTCCGGGTCTGATTATTTTTCGGCGGACGGAGCGAAGGCATTCTCTTTTTTAAGATCATTTTCAATGCCTTCCGGGGTGAGCAGGTCCTTTTTCTCCTTCGGATAAAAGGCGTCGGGCAAAAGCCGGATGTTCATGCTCAGCAAAAGGTGATCCATGATGATCAGCAGGAGAGTCCCGACAAAGGGCAGGGGGAACAGCATGACCGGGACCATCACGCCCGAACTGCGCAGGATGTCAAATACCTGGATCTTGAACTGTTTTTTCTCCTCGCGGGTGATGGGTTCTTTGCGGATGTACTTCGTGAGGGTGATGAAGGTCACCCTGGTTTCAAGGGCTTCGGTTTTTACCCCCGCAGAATACCTGCCGGCCTCGCCAATAAACAGCCTTGCATAACTGGCGATGAGCTCTTTTACGCGCGGGATCGTAAAGAAGTTCAAAAAATAGGCAATGACCTTTTTCCTGAAGGGCGGATTGGTGAAGCACATGTCTTACAAACTTAAGCATAATTGCCAAGGGAAGGGAATGGGTAAATTAATTAAAAATTAATAATTAATAATTGCGGAAGTCGGAGGTACCTCCAGGGGTGATGCGATCAATGAAGGTTTGAGGAGATCCGGTCAGTCTCTCATGTTGAAGACAATGGCGGCGATCACGCCGGGGATCCAGCCGCAGCAGGTGAGGATGACGACTAGCAGGATGGCGCCGCAGCCCCGGTCAAGGACGGCAAGGGGCGGGAAAATGATACAGATGAGCGCGCGGAATAAACCCATTATTATGTACGATTTACGATTTTGGAATTACGATTTAAATGATGAATGACGAGTGACGAGTGACGAAAGAAAATGTTTAACATTTGACGTTAACTTACCTGTCTGGTTGCATTTTTACAGGAGCAATGTGCCCCGGTGCGTGCTTTTTCGAAACATTCACGCCCTTCGGAAAATGAAAACCATGCGAGCCCGAGGGTTCCGAGGATATCGGTCCACCAGAGCCCTGTGAGTTCATAAACAAGACTGGCAGCAAGGAGCACGACGGACATATAGATGCAAACCCGGGTGCAATGCGCATCGGCAATGATGGCAGCCGAACCGAGTCTCCTGCCGGCAGCCAGTTTCAATCGGAGCAACAGGGCCATTATGACGATGGAAACCAGCGAAATGACGATACCCCAGAAGGTCGTTCCGGGTTTGTGACATGAATAAAGGTTGAAGCAGGATGTGACGAGAAGCCCGGCGGCCAGCACATAAAATGCAGCGCCGGTAACCCGCAGGGCCTGTTTCTCAAACCCGGTACGATGCGCCTCACCCCTGGCCCGGAGGCGCGTCACCATCCGGAGGATGCCAAGGCCTGAAATGACCTCTATCAGGCTGTCGGTGCCAAAACCGAAAAGTGTGAAACTTTCGCCGGCAATCCCCAGCAGGAGACTGGCCAACCCTTCTGCAAGGTTGTAAATGATTGTAAAAATGGCGAGGTAAAGGGCCCACCGGAGGTATTTTTCAGGGTTGCCGGTTATTTCATTGATTTCCAAATGGTTTTTCATACATCACAAAGGTAGGAAAAATAGCGATGTCAGAATTTCTCAGAAACCCCGAGGCCGAAAAGGGCAAAGTCATATTTAACCGGATCGCGGGGATCGAACTTCCGCAGGTTTGCCGTGAGCTCTTCGGCGGCTTTCCAGTCGTTGACTTTCCGTTTAAGCAGCCCCAGTTTGCGGGCAACATTGCCCGAATGCAAATCAAGCGGGCAGATCAGGTTGGCGGGATCGATGGTATTCCAGAGGCCGAAATCAACTCCCATGTTGTCGGTCCGCACCATCCAGCGCAGGAACATGTTGATCCGCTTTGCCGCCGAGCCGCCGGCAGGGTTCGAAATGTGCTTTTCCGACCGTTTCAGGTGGGCTGTTGAGAGAAAAGCATCCCGGAAGTTTCCGATCGCATGGGCCGTCCCTTGCTGGTTAACCGAACTGAAGAGGAGCTCCATGCATTCGTATCGCCGGTAAAGGTTCCGAAGGGAGGTGACAAAGAAGAGGCAATCCTCGCCGTTGAAGGTCCGGTGGACGAATTGAAGAAAGGGCCTGAAGTCCCCGGTTTTGGCATTTAAAAGGAACTCATATGGCGATTTTCCCATGAGATCCGTGAGTTTCATCGCGTTGGCGACAATCGATTTCCTGTTTCCCCACGATATGGTGGCGGCCAGGAAACCGGCAATTTCAATGTCCTGTTTCAGGGTGAACCGGTGCGGAACGGAGATGGGATCAGAAGCGATAAAGCCAGGACAGTTATACCGGGAGTATCCGGCCTCAAGGAAGGCAAAAAGCTCCTGGTTTGTCAAAACCTGTCCTGGTTAGCAGCAAAGCAAACGTTAAGCAAGCACATGGACGGGCTTCAGCAGGCCCTTTCCAATCTCGATGGCTTTTTCATTTTCGGGAATGAGGGCATGGTGCCTTGCAGGAAGTGATTTCTGCAATCCCTTGTGAATGAATTCAGGGGCTACCAGCGGTTTCAGTTTGAGGAACCCGCCGAGGACCACCATGTTGAAAATCTTGGAAAGTCCCTGCCTGGCGGCTTCGTCGGCAGCTTCGATGGAGTAGATGTTGATATCCGTGCGTTCGGGAAAGCGTGTCAGCCCGTTGGGATCGTAAATAAGCAGCCCTCCGGGCTTTACTGATTTTTCAAACTTGTCCATCGACTGCTGGTTCAGGATGATGGCGGTATCGAAGGCATTCAGAATCGGCGAACTGATCCGTTCGTCGCTGATGATTACGGTCACATTGGCTGTGCCGCCGCGCATTTCAGGTCCGTAGGAGGGCATCCAGCTTACCTCTTTATTTTGCATAACTCCCGAATAGGCCAGGATTTTTCCCATGGAAAGTACTCCCTGTCCCCCAAAACCGGCAATGATAATCTCTTCAGTCATAGTCTTTGAATATCGGATATTGAATAACGGATTTCGATTGTCGAACGGATTTGATCCTACTCAACAGTTTCTTTCTTTTCGATGAGTTTTCCATCCACCTTGATGTCGCCCAGCTGGTAGAACGGGAACATGTTTTCTTCCATCCATTTGTTTGATTGTACCGGGGTCATCTTCCATCCTGAATTACAGTTTGAAACGATCTCGATGAAACAAACGCCCCTGTTCTCCTTCTGCAGCTCAAACGCTTTGCGCATGGCCTTCTTGGTCTTGCGCACATTGTTGGGGGTATGGACCGACTGCCGCGTCACGTAATAAACGCCGGGCAGTTGTGCCACGAGTTCCGTGATCTTCAGCGGGTGTCCCATCGTAGGAACGTCGCGCCCGTAAGGAGATGTTGAGGAACGCATTCCCGGCAGGGTGGTTGGGGCCATCTGTCCCCCGGTCATGCCGTAAATGCCGTTGTTGATAAAGATGATGGTGATGTTTTCGCCCCTGTTGCAGGCATGGATGGTCTCCGCAGTGCCGATGGCCGCGAGGTCGCCGTCGCCCTGGTAGGTGAAGACGAAGTGGTCGGGCCACAGCCTCTTGATGGCCGTTGCCAGCGCAGGAGCGCGTCCGTGGGCCGCGCCAAGCATGTCGATGTTCAGGAAGTCATAGGCCAGTACGGAACAGCCGACAGGCGAAACCCCGATGGTTTTATCCTGGATGTTCATCTCCTCCAGCACCTCCATCAGCATGCGATGGGCGGTACCGTGCCCGCAACCCGGGCAATAACTCAAGGGCCGGTCGACCATCAGGTCCGACTTTTTATAAACGATATTTTCCGGCTTGTGTATTTCTGTTTTTGCGAATTTGTCTTCCATAATCAGCCTCCGATAATTTGTTGTTCAAGAGCCCTTACGACCTCATCCGGTGAAGGGATGATCCCGCCGAAACGACCGAAATGCTCGATCTTCACTTTGCAGCCCACCGACAGTTTAACATCTTCAATCATTTGCCCTGCGTTCATTTCAACAACCAGGATCCCTTTAACGTGGTTGCCAACATTCGACACTTCTATGACGGGGAAAGGGAACAGGGTGATCGGGCGGAACAATCCGACCTTGATCCCCTTGGCGCGGGCGAGGTCGATGGCCTTCTGGCAGATACGGGCCGAAAGGCCGAATGCAACGAACAGGTATTCTGCATCTTCGCACTGGATCTCTTCGTACAATACTTCGTTCTGCTCCATTAGTTTGTATTTCGCCTGGAGTTTCAGGTTCACGCGTTCCTGCCCGGCAGGATCGAGGTCGAGGGAGGTGATGATGTTGTGGTCGCGTGTGGCGGGCCTTCCGTTGGATGCCCATGGGCATTGCTCGATTACCTCAGCATCGGTGCGGCGGGGGATCTGGTCGAAAAGAACAACCTTCTCCATCATCTGGCCGATGGCGCCGTCGGAGAGGATCATCACCGGGGTGCGGTACTGGTATGCTTTGTCGAAACCAAGTTTTACATGGTCGCACATTTCCTGGACCGAAGCGGGGGCAAGGACCAGCATTTTGTAGTCGCCGTGACCACCGCCCTTTACCGCCTGGAAATAGTCGGCCTGCGAAGGCTGGATGGTTCCCAGCCCGGGACCGCCGCGAACGATGTTGACGATCAGGGCCGGCAGTTCTGCCCCGGCCATGTAACTGATGCCTTCCTGCATCAGGCTGATGCCAGGACTGGAGGAGGAGGTCATGACCATTTTTCCTGTTCCCGCACCGCCATATAGCATATTGATGGCGGCAACTTCACTTTCTGCCTGGAGAACGACCATCCCGGTGCGTTCAAACGGCTTTTCAGCCATCAGGTATTCCATTACCTCCGACTGTGGCGTGATGGGGTATCCGAAATATCCGTCGCAACCTGCACGGATAGCGGCCTCGGCGACCGCTTCGTTGCCCTTCATTAGTCTTAGTTCACCCATTGCATATCGTTTTTTGGTTGTTATTCGGTTGTCACTTTGGCCCTGTAGACGGTAATCACGCCGTCGGGACAGACCAGGGCGCAATTGGTGCAGCCCGTGCATTCATCATTCACCTTCATTGCGAAATGGTAACCCTTGCTGTTCACTTCCTTCGACATTTGAATCACCGTGAAGGGGCAGGCGGCAATGCAAACTTCGCATCCTTTGCAGCGCTCCGTGTTGATCACGATATCACCTTTGATTTTTGCCATATGATAGAGGTTGAATTGTTAACAGATTCACATTTGCGAAATTACAGAAATTTGTTTGAATCCAGGGTATGGAGTGATCCCGAAATTGTGCAGGAGGACCTAATTTAGAAATGGTTTAAGTTCTTTTAACCGGCGGGGATTTTTATTTCGCCATCTCGCCATTTCGCCATTTCACTATTTTGCTACCTCGTTACCTCGCCACCTCGCTACTTTTTTGATTCTCATTGAACGCCCGCAGCCGCATCTCCAATGCCGGGAACTGCTCCCGCTTTACAAGCGACACGCATGCGCGGATCCCCTCTTTGCGCTGGCTCCCGGTGATGCTGAGGGCAATGGCGCTGATCCCGTAATAGAGAAGTTCCTCCAGCAGAGCCTCCCCGTCGAACCCGGGGTAGGCAAAGGTAAAGTAAAAGCCGTCGGCGATGGGCACCCCCTCATCCTGGTCGTAAACAATGGTGAAACCGTTGTCGGTAAACATCTTCTTCATGATCTTCGCCTTGGCGCCATACTCCCTGACGGCTTCCACGAAATCGAGCGTGCCGTCGTTCACTGCCTTCAGCATGGCCGCAAGGGCATATTGCGTGGAGTGAGCGGTCCCTGCGCTCAGGGCGTATACAGTTCCGTAAATCAGCGCCCTGCCGACAATGTCGGTCGAATAGAACCTGAGCAGATCGGCCGAACGGGTGTTGAAAAGCTTGTTGGAAACGATCATCATGCCGATACGCTGGCCGGCATAACTGAAAGCCTTTGAACTCGAGATCAGCAGCACATAATTGTCGGTATATTTTGCAACCGTTGGCTGGTAGGGGGGGAGCCCCGGTTTGGAATAATCCTTGCGGAAGTCCATGGCAAAATAGGCCAGGTCCTCTATGATGATCACACCATACTGGTTCGAAAGTTCGCCGATGATTTGCAACTCATGTTCCGTAAAACAGATCCATGAAGGATTGTTCGGGTTGGAATAGAGGACTGAATGGATGTTCCCCTTCTCGAAATAACTAATAAGCTTGTCGCGCAATTTATCCCCGCGGTAATCGTACACGTCGAAGGTTTCGAACTTCTGGCCAAGCACTTTATGCTGCTGGTGATGAACCGGGAACCCCGGGTCGATGAAAAGGGTGGTATCTTTGTTGCGGTCGATCTTTGAAAAGGTAAGGAAAGCGGCAAAACCGCCCTGCATGCTTCCGACCGTCGGAATGCAGTTTGCGGGTTCAACGTCAATGTCCAGGAAAAGTTTGGCGAACCTGGCCGATTCCTGCTTTAAAACAGGAGCACCTTCAATATCGGGGTACACCGCCGCCACACCCCTTTGCAGGGCTTCAATTTCAGCCTGGACACCGATGGCGGTGGCCGGAAGTCCGGGGACTCCCATTTCCATGCGAATGAATTTTTCGCCGGTTTCGGTCTCGATACCGTTGATCAGACGTTTTATCTCACGGATGGTCGCCTGTCCGATGTTCCTTATTTTACTGTCCTGGATATGCCGCTGGACCACTTCGTGGCTGATGGGGGTATCTTTCATAGGCCGGGTTGATCAGGTGAATTTGACAATGGAATTACAAACAGCAAAATTGATTATTTATTTGCAAATAACCAACGATTATAAAGGAGGGGATTAAGAATATTTCTTGTTTCCTTCCGGCCCGGAATATACCCGGTATTATCTGACCAGGGTGATGTTGCCGGTAAGTGTTTTAGAGGTGGGAGGTGCCACCGACGACTCGTATACGATGCGGTATATATAAATCCCGGCCGGGCAGGGTTGGCCTCCATAAGTTCCGTCCCAGCCGTCGCTGATATTGTCCGAAGAATATACCATCAGTCCGCTGCGGTCGAAGATGATCATGTTGTATTTGCGGATATTAGCCGACGCTGGCCGGAAATGATCATTCAGTCCATCCCCGTTCGGCGAAAATGCATTCGGCACCCAGATGACGATTTCGCATTCCTTCCCGGTTTTGATGAAAACAGTGGTGCTGTCGGCTCCAACGCATCCATGAGCATCGGTATAGCTGTATACGACCGTGTGCAGGCCGGGCCCCGCCGCAACGGGGTCGAACATCGCCGACGAAACACCATTGACCCTGAACACCCCTCCTGCAGGTGACCCTCCTGAAAGCAGGAATGGCAGCGCGGTGTAGCAAACCGAATCAAAGGTACCTAGGGTGACCGAGGGTTTCGGAAAGATGCTGACAGGCAGGGTCGAAGAGGGCCCCGGACCGCAGTCGGCATTGGAACTGAAAACGGTGATGTTTCCCGATGTTGCGGTATCGGCAAAGGTGACGCTGGCAGTGGCGCCCGAACCTGTGACGGTGGCACCGGTTCCGGAGTAACTCCACTGGTACGTCGTGGCATCCGGATCGACGGGGACCGAATAGGATCTGGCATGGACCCCCTGGCAGATGTTCGTCTCACCTGATATGGTTCCCGGCGGCCCGGGCGTACGTTTTACCGTAAAGGTGACAGAGGGAGCCAGCGTACTGGTTACATACCACCAGGAATTGATGGTGTTGTTGTTCCCGATATCATAGTCCCACAGGTGACAGCCGGGAAAACCTGAGCATCCGGTCAGGTCAACGGTAGTGTTCCCCGGTATAAGGCTGTCGTCCCAGTATATCAGCGGACTGGGCCCGGGTGGACGCACAACGCTGACGATGTATCCGCTGTCGTTGTATTCTATGTCGTAAATGGGGAGGTGGGTGATTCCATGGATATACCTGACGGTGGCGGTGATGACCGTCCCGTCTTTAACAGGGGCTCCCTTGCCGTCATTTCCGTTCCAGTGGATGATGTTATAACCGTTTCCCCCGGGGTTTGCCAGGACATTAGCGGTGATTTTCAAATCCCGGGGATCCGCGCCCGGGTTCGGATTTACGTCGATGAAGACCTCGATCTCGCCGTCCTTGTCGACTTTCACTCCCAGGTCGACGCTGCCTGTGGCACAATCGCTTTTTGTCGTAATCGGAAGGTTGATCCCCGGGTGCGATTTCCCGGTTGGAAAGATGAGGCTGTCGGGGTCGGATAAAAAAATCTTGTACTGCGGGTAGGTATGGAACCCGGTACGCGATTGCCGGTCAACATTTATGTTTCCGGTGGTGGAACACCCGGTTTTGTTGCTGGAAATGGAGAATGTTCCGCCCACGAATCCGTTGCAGTTCACACTCGTTACAATACTGTCGTCCGACAGGATGTACATGATCCCCCAAAAGCGGTTGATGGTCGGAGGGGCAAGTACATTCCCGCTGTTAAACTGCCAGGCTTTTGACCACACCCTTCCCTGGATCGGTTTTCCGGCCGCATCAACCACCGTGATGTCGAAAAAACGGAACATGATCCGGTGATTTTCGGTATAAAAGCCTGCGCTGTCGGGCGGATATGAAAATTCAAGGACGTAGTCACCGGTTGACGTCGGAGCGTAATGTATCGGATCGTATCCGCCTGACGCAGGGAAAGGACCGATGGCCGCCGAATTCCAGTCGCCTATGAACCCCTTTCCGGATGCCGGTATGGGGAGGGGGCCGAGGACAATGTTGCCGGCAGGATCCTTTAACCGGTATTTGAGATTGACAGGCACCGTGTCGATGTTTTTACCCAGGCCGAAGTTGATCGTTTCAGAGGTGACGGTAATATTGATATTGATCCTGAATTCGGGAGCGGCATCAAAAGATCCGAAATCATTGCGCGATTTATCGATACACACCCAGCCTAAAGCGGCCGGGAAAGGTGCAATCTGCTTCGTCCCTTCCGGGAATGCAAGCAACGGCATCACCAACAGGAGGAAAACGGAAACTGCTAATCCTTTTCCCATGGATCATTTGTCTTTCAGGATGATAAAAGTATAAAAAAAATCAATAAAAATGCAAACAGGAGATCAATTCATGGTATCGTCCTGTGCAGGTGGAGGGAAGGGGTTACTTTTTTTCCTTGAGTGCTGCAAGGGAGAGGAGGATGCCAAGTACCACGCTGTAAAGTGCTGCGACCAGGATGCGGTAGCCCTCCGGCAGCATGAAATTCAGGGTATGGGCTGGGATCCAGAAGAGGGGAATGGTCCGTTTCAGGACAAAATTCCAGAAGGTTGACCAGTCGGCGTCACGAACATATTGGCCGACCTTCACGGGAGTGAAAAACCCTTTAATCGTACCTGATGTATGCAGGATGTGCATGTCGGTTATCCGGTGGAAGGCCATGAAAACGGGTGCAAATAAAAGGTTAAGGGTAACGCTCACGCTGAAGGCCGAAAGCAGTTTAAGCATGGTGAAACCCGGCAGGCGCAGGATATCGGCAGGATTTGCGGTCGGAAAAACCACGCCGAAGCTCTTCAGCATGACCGGCGCACCCTCCCCGAAGATCACAAACCCTGTTTTGATGACGATTCCCAGGAAGCCCCACACCAGTGCCCGCGGGATCAGGCCGAACCCGGGCTTGAGATAATTGCCTGTCCTGATCCTCAGCCCGAGGCATTCGCCGAAAGTGGCCAGAATGGCAAACTTGACGAAACTCATCACATATCCGTGCCCCGCGTTGAAATCCCTGTACACCATGAAAACCGGTGTGAACAGGAAAAACGGGAGGAATAGCAGGATAATCACCCCCAGGACAAGCAGGTCGTTTTTTTTCATAGGCACAAATGTGTTGTCAAATCCCAAAACGGGAAATCCCGGGTAAAATTAGATTTTTTTTATGATATGGTATCGTCCGCGAGGGGAACAGGTGGAAAAATAAGCGGATCAGTTGAAGGCGGGATCGGCGGGATAATTTGCCCAGATGGCGTAATCCTGCCCCATGTTTTTCAGGTAGTTGCTCCAGAGGTTTTCAGGATGTTCCATGATCACTTCGCCGGCGGTGGTTTGTGAAAGGACCCATGATTTCTCGCTGATTTCCCGGTCAAGCTGCCTGGGCGACCAGCCTGAATAACCGACAAAAAAACGGATGTCGTTCGGGAGGATCTCCTTGCGTTTCATCATCGACCTGATGATCTCAAGGTCGCCTCCCCAGTAAAGCCCCTGCATGATCGGCACGCAATGATCGACCCCGGCATGCGTATGGATGTAAAAAATGCTGTCGGTTTTCACCGGGCCGCCAAGGAAAACCGGCAGGTTGTAAGCGGGGAAACCTTTGATGATGTCTTTCAGACGGGCTTCGATGGGCTTGTTGATGATCACCCCGAAGGTGCCTTCATCATTGTGCTCGGCAAGCAGGATGACCGACTGCCTGAAATAGAAATCGCGCAGCGACGGCTCAGAGATCAGGATGCTTCCCTGTTTGGGCTTTATGCGTTGATTTTCCATATTATTCTTACAATTTTAGTACTTTTGCGACGAGGTCATCTCTACAAATATAATACCAATTCATGGCCAGGTCAAGCAGCGAGGATAAATATAACCGGTTACGCCGGCAATTCCCTTATTTTGTCTTTGAAAAACAGGAAATTGCCCTTAACCCCGAAGGACTTGATATCCGTTTCACCTTCAACCTTGCCGGCCAGTTTTATTTTCATCCCACGCTTTTTATCCCCAGGAAATCCTTTTTCCTTCCCGATGGGGCGATTGCCGGGCATCTCGATAACATCGTTTTCAACATCGGCATGATCGAACTGATCAGTTACTGGAAGGCGGCCTGCGCACCAAAGCTGATCATCCGGCCATTTTCACTGCATCCCGACCAGGTAACCTGGTGGAAAAAACTCTATTTCAACGGGCTGGGGGAGTTTTTTTACCTCAATTCCATCCCTGCAACGAAAGACAATTTTATGCAGGTTGAGGTTGCTTCTGATGCGGTTGCCCCCAAAGAAAAATTTTATCCCGATGCCGGGGTGATCATTCCCGTTGGCGGGGGCAAGGATTCGGCCGTGACTCTTGAACTGCTTGGAAAACTGCCGGGAAGTATCCCACTGATCATGAACCCGCGGGCGGCCAGCATTGAAACAATCGCGGCAATGGGTTTTTCCGGGGAGGAATTCATCGAAATCCGCCGGACCCTCGATCCGTTGTTGCTTCAATTGAACGATGAGGGCTTTCTGAACGGTCACACCCCCTTCTCGGCACTCCTGGCATTTATAACAGTCCTCTCAGCCATTTTGTCAGGACACCGCCATATTGCTTTGTCAAACGAATCAAGTGCCAGCGAACCGACCATCGGTGGAACCACGATCAACCACCAGTATTCGAAGTCGCTTGGTTTTGAGTCAGGGTTCCGGACATATGTGCACCGGTGGATCAGCGAAGAGATCAATTATTTCAGCTTCCTGCGCCCGCTCAGCGAATTGCAG
The DNA here is from genome assembly GCA_903845055.1 of uncultured Bacteroidales bacterium. GTDB lineage: Bacteria > Bacteroidota > Bacteroidia > Bacteroidales > FEN-979 > CAIVAT01. The sequence goes on along the minus strand of CAIMWF010000062.1, from coordinate 78,443 downwards.
ATAGCTTCCATTTTTTCGGATCTCCCCAGATACCACGCGGTTTTTAAAAGTTGCAACGCCGGCAGCAAAACCGATTCATGGTGCGGACAATGTGCCAAATGCCTCTTTACCTGGATCATGCTCTCGCCGTTTCTTCCGGATAAAAACCTTGCCGCTATCTTCGGGAAGGACCTTCTCGACGATCCGTCCCTGCAGTTGTTCCTCGACCAGGTTACCGGAATTGCCGAAGAGAAACCGTTCGATTGCGTGGGAACCATCCGGGAGGTCAACCTGGCACTCTGTGAAGCCATCCGGCAGCGGGATGCGTCCGGACTGCCCTTCCTGCTAAGGTATTACATCCATACGGATGCATACCGGCAATACGCGGGGGTTGAATTTGAAAAGGCTTTGCTGCATGTTGAAACAGAACACCACCTTCAGCCCGGATTCCAGCAGGTACTGGTGAATGCGCTTCAAAACAGGGTGTTGAAAAATGACCGGTCATGATTGAATATCTCAGGAAACGGTTCACGGGCAAATCGATTGTTCTGCTTGGATTCGGCCGTGAAGGTCAGGCAAGTTATTCCCGGCTGCGCGAGGCGTTTCCCGGTAAACGCCTTACGATTGCCGATGCCAGTGAAGCCATCCGCGACAACCCGCTGATCGCTCATGACGATGCGGTTGCCCTGATCACCGGGCCTGGTTACCTGGAACAACTGCAGGGTTTCGATGCCATATTCCGGTCTCCCGGGATCCCTGTCTGGCAACTGCTGCAGGATCAGAACCACCCGGGCGGCCGGATAAGAAGGGATCAGATCACCTCGCAAACCGAAATTTTTCTTGAGTGTTTTGCCGGCAGGGTGATCGGCGTCACCGGCACCAAGGGCAAAAGCACGACCGCAAGCCTCATTCACCACATCCTGAAAACAGCAGGAAAGGACGCCCTCCTTGCCGGGAACATTGGCAGCCCGGTTTTTCACATTGCCGACCTGGTCGGGCCCGAAACAATTGTTGTGTTTGAACTGTCGTCGCACCAACTCGAATTCATTACCGTTGCGCCCCACATTTCGGTGTTGCTGAACCTTTTCCAGGAACACCTCGATGCCTATGAAAGCTATGGTCAATACCAGCAGGCCAAAGTGAATGTCACCCGGTACCAGCAGGAAGAGGATTTTCTTGTTTACAATATGGATGATGCGCTTGTTTCGGGTCATGTGCAGCCCTTTTGCAGCCACAGGAGATGTTACCCGTTTTCGGTTGCCGGGGAAACGGGTCCGGGTTCTTTTCTTCGCGACGGATGGGCCTGCTTTTCCAATGGCAGGGATACTGTCCCGGTTTGGCAGATCCACCAGGACCGCTTCCTGCGCGGGGAACACAACCTGAAAAACATCCTGGCGGCCATCAGCGTTGCCATGATCCATGGGATTGATCCTGAATCGGTAAGTGACGCTGTTGCGACGTTTAAAGGGCTCGAACACCGTCTTGAATATGTCGGTGAATTCGGGAAGATACATTTTTACAACGACTCGATCGCCACCATCCCCGAAGCCTGCATGGAGGCGGTCAGGGCGATCCCGAAGGTGGATACACTTGTCGCCGGGGGATTCGACCGGGGGATTGAATACGATGACCTGGCGTCGTTCCTTGGAAAATCGGGCATCAGGAACATCATCCTGGCAGGCGAAGCCGGCAGGCGCATCGGCGGGCTCCTGGAGAAGTTCGGGAATCCTGATCAGAAACTTTTTTATATAAACCGGTTTGACGATTTCAGGGAGATCGCATTCCGCGAAACTTTGCCGGGCCATGCATGCCTGTTGTCGCCCGCGGCGGCAAGCTATGACGAATTCCGGAATTTCGAGGAACGGGGCCGGCGGTTCCGCGACCTTGTGACACATTGACGGTTGAACCGGTTCAAGCCTGGCCCGTTTCATACCTCGAAGGTGACGGTAGGAGATCAACCGTATTTTTGCCGGGAGTTATACCGGAATTCATGGACCTGCCGTTTGAATAAAGAAGTAAAAACCCGTTGTCTGCCAATATAATCTGCTCATGAAGACATTCTGCCCGGCTATTCCTTTCCTGAAAATCAGCATCACGATGCTGTTCCTGTTATCGTTGACCCCCCCGGTGGTGGCCCAGCGGGCCGACTATAAAACCATGGTGTTGCGATATATTGTCAGGTACCGGGAGATTGCGGTTCATGAAATGGCGGTATCAAAAATCCCGGCAAGCATCACCCTCGCACAGGGGATCCTGGAGTCAAATGCGGGCCAGAGTCCGCTGGCGGTTCAGGCCAACAACCATTTCGGGATCAAGTGCCATAAGGACTGGACGGGCGAGACCATGTACAAGGATGATGACCGTCCGAACGAATGTTTCAGAAAGTACAGTTCGGCTGAGCAGTGTTTTCGCGATCACTCATCCTTCCTGGTGGAGCGGGACCGTTACAAATCCTTGTTCCATCTCAGGATAACCGATTACGCGGGATGGGCCCTGGGACTGAAGAATGCCGGATATGCTACCAATCCCGCTTATGCCGGTCAGCTGATCAAAACGATTGAAACCTACAAACTTTTCAGGTTCGACAGCGGAGACTTCGGCAAGGCGTTCGCGGATTCACTTGCCATGAACGGCGGGGAAATTTCGTCAAATCCGTGGGTCAGCCATTTCAGTCTGGCAGAAATGGCCCCCGATGGTCACCAGGTATATATTAACAACGGTCTCCGCCTGGTCCTGGCCGGAAAGGAAGACAATTTGGCAAGGTTAAGCAGCGCTTTCAATATTTCGATCAGGAAGTTGATGAAGTTTAACGATTTGAACGACAGCAACCTGCATCCTGGTCAGATCATATACCTGCATGCAAAACGCCGAAAAGCCGCCCATGCCACCCATGTGGTGCAGAGCGGGGAGACTCTCGCACGGATTGCACAGGGATATGGCATAAAATTAAAAATGCTGTACAAAAGAAACCCGCTTTCGGAAAATGCGGAGCCCCTACCTGGAACCAGGCTCCGGTTGCGCTAACCGGAAGCATTTGAGATATTTCCCGGCACCCACCACAAGCCGCTGCTTGTTTCCCGGTTCCAGATTCCCGATGTCGAAAGGCGTGTTCCCGCGGATACCCGATTCGAGTTCACGGTAACCGTAGCGGTCGAACAGGTATAGTTCGTTTGTTTCGGGCATGACGAAACCAACCATGGTTTTTCCGTCGGCACCGTGCAGCAGGAAGGGCGGGCAGGTGTTGGCATGACGGAACATATAGGAGTATACGGGTTTAAAATTATTTCCGTAGTAATAGACCCGGTTCCGGTCGATGAAAATGAACTCATCCTGAGCGTTGCCCGTGATGTCTTCATAGTAAAACCGGTGAGCCGCTGAAAAAAGATTCAGGGTGACCTCGGTTGTCTTTCCGTTTTGTTGCAGGAAGATCACCTTCCCGTCGGGGTCGGTGGTTACGAATTCACCCCGTTTACCGGTTTTGTTGGGATAAATTCCTGAATTTGACGCCCGCAGAAACCGTGGGCCCGGGGTAAGCCGTGGAACACCTGTGCGGCCGACAAAGGCTGTTGTACCTGTGTGACCCGAAATAACCAGGTATTCCCTGTTCCCGATCACGTAACTTGCAAGGGGTTCAGTGATCTCTTCCTTCAGTCCCGGGCGTTTCCAGCCGGGATCGGAAGTGCCGCCCAGGGAAAAGCTGTAGACACGGTTATCCTGGAAGGCGACAAAAATATGGTAATCCCGATTATTTTCCCAGTCCGTAATGGATAGACCATTGGTTGCGTGGATGGGAAAACGCATCGGGAATTTTTCTGCAAACCGTCCGTCTGCGTGCAGAAGATATAAATGGGTATCGGTGTTAAAGAGCAGGTAGAGCGAGTCGCTTCCGGGAAGCCTGATGCCATGGATCTCACCCAGAAGGTTCCCCATGAGATGAACGCGCCATTGGACATGTCCCTGCGGATCAATGACATAGAGATTACCGATGCAATCGGTCACCGTCACCATGGGGTCGCTGCCTGTGCCCCCTTGAAATATCCTGGGTTGCCCTGAAATGCTGGTGTCGAGTTTTGCCTGCCATTCCAGGGGGCCTTCCTTCCCCAGGTTCGGATTGTAACGCAAGAAGATGTTCGAATAGAATTTTCCGTCGGCATTGCTGAACTGGAAAGCAACCGATTCAAATTTGCGCAGGCTGTCCATGACCGGGTTCAGCTGGTCGGCCAGCTCCTGGCTCATTACACTTTTAAGGGACGGCAGGGCGTTTCGCGTGCTGAAATAATAGTATACATTCGATGTTTCCGACAGGCTTACTTCAAAATCCCTGTAGGTTTTATCTTTGTCAATGGTTGTATTTTCAGATACAGCGCTGATCACCTGTTCAAGGTCTTTGGGCTGCCGTGCGAAAACCACGTAACCTTTCAGGAAAGTGAAACATTTAACATCAACCTTGGAAAAAAGTTCACCAAAAAGGGTTGGGATAAAGGCCGGAAGGTCCATCCGGTAGATCTTGTGTCCCCTGAAAAGGATGGAGTCGGCCCTGATCCCGATGGTATCGGCAAGGGCGAACAGCAGCGATCGGGTGAGCAGTGTGTCCTGGGAGCTGAAAGCCGAATAGTTCACATCGGCCGAGGATTCGCGCTCCGCGAGTGTAAAGAGGCATCCTTCGTGCCCGATCCAGGGAAGGAAATATTCGCCAATGTTAAGCTGGAACCGGTCGATGAGGGTGGTTGCGAGGTTCTGTTCCGCTGCAAATCCCTCATCGTGCGGCGTACGGTTCTGGAAACGCTGGCTGAAGCGGGAAGCGTCGCTCCAACCGTAGGTGGCAAAGTAGCGGACCTTTTCGGGGATGATGCAGGTCAGTTCCTTCTTCTGGGGTTTCTGGTCGTTGAAAAGCGCCAGGAATTGCTGGCTGCTGTCGGAAGCGACCGTAATACCGTTAAAAAGAAGCTCGTCCTTTTTAATCATCAGGTCGAGCCCGCTCCAGTCGGCAAAATTGGAGAGTTTCAGCAATTCCGGCAGATTCTCGTCACGGGTAAGCTTTGAGAGGACCAGTGAAAAAAACCGGTAGTTGACAAAGATGTTTGCATCCACTTTTTTGCCTGCGGAGGCCTCCACCTTCCTGAAGCCAGCCGATGCGGCCATGGGAGTGTTGAGCGATAGCCGGTCGACGGCCCTCTTGACAAGGTCGGCGTGAAAACTACCCATGAAGACACCCTTGATAACGGCAAAATAAAATGAGTCGCGGCTTCCCTTGTACAGGATTCTTTTCAGACTGGTGGTGGAATATGGGGTTTCGGAGATAATTGCCCGGCCCGAACTGATTTCTTGGATGTAATCGGAAATATCCGATTCTGGACTGGAGCCTGACACGGTGGTGATGTACAATGCCCCGAAATTGGTCCGTCCGCTCAGTGTAATGGCAACCAGTACATTGTATTGCTGAAAGATTTTACAGATCTTTTCGTTTTTTCGGCCGGCCGAGTCGACAAACTGCAGCTCATTCCTGACCACGCTGATCCCGGGGAAGCGGGAGAGGGCCTTCCACAAAAGATTCGACCGGTTCATCTCTTCCAGCAGGTTTCCTGCCTTATTGATCTGGATGATCAGGGCGGTGTTCCCCGGAATTGCATTGAATGGCGATTCGGCAGGCCGGTGAATTTTCTGGTAGAGGCTGAAGCTTAACCAGGAAAATCCTGCCAGGGTAACCACCGCCGCAAAGGCAAGCAGATAAATTCTGAGGTTTTTCATGTATGGTTTTCCTTGAAAAAACCGGCGCAAAGGTAACCTAAATTGCCAATTGATCCCGTTACCCCGGGCGGAAGTTATGAACCCCTCACCCTGAAGGTCAACCGGTGATAGGGGGTCGCACCCAGTTCAATGATTGTTTCGCGATGCCGGGGCGAAGGGTATCCTTTATTGGATTTCCAGTTATACCGGGGATATTCCTCATGGATACGGCGCATAAACTCATCGCGGTGGGTTTTGGCAAGTACGGAGGCAGCGGCGATGGAAAGGAATTTTTCATCTCCTTTTACAATGCATTGATGCAGGATGCCCGGGTAGGGTTTAAACCGGTTTCCGTCGATCAGGAGCAACTGCGGACAACAGCTCAGTTTACCAACGGCCAGATGCATGGCCAAGATGGAGGCATTCAGGATATTAACCTGGTCGATTGTTGCCGCGTCAACGAACGCAACAGCCCATGCAACGGCCTGCTCCTCGATGACCAGGCGGAGGTTGTCGCGTTGTTTCCGGGTAAGCTGTTTTGAGTCGTTCAGGGTCTCATTCCTGAAATCGCGTTCAAGGATGACGGCCGCGGCAACCACGGGTCCTGCCAGGCATCCCCGGCCGGCTTCATCACAACCGGCCTCGGTAAGCGATTCGGAATAATGGTCCGCAAGCATGGCGAGTTTCATGGCCGTTAACGATAAAAAATATTGTGGATGAAAAGGTTGTTAAACAATACGGCCAGAAAATATATCAGAAGGATGATCTCCGTAACGCGGGTTTTTTTCAGCCTCGTCAGGGTTCCTGTGATGACCATCGCCATGGCCGGCATGGCAAGCGCAGGGTGAAAGATGGCCAGGGATCGGGCGTAGGTAAATGATATCAGGGTAAATACCAGTGTCCACATGAGAATGTTGGTCTTTGACCTGATCTCAACAGTTTTCTCGACAGGCCCGCTGCGAAACGCGACTATTCCCCAGGATGCAAGGAGGAGGGTGAACCCGCTGAGAATCCAGAAGTCGGTATGAAACGGGTTTGGGAAAACCAGGATGTGGCGGAAGAAGGCCAGGTATTCGTTCATGACGACTGTCAGCCGGTCATGCCAGAAATACCAAACCACCACATATATAAACGGTGTGAGCAGCCCGATGAAAGCAGCCAGCCATGCGCGCCAGTTCCCGGCCCTGAAAATCAGGAAGCTGATTACCACGAAAACAAACCAGAAAAGGAAAGGGAGGTAAAACAGACTGGCGAATGCCGTGAAAAACCCTGCGGCGAAGATGCGGTCGAGGTGTTCCGGTTTGTTGTATGAGATTAAAAGATGGTAAAGCACAAGGATCATGAAGGCAAGGGAGATGTTGATGGGGTTCAGGGTCAGCTGCCCCGGAAGAAAACTCATCATGACGATGAAAACCAGTGCCGACAGTGATGAATTTTTCATTACAAGGTCGTGGCTGCTAAGGATCGTGGTGAGCCAGTAGGTTTCGCCCATGACCAGCAGGAATCCCAGTAAACTTGCCGTCACCGGGTAGTTGTGAAGGAGGCTGTACAGCATTTCATACAACGGAACCGGCCCGTCTGGTGCGGGCATCCCGGGGGGGGCCAAAAACGAACTTGCCCACAGGCACAGCCCGATAACCCCTATGGTGAGGTACTGTATGAAAAAGCTGGATTTAAAAAAACGTATAAACACGTTGCCCGTCAGAGATTAGTGAGGTTAGATCGCACTGCAGCCATCCGGTGATGTCATTGTAGGCTTATTCCTTCAGCTGCCAAGGTCAAACCCGATATCCTTGCGGAAATATTTCCCGTCATAGGATATCTTTTCAGCATTTTCATATGATCTGGAAAGGGCCTCCTTCATCGTGTCACCATAGGATGTGACCGCAATCACCCTGCCTCCGCTGCTGATGGTCTCCCCGGTGACAGGATTCAGCGTGGTCCCTGCATGGAAAAACAGGCACCCGCCGGAGGGAGCGTTCTCCCCGATCACTTTTCCTTTCTGGTAATCGCCGGGATATCCTTCTGAAACCAGCATGACAGTGGCTGCAAATCGCGGATCGACGGTGATGGTTTCGTTGCCTAGCGACTGCTCTGCAACCGACTGGAAAAGCCTGACCAGGTCGTTCTGGATCCGGGGGATCACCGATTCCGTTTCGGGATCGCCAAGCCTGCAGTTGTATTCGATTACGTAGGGATCGTCCTTAACCTTGATTAGCCCGAAGAAGATAAATCCTGTGTACTCAATCTCATCCGTCCGCAGTCCCTCGATGGTGGGTCTGATCACCTGTTCTTCCACCTTCTGCATGAACGCCGGCCCTGCAAAAGGTACGGGTGAAACCGAACCCATTCCGCCGGTATTGGGACCTGTATCGCCCTCCCCGATCTTTTTGTAATCTTTTGCCTCGGGCAGAATTTTATAGTTCCTGCCATCGGTCAGGATGAAGACCGACAGTTCGATGCCTGAAAGAAACTCTTCAATAACCACTTTCATTGAAGCTGCGCCGAAACGCTGCTCCCTGAGCATGGCGGTAAACTCGCTTTCGGCTTCCGCGAGTGTAGGACAGATGATCACCCCTTTCCCGGCGGCCAGTCCGTCGGCCTTGAGTACGTATGGTGGCCGGAGGCTCCTGAGAAACTCAACGCCCGCTTCGATGTCCGACTCGCCAAAGGTCCTGTAGCGTGCCGTGGGTATTCCATGGCGGACCATGAACTGTTTGGCGAAGTCCTTGCTTCCCTCGAGACGGGCGGCTTCCCGGTTCGGACCGATCAGGGGGATGTTCTTAAGATCGCTGTCGGCCAGGAAAAAGTCGTGGATGCCATTGACCAGGGGATCTTCGGGGCCAACGATGACCATCCCAACCTGGTGGGTGAGCACTGCCGCTTTGATCCCGGGAAAATCATTAACCCCCACGGGCAGGTTGGTCCCGAGCCTGGCGGTGCCTGCATTACCGGGAGCGATAAACAGGTGCGACATCAGGGGGCTTTGGCTGAGTTTCCATGCGATTGCATGTTCACGGCCACCGGAACCAAGCAGGAGGATATTCATAAAAGATCAGGATTTAACAGCTTTTTCGATGGATTCCCAGAGCCGGTCAGCCGTCTGCTGCCATGAGAAGAGGTCCTTGCGTTTGCGGCCGCGCAGGATCAGTTCCTGCCGGATGCTTTCATACTGGTATGATTTATAAAGTGCCTCTTCGATCGATTCAGGGTCAAACGGATCGACCAGCATGGCGGCGTCGCCCGCAACTTCGGGCATTGAGGTTACATTCGAAGTGATGACGGGAACGTCGCACCTGAAAGCCTCCACGATGGGGATTCCGAACCCTTCAAAGTATGAAACATAGGTAAGGGCGAGGGCAGATCCCAGCACACCGGCAAGTTCGTCGATGTTCAGCCTGCCTGTGAAGATCACATCATCGGAAAAAATCATGCGGTTGAAGGCAATGTCAATTTCACGGGTCCACCACTTTTTAGCCCCGACGATCACCATCTTGACTTCAGAGGGGTTTGACTTTTTAAACAGGTCGAAAGCACGGAAAAGGTTGGCCAGGTTCTTACGGGGGTGGAGCGACCCGATGAAGACAAAATAGGGTAGTCCGCCCGTTACTTCCTGCCTTACGGCCTCTTTTTCCGCCGCAGTAAGGGGATGGTATGCATCGTTGGCCCCGTCGTAAACCACGTCGATTTTGTCGGGCGAGACATGATACTGGCGAACGATGTCATCTTTCGAGAATCCCGAGACAGTTGCGATGCGGACCGCTTTTGCGGCGTATTTCGGAAAATACTGGCGGTAGAAGCGACGGGTCCAGAAAGGAATATCCTGCGGGTAATGTTCGAAGTTCAGATCGTGAAAAACAGCCAGCGATTTAACGGGGGTCTTCAGCGACAGGAATCCGTCAGGCGAAAGAAACAGGTCGGGTTTGATCCGTTCGAGCAGTTTGGGGATGGCCATCTCGAACCAGGTGTAATAGAGCACCGGGTGCCTGGCGTGGGGATACTGGATGACCGGCGTGATGTTATCTGAAAACAGGAATTCAGGGTCATATTCACGGTCAAAAATGAAGTAGAAGTGGTGCTCAGGGTGCTGGGTGGTGATCCTTTTCAGCGATTCATAGGTGAACCAGCCGATTCCCTCGAGTTTGTCCCTGATGAGCAGCCTGGTGTTAACAGCAATGTTCATTAATTTTCTTAACTTTGTAGCAAATATCTGAATATTTTTTGAGTTATAATGAAAAGTTACCACTCCCGGTAGCTTTTATTCTTGGTTCATGCAGCGGAAGTTCCTGACAAACCTGGGGTTACTCCTTTTTTTAAACCTTCTCATAAAACCCGTATGGATTTTTGGGATTGACCTAACCGTACAGCGAAATGTTGGGGTGGGGGAGTATGGCTTCTATTTTGTGATCCTGAATTTTTCTTTTCTCTTCAACATCATCCTCGATTTCGGGATCACCAATTTCAACAACCGGAACATCGCCCAGCACAATCACCTTCTGAACAAGCATTTTTCGGGAATCCTGGTGTTGAAACTCCTGCTCGGCCTTGCCTATGTGATGCTTGCATTCATCGGGGCGCTGATCCTGAGATACAGCCCGGCGCAATTCTGGCTCCTGGGGTGGCTTGCACTGAACCAGTTCCTGCTCTCATTCATTCTCTACCTGCGTTCGAACATTTCGGGATTTTTAATGTTCAAGACCGACAGCATCTTGTCGGTACTCGACCGCCTCCTGATGATCCTTTTTTGCGGGTTGCTGCTCTGGGGCCATGTTACCGTATCAAAATTCAGGATTGAATGGTTCGTATATTCCCAAACCGCCGCCTATTCCATAACCGCCGCCCTTGCCTTCCTGATCGTTGTGAAGAAAGCACGTTTCAGGAAGCTGAACTGGAACTGGCCTTTTTTCCTCATGATCATCAAGCAGAGCCTCCCGTTTGCCCTGCTGGTGCTACTGATGACCTTTTACAACAGGCTTGACCCGGTAATGCTGGAAGTTCTGCTGCCAAAAAGAGCGCCGAACATTCAGGTTGGAATCATTGCCACCGTCTGCCACCTGAACCCGGTCCTGCTGCAAAATGTCCTGGCTGAAAAAACCGGAGATTTCCAGGCAGGTATCTATGCTTCAGGGTTCCGTTTGCTCGACGCCGCAAACATGATCGCCTACCTTTTCGCCGTGCTGCTGGTCCCGATTTTTTCCAAGATGATCAAAAAACGGCAGTCTGTCGAGCATATGCTGAAACTCTCCTTCACCCTGATCATCACCCTGGCCATCATTGTGGCCATGGGATCCTTTTTTTACAGTTACGAAATGATCGACCTGCTGTACAATACCCATGCAGGGAACAACCACATCAGCTCCTCAACCCACGTTTTCCAGATGCTCATCCTTGGTTTCGTCGCCGTTTCCATGACCTATATTTTCGGGACCCTGCTCACAGCCAACGGCAACCTGAAGCACCTTAACATCATCGCCGTGGCGGGACTGGTCATCAATCTTGTGCTGAACCTTTTGCTGATCCCGCGGTTTTTAGCCTCAGGGTCAGCCATCTCCAGCCTGGTGACCCAGTTTACCATGGCGATTCTCCAGGTCATCATGGTACAGCGCGTATTTAAATTCAGGATCAATTACCGTTTTCTATTTACCCTGGCTGTTTTCGTGACCGGCGTCATTGCCTTTAACCTTCTTTCCCATTCCATCGTCATTCACTGGTCCTTCCTGCCTGCAACCAGGGCATGGTTCGGCAATTTCGCCCTGATGATCGCAGCTTCGGTTTTGCTTGCTCTTTTGTTAAGGTTGTGGAGCCTGAAGTCGCTGGTCAGGATTTTACGGGAAGACCGCTGATAATTTGGCATTTCCTTGTAACTTACTGTTGCCTGTTCCGTATAATTGGCTACCTTTGGCAACAATTTTGATATTTCTTCTATGACCAGTGAGATAAAAAAAGGAGAAGATTTCGATTCCTCTAACCTCGTTATTTTTCTCTATAAATGGCGAAAACCGCTGTCAGTTGTTATGGTAGTAGCGCTTCTGGGTTCTTGGTTTTTCTCATCCCCTTTGTTTATCACGCCAAAATTCAAATCGACTGTGATCATGTTCCCGGCCAGCAGCAGTTCCATCTCCAAATCGCTGCTGAATGAACAATCGGTCAAAGGGCAGGACATAACTGCCTTCGGGGAAGACGACCAGGCCGAGCAGCTTCTCCAGATTCTCAACTCAAACAAGATCCGCGACCGTGTCATGCACAAGTTCGACCTGATGAAGCACTACAATATCGACAGTACCTCCGATTATAAATATTCAAAACTATTCCGGGAATACGATAACAACATCACCTTCAGGCGGACGGAGTTCATGGCCGTTCAGATTGCGGTGTACGACGCCGACCCCCTTGTTGCCGCTGAAATTGCCAATAGCATTGCCTCCCTGCTCGACTCGGTAAAAAATGATATGATGCGCCAGCGTTCGGTGAAGGGATTCAGGATCGTGGAAGCCGAATACAATGCGCTGAAAGCGGAAAAAGATAAAATCGTCGACTCCCTGATCGCCCTGGGAAGTCTGGGGGTAAACGATGTGGAATATCAATCGCAGGTTTTTAACCAGCAATATGCCATTTCTCTTATGAACGGGAATAAAAACGCCCTGGCCGCCATTCAGAAAAAACTGGATGTTTTGGGCAAGTACGGGGGGATTTACATGTCACTGAAAAATTCGCTTGAATATAAAACGGAACAGCTCACCCTGCTTGAAACCAAATACAAGCAGGCAAAAGTGGATGCCGAAGAGAACCTTCCCCAGAAATTCGTGGTCAGCGATGCCTTCAAAGCTGAACGGAACTCATATCCCATCCGGTGGCTGATCGTGATGGTTTCAACGGTTGCAGCACTTTTCATGTCGATCATCGTGATCATGGTGATGGAAAAGATATCCGACTATAATTCTCATAAGAAATTTCAGCTTGGTCAATCATAAAAAAAATCCAACGTATGGACAGTTTTTTCAACAGTAAAAATATTATTGCGGTCTCCATCAAATGGAAAATGCAGCTCATTGTCGTGGTGGTTGCTGCCATCCTGCTCTCCATTTTGTTTTCCAGCCCTCTTTTCATCACTCCCCTGTATAAATCCAATTGCCTTTTATACCCTTCCAACATTTCGCCCTATTCCGATGAAAGCGAGACGGAACAAAGTGTCCAGATTTTCCAGTCGAGGGATATCCGCGACAGCCTGGTGAAGAAATTTGACCTGGCACGTCACTGGGGCATTGATTCAGCCTATACCCATTTTGAAAGTACCCTGGTTTGGGAATACAGCCAGCGTGTAAGAATCAATAAAACTCCATACGGGGCTGTGGAAATCGAAATATGGGACCAGGATCCCTTAATGGCCCGTGATCTCATCAATGCCATGCTTGAAGCCTACAATAAGAAGATCAGGACGATGCACAGGGAAAAATTTGGCGAGGTTGTGCTCAATTACAACTATATCATGGGTGTTCGTAAAAACTACATGGATTCCCTGAAAAACCGTGCAGAGGAACTCGGCGTCAAGTTTGGAATCCTGCAATACGAATCACAGACACGTGAAGTCGTCAGGGCATACCTGGGCACGGGCGGAGGATCGGTGCGATCGGCCGAAGCCAAAGCCATGAAGAAAAACCTGGAGGAAAAGGGAGGTGAGATGCTGATGCTGTCGGAGATGATGCGCGCCGAATCGGAGGCCTTCAGCACCATGAAGATGGATGCCGACCGCGCTTTGCTCGATTACAACAGGAACTATACCTATGTAAATGTGCTCAGCAAACCCTTCGTGCCGGATAAAAAGGGTTACCCCATCAGGTGGCTGATCGTTGTTTTCAGCACCCTTGCCGCATTTTTTATGGCCATCCTGATCATCGGCCTGATTGAACGAAGCAAATTCCGCAGCCTGGCGACCATTACGGATGAAGGATAAACTGTCAGAAATACAAAGTTATCTTTTTGGCAGCAAGCGCGGGATCACCATCCTGTATGTGCTGAGTGCGATATTTATCGGGCTTAATTGTTATTTTGTTTATCGCGAGATATACTGGCTGCTATTATTCCCGGCATTCCTCGTAATCCTTTACCTCTATTTTTATTCCCTCGACAAAATCCTGCTGCTCATTACCCTGGTGACACCCGTTGCCATCAATATCACGCAGTTTGAATTCAACGTAGGAATTTCGCTTCCGTCGGAACCCCTCATGCTGGGCGTATTGCTCATGTTCATTATCAAAATGTTTTACGACAATACCTTTGATTCACGCATATGGACACACCCGCTCACGGTCGTGGTATTGCTGCAGCTTGTCTGGATGCTGATCACCAGCATGACGAGCGACCTGCCGCTGGTTTCGTTCAAGCACCTGCTGGCACGGCTCTGGTTCGTCATCCCTTTTTATATTCTCGGGATCAAGCTTTTCAGGAAACGTTCGAACATTAGCCTGTTTGTGTGGCTTTACGCTGTGCCTCTCCTCGGGGTTATCGCCTATACCACCTATAACCATTCCCTTTGGGGTTTTGCCGAGCAGGCCGGCCACTGGGTTATGGAACCGTTTTACAACGACCATACGGCATATGGCGCAATCCTTGCATTGTACGTCCCCTTGTTCTGCGGCTTTACCTTCAGCAAGGTTTATACGAAGACCACCCGGTTTTTTGCCTTCCTGGTGCTCGCGATCCTGGTGGTGGCGCTGATCCTTTCCTATTGTCGTGCCGCATGGCTCAGCCTTGCTTTTGCACTTGGCGTTCTTGTTATTGTGATATTCCGTATCAAGGTCAAATGGATCCTGTTTGTGGCCATCATCCTCGGTTTCATCTTCTATATTTTTTCCTTCGAGATCCTCGACCGCCTCGAAAAGAACCGGCAGGGCCCTTCTGCAAATTTTGTTGAACACCTTCGCTCCATCTCCAATATATCGACTGATAATTCAAATCTGGAACGGATCAACCGCTGGCAGTCGGCCCTGCGGATGTTCGAGGACCGCCCCGTTTTCGGGTATGGCCCCGGAACCTACCAGTTTGAATATGCCCCCTTCCAGCGCTCGGGCGAAAAGACCCTGATCAGCACCAATGCGGGGGACCGTGGCAATGCGCACAGCGAATACATCGGCCCCTTGTCCGAGCAGGGGCTGCCCGGAATGCTCCTCGTGATCGCTTCGGTCATCCTGTTCATTACCACGGCCATGAGGGTCTACCGGCGATCGGCGGATCCTGAGGTCAGGATGCTCAGCCTCTCGCTGATGCTAGCCCTGATAACCTATTTCCTTCACGGTACCATGAACAACTTTCTTGATACCGATAAGGCTTCCGTACCTGTATGGGGATTTATGGCAGCCATTGTGGCCCTGGATCTTTTTACCGGGAGGGAAGGGGTGGAAAAGAAGGGAATAACGAATATCGAATAACGAATAACGAATAACGAATTTCGAAGTTTGAAATGAGATGGGGAATGGGGAACCTTTTATTTCAGTTTGCTGAGGATATCGGGTAACATTTTGAGGGCTGCCACTTCGCGCCATTTTTTCCGGGCTTCGATGGCCGGGATTCCCCAGTAGGTTTTACCTCCTTCAAGTGATTTCTCAGTACCCGACCCTGCAAGGACCACCGCACCTTTCCCGATCACAAGGTCTTTATTGATCAGTACATTCGCCCAAAGGATCACATCATCTTCGATGCGGGTCACCCCGGCAATGGCGCAGAATGCACCGATCAGGCAGTTTCTGCCGATATGGGTGTCGTGCCCAACCTGGACATGATTGTCAAATTTGGTCCCGTCAGAAATGAAGGTATCCCCTGAAACACCTTTGTCAATGGTCGTGGCGGCCCCTATCTCAACCCGGTCGCCGATGACCACGCGTCCGCAGGACTCCAGTTTCTTATATCCTTCAGGACGTTTCTGGAAATAATAGGCATCGGCCCCGATGACGGCACCCGAATGGATGATGACGTGGTTGCCGATCACGGTGTGGTCGTATATGCTGGCATTGGCATGGATGATGCAATTGCTTCCGATGGTGACGTGATTCCCGACAAAAGCGCCGGGTTGGATGACCGTTCCGGCACCGATGGATGCAGAAGGACTGACGGCTGCAAGGGACTTCTCGAACGGGCGGAAAAAGATCGCCAGTGAAACGTAGGCATCGAATGGCTTTTCACACACCAGCAAGGCCTTCCCCGCGGGGCATTCCACCATTTTGTTAATGATGATGGTGGTAGCCGCCGAGTTCAGGGCTTTGTCGTAATATTTGGGATGGTCGACAAATGTGAGGTCACCCGGCTCAACCACATGGATTTCATTCATCCCGGTGACCAGGAATCCCGGGTTTCCGACAGGCTCTGCATGCAACATCTCAGCCAGCTGGGCGAGGGCAAGCGGTTTGGAAAATTTCATCTGCGTGGAAATTTACTGAATACAACGTAATAAGCCTGGTAAACCACCGGAAATCAAAAATCGTAAATCGTAAATCGTAAATCGTAAATCGTTAAACCTTTACCCTTTCTGAATAATCCCCCGTCCGGGTGTCCACCTTGATTGTTTCGCCCTCCTCGATAAATAATGGGACCTTTACAATGGCGCCCGTTTCAACGGTACAATCCTTCAGGGTGTTGGTCGCGGTGTTGCCGCGCATCCCCGGTTCGGTATAGGTAATCTTCAGGACTACAAAAGGCGGGAGCTCGCAGGTCAGGGCAGTTTCGGTATCGGCATGAAAAAGAATTTCCACCTCCTGGCCTTCCTTCAAAAACTGGGGGGCGTTGATCAGCGTTTCCGGCACATAGATCTGCTCGAAAGTCTCCGTATGCATGAAATGATAATCGGTGTTTTCCTTGAAAAGGAACTGGTATTTCCTGCGTTCGACACGGGCAATCTCAATCTTAGCACCTGAATCGAAGGTGTTGGCAATGACGCGCCCGTGTTTAAGGTTTTTCAGTTTCGTGCGGATAAAGGCCGGACCTTTGCCGGGTTTCACATGCTGAAATTCGACAATACTGAATAAATCGCCGTTGAATTCAATTACCAGACCATTCCTGATATCTGCGGTTGTAGCCATATAAGTTTATTGATGGATGATTTTAAAAGGGTTGCAAAATTAGTTAAAAATCTTGAATTAAATGTGTTAATTTTGCGGCTGTTTTGAAAATGAGGTCTTACGACTGCTGATGAAAAAACTCCTGAAACGACTTCTATCCCTGCTCCACATTTCGGTTACACGCAACCAGAAATATGATGCGTACACCAGGCAAATTATACGGCGAAGCCTGAAACGCGATTCAAACTGCATCGACATCGGCTGCCACAAAGGTGAAATCCTTGACCTGATGATCAAGGATGCGCCTGATGGTGAAAAACTTGGTTTTGAGCCCATTCCCGAGCTGTTTCACCACCTGCAGGACCGGTATAGGGGTAACACCACCGTAAGCATCTACCAGACCGCCCTGTATGATAAAGCCGGAAGTACTACCTTTCAGCACGTACTGAATGCACCGGCTTACAGTGGTATTAAAAAACGAAAATACGACGGGAAACATGTCGATATCGAACAGATCACCGTTGAAACCGGGCTGCTCGACCAGTTTATCCCCGACGACCTTCGGATCGACCTTGTGAAGATTGATGTGGAGGGCGCCGAATTCAAGGTGATGATGGGAGGGGTGAAAACCTTCAGGAGGTGCAAACCGGTGGTAATTTTCGAATTTGGCCTTGGGGCAGCCGAGTTTTATGATTCAAATCCCGCCCAGTTATACACCTTTTTAACCGTTGATTGCGGTATGCAGATCTCCACCCTCAAAGGCTACCTTCATCACACCCCGGTCATGTCGGAGGCACAATTCTGCAGCGCCTTTGACAAAGGCAGCGATTACTATTTCGTAGGACATCCGTAGGAAATTACGATTTACGATTTACGATTTACGATTTACGATTTTTGGTAATAGCTAAACTATTACTATTTCGCCATTTCGCCATTTCGCCATTTCCCTATTTATATTCCTCTATCTGTAACGCTTTGCTGGCAAACGCCGACTCCGTCTGGTGCAGGTTTGAGCAAATGATGACGGTCCGGTTCAGGGAATATTTCTTTAACAGGTCAAGATACCATTCGATACCGGCCTGGTCGAGGTTCATGGTGGGTTCATCCAGCAGCAGCAGGGGGACATCGCTCAATATGGCACATACCAGTTTTACCCGTTGTTTCATTCCTGAGGAGAACTGGCGGATCTGCCTGTGCCGGGCAGTGGTGAACCCCAGAAGTTCGGTTGCAGGGCCAATATCAAATCCCGGAAGAAATTGTTTGAAGGAAAAATGAAAATCCAGCATCTCCTGCAGGGTGAAATCCTCGATAAGTTCCATGTAAGGTGCAACCAGGGCAAGGTGTCTGAATACATTGTGTTCCGGAAGCTGCCTGCCATCCAGGGTATAAACAACCAACCCTTCATTCGGGTGAAGGTTTCCGGCTACTACCTGGAGGAGTGTTGATTTTCCCGAACCGTTACGGCCGAGAATGGCGGAGGTGGTGTTTGGTTCAAAATGAAATGATACCCTGCGAAAGATCCATTCAGTATTGAATTTTTTCCCAACGTCCTGAAGCTCAATACGCATCATGGTATGTCCTGCTATTTGTCACGGATTTTTGAATAACCCTTCATGAGCCCGCGCGGGGAGTTGGCGATAAAGGAGAGTATTTCATCCCGCTCGGGCGTCGCCTCCACCTTGGCTTCAATGATCTCAACAGCCTGCGTTACGTTGTAGTTCTTCAGGAAGATGATCCTGTAGATCTCCTGGATCTTGTTGATCACCTCCGGGGAAAAACCCCTTCTCCGAAGGCCGATAGAATTCACCCCGACGTACGACAGCGGGTCGCGGGCGGCCTTGGTATAGGGGGGTACATCCTTTCCAACTCCCGATCCGCCGGCGATGATGGTATGCGCCCCGATATGACAGAACTGGAGAACGAGAACACCCCCGCCGATGATGGCCCAGTCGTCGACGATGACATGGCCGGCCAGCATGGCGCCATTGGCCATGATGACGTTGTTTCCGACAATGCAGTCATGGGCCACGTGCGTGTAAGCCATCAGCAGGCAGTTGTCGCCGACCACGGTTTCGTAGCTGGCTTTCGTTCCCCGGTTGATGGTTGCAAATTCCCTGATGACGACGTTGTTGCCTATTTTAACGATGGTGTCCTCACCGGCAAATTTCAGATCCTGCGGGATGGCGGAGATCACAGCCCCGGGGAAGATCTTGCAGTTCTTGCCGATCCTGGCTCCCTCCATGATGGTGACATTGGAGCCGATCCACGTGCCCTCTTCAATGACAACATTTTTGTCGATGGAAACGAAGGGTTCGATCACCACGTTGGCGGCAACTTTCGCCTGGGGGTTGACATAAGCTAACGGTTGGTTCATGACGTTTTTTTATTTTCGTTGAAGTTGTGCCATCATCTCTGCTTCGACCACGATCTTGTTGCCCACATAGGCAACGCCCTTCATGCAGATCAGCCCGCGGCGCATCGGTCCGTTGAACTGACAGAAAAAGACAAGGGTATCGCCCGGGACGACCTTATGCCTGAACTTCACATTTTCAATTTTAACGAAAAGGGTCAGGTAATTCTGCGGATCTTCAAGGGTACTGAGGGCAAGGATTCCCCCGTTCTGTGCAAGGGCTTCGATCATGAGGACCCCGGGCATGACGGGTTCGTCGGGAAAATGACCCACGAAAAAGGCTTCGTTGATGGTCACATTTTTCACACCGACTACATAATCCGATCCCATTTCAATGATCTTGTCGAGAAAAAGGAAGGGCGGGCGGTGTGGAAGGAGATTCTTGATCTGGTTGATGTTGAGCAAGGCTGGTTTGCCTGGGTCGAAGGTATGCCCGTTATCGGCATTACGTTCTTTTTTGATCTGCTTTTTGATCATCCGGGCAAACTGCACATTGGAATAATGGCCGGGCCGGGTTGCGATGATGTGGCCCTTGATCGGCATGCCGATGAGCGCCAGGTCGCCGATGATGTCAAGCAGCTTGTGACGTGCCGGTTCGTTGGTGTATTGAAGCTGCAGGTTGTTAAGGATACCCTCCTTCAGCACCTCGACCCTGGGCTTCTTGAACAGGTGGGCAAGGTGGTCAAGTTCTTTGCGCGACATTTCGCGGTCAACAAAAACGATTGCATTGCTCAGGTCACCCCCTTTGATAAGGTTGTTGTTGAGCAGGTATTCAAGCTCGTGCAGAAAAACAAAGGTGCGGCAGGATGCAAATTCATCCTTGAAATCCCCGATGTTGGTGAGGGAGGCATTTTGCGACTGCAGTACCTTCGATTCATAATCAATCATCACCGAAACCCTGAAATCGGAAGAAGGGATAGCAATCATTTCCACCTTCTTTTCGGGGTTGGAATAGGTAACGTTCGATGTCAGTTCATAATAGGTGCGCAGGGCCTTTTGCTCCACGATCCCCACGGCTAACAGCGCTTCAACATACAACCTTGAACTGCCGTCGAGGATCGGGGTTTCCGACTGGTTCATTTCGATGAGCGCGTTGTCGATCTGTAATCCGGCCAGGGCGGCCAGCACGTGTTCAATGGTGTCGATCCTTACCCCCTCCTGTTCGATGCTGGTCCCGCGTGAGGTATCCACCACGTTGTCAACATCAACGTCAACTAGGGTTCCCGTGTTGAGATCAGTCCTGCGAAATTTGTAACCGTAATTCTCGGGCGCAGGTTTGAAGGTGATCATAACCTCGTTGCCGGTATGCAGCCCTACCCCGGAAATACTGACCGGGGCCTTGATGGTTCTTTGTTTGTCACTCATGAAGCTTATCCAGTTTTTTTTCGATGGTATATATTTTCCTGACAATTTCATCGAGGTTCCGCCAGTGAATGAAATTCCGCCTTGCCTTGCCGATTTCGATTGCAGGAGCGCCGAGCATCA
The DNA here is from genome assembly GCA_903845055.1 of uncultured Bacteroidales bacterium. Taxonomy (GTDB): domain Bacteria; phylum Bacteroidota; class Bacteroidia; order Bacteroidales; family FEN-979; genus CAIVAT01. The sequence goes on along the minus strand of CAIMWF010000062.1, from coordinate 57,794 downwards.
TGGCCCCGTCGCGGGTAATGCTCGCTTCGACTCCTGAACCTGCGCCGATCTTCACATTGTCGGCAATGGTGATGTGCCCTACAATGCCAACCTGGCCGCCGATCATGCAGTTCTTCCCGATTTTTGTCGATCCGCTGATCCCGCTTTGCGCTGCAATCACCGTATTCTCGCCGATTTCGGCATTGTGACCAACCTGGATCAGGTTGTCAAGTTTTACCCCGTGGCGCAGGATGGTCGATCCCAGCGTTGCCCGGTCGATGGTGGTGTTTGACCCGATCTCCACGAAGTCCTCCAGGATCACGTTTCCCAACTGGGGGATCTTCTGGTAGTTGTTGCCGGCTACCGGGGCAAAACCGAATCCGTCGGATCCGATTACCACCCCCGAATGGAGCGTGCAATCATTGCCGATAATGGAATCATGATAGATTTTCACGCCAGGGTAAATCAGCGAATTGCTTCCGATCTTCACATCATTGCCGATGAAGACCTGCGGATGGATTACTGTATTGTCGCCGATCACCACGTTTTTGCCGATCACCGAAAAGTCACCGACCGACACATCCTTACCCATTGTTGCAGAAGGAGAAACGGAGGCAAGCGGGGAAATGCCCGTGTGTCCTGATTTGTTCGGGTCGAACATCTCAAGCAGGGTCGCAAAGGCGGAATAGGCGTCGGCAACCCTGATCATCGTTCCCCTGACTGGCTGGGCCGCGATGAAATCCTCGTTCACCACGATGACAGAAGCCAGGGTATTGTATATATGAGGCGTGTACTTGGGATTTGCCAGGAATGTAAGGGTTCCGGGCTGACCTTCATCAATTTTTGAAAGGTTGCGCACCTTTTCATCAGGGTTCCCTTCGACGGTCCCGTTAAGAAATCCGGCAATCTGTGCAGCGGTGAATTCCATTAATTAAACTTGGTGAATATGGGGTGATTCTAAAACCGGCGCAATTTACCAATTATTTCCATAGACAGGGCTGTAAATTTTTCAACAATCACATTGTTAAATGGTTACCAGGAGTTTCAAGGATCGTTCCCGTTCATTTGCCAGCCGGGTGAAAAGTGACCATGGAACGGTTCATTGAACCTCTTTGGGATAACAAAGCAGGTATTTGCTGACGGTTGTAGGCATCACCGCATTGTTAAGCTGTTCGGAGGCCTCTGAAATATCGGTAAGTTCACTGGATTTGCCCTTGATCATGATACGCTCGTGGCGCGGATTGTAGGCTTTGTTCTCAACCTTGTCGCAGGTAAAGTAGTAATGAACGTCCTGCGGGGCGAGATTTAGCAGTGCAATGGTTTTACACCTCACCTGCTCCACGTAAGCATCATCAAAAGGCTGTGTCTGCATCTCGACCCTGAACAGGTTCCGGTTGACAAGGTTCGTGCATAGATCAGAGAGGATCGGGTCGTCATGAAAGGCCCATGCCTTGACTGATGTAAATACGTCAAAATCGTCGAGCAGGGCAAAACAGTCCAGCCATTTTGGGTCCGTTTCAAAATCGTGTTTTGAAGGGTTATTGTATAAAAAGGCCCTGAATGCCTGGGTCGCGAAAAGCGGAATCCCGTTTTCGCCGAGCAATTTTGCCCTTTTCAGCAGGTTGACCAGGAGTACGTCTGCAGCGATCACAGTCTTGTGCAGGTATACCTGCCAGTACATCAGGCGGCGGGAGATCAGGAACTTTTCGATGGAGTAGATCCCCTTGCCCTCCACCACCAGTTCGTCGTTGCAGACGGTGAGCATTTTGATGATCCTGTCGTAACTGATCACCCCCTCGGCCACACCTGTGAAGAAGCTGTCGCGCGCCAGGTAATCGAGGCGGTCCATGTCAAGCTGGCTTGATACCAGCTGGTGGAGGAACTTCTTGTGGTAGGTATCGTTGTATATTTCATTTGCAAGGGTCAGCCCATTGTTGAAATAATCGTTCAGGGCCGCCATGAAGAGTTTCGAAAGATCTTCGTGCATCAGGTGGCGCACGATCGTCTGCTCGAGCGTGTGCGAAAACGGCCCGTGACCGATATCGTGCAGCAATATGGCCAGGTTGGCTCCCTCCGCCTCGGCTTCGGTAATCCCGATCCCCTTTGCGCGCAATACCGCCACCGCCTCCCCCATCAGGTGCATGGCTCCCAGAGCATGCTGGAACCGCGTGTGCTGGGCAGAGGGATAGGTGTAATGTGTAAGCCCGAGTTGTTTGATCCTTCTCAGCCGCTGGAACCATGGATGTTCGATCACATCGAAAACACGGGCCCCCGGGATGGTAATAAACCCGTATACCGGATCGTTGATGATCTTTTGTTTATTGGTAGTAGCCAAAATCGTTTATTTTTGTTAAAGAAATATAAAACGGGCCGCAACAGCACAATAAAAGCAAACTTACGACATTTAATAAAGCAAACAAACACTATGGACAAGATCACGATTTTGTGGGTGGATGATGAAATTGACCTGTTAAAGCCCCATATCATTTTCCTCAAGGAAAAAGGATATGATGTTACCACTGTCAACAACGGCCATGATGCCATTGATATTATAAAATCAAAAGTATTTGACATTGTATTTCTCGATGAACAGATGCCCGGACTTTCGGGGATCGAAACGTTGCTGCGTGTCAAGGAGATCCACCCGACACTGCCGGTGGTGATGATCACAAAAAGCGAGGAGGAGAGCATCATGGAAGATGCCATCGGTTCCAATATTGCCGATTACCTGATCAAACCCGTCAAGCCGAACCAGATCCTGCTTTGCCTGAAGAAGAACCTTGAAAACAGGAAACTGGTGAGTGAAAAAACAACACACCAGTACCAGCAGGAGTTCCGCAACATCGGTATGGAAATTTCAAACAGGCTTAACTTCGAGGAATGGACGGAAGTCTATAAAAAGCTGACCTACTGGGAACTCAAACTGGGCCAGCTGATGGACGACGGGATGAACCAGGTGCTCAAGATGCAGAAAGATGAAGCCAACCTGGTATTCTGTAAATTTTATGAGCGCAACTACCTGGAATGGATGAGCGGGAAGGGCAAGGACCGGCCTGTTCAGAGTCACACGCTGATCAAGGAAAAGGTCTTCCCGCTGATGAATGACAACAAGCCGACTTTTGTCATCCTTATCGACAACCTGCGCTTCGACCAGTGGAAGATGCTGCAGCCGATCCTCGAGGATTATTTCAGGATCGAGCGCGAGGATATCTATTACAGCATCCTGCCAACGGTCACCCAGTATGCCCGGAATTCCCTGTTCAGCGGGCTTCTTCCGACGGAGATAGAGAAGAAATACCCGAAATACTGGGTCAACGAGGATGAAGAGGGACCCAAAAATAATTTTGAAAGTGAACTGCTCGGCGAATTGCTCAGGCGCTACGGGCGGGACGTGAAATACTCCTATTACAAAGTTCTAAACCAGACTTATGGTAAAAAACTGGTGGAACTCATGCCGAACCTTATGGTCAACAAGCTGAATTTCATCGTTTACAATTTCGTCGATATGCTGTCGCATGCCCGGACCGAGATGGAGATCATCCGCGAACTGGCCGACGATGAAAAGGCATACCGCTCCCTGACGGTCAGCTGGTTCCAGCATTCGCCCCTCATCGAGTTGCTGAAATACCTTGCTGACAAGGATGTCAATGTCGCAATTACCACCGACCACGGGTCGATCAGGGTGGATACCCCGGTAAAGGTTCTGGGCGACCGGAATACCAACACCAACCTGCGATACAAAACCGGCAGGGCATTGAAATATGAACAAAACGAGGTGTTCGAGGTACGAAACCCGGCCGACATATTCCTGCCGCGTACCAATGTCAACTCCTCCTATGTTTTCTGCCGGAGCAACGATTTCTTTGCATACCCGAACAATTTCAACTATTATGTAAATTATTACAAAAACACCTTCCAGCACGGCGGCATATCCATGGAGGAGGTGATGATTCCGTTTGTGGTGATGAAACCTAAATAATTGAATGCAGGAATAACTGAATGTTGGAATGCAGGTAATGCAAACAATGCTGACAATGCAGGCAATGCATATAGTGCCTATGTTTCAGAGGGTGTGTGCGTTACGGAAAATGAAGTTTTTTTAATATATTGAAAATTGAAGCTGGTTTGTCATTCTGAATCTGAACTTGTTCCGGTGGCCGGGAAGATGCTGGAGGCTTTTCCGGGGTCGCGTGTTTTTGCCTTATACGGCGCAATGGGGGCGGGCAAGACCACCTTCATAAAGGCTGTCTGCAGGGTACTGGGCGTTGTTGACATTGTTCAGAGCCCGACTTTCTCGATCATCAATGAATATAAAACTGTTACCGGAGATCCTGTTTTTCATTTCGATTTTTACAGGATCAGGAAGACAGAAGAGGTGTTCGATATAGGCTATGAAGATTATCTCTATTCGGGAAGCTATTGCTTCATTGAATGGCCTGAAATGATTGAAAACCTGCTCCCCGAAGGGACGGTGCGCATCCGCATCAGCGGGGAGCAGGAACGGTATATCGAATCTGTTGAATGAAGCCCCGGGCACTTCTTATTTCCAGTGGCTCCCGAAATTGAGTTTTACCCCGAAAACGACGGCTGCATTGCTCAGTGAATGAATGACCTGCAGGAACTGGTCCGGCTGGCTGGTTGGAAGGATGGCTGAATTATCCCTCGACGTGACATAATCCCAGCTTTTTGCTTTAACTGAAAGGGTTGAAAGTTCGTCGGCCCCACCTACCGTATATTTGGTTACCTTTCCATGTTTAGGCGAGAAACTGATGGCCTGGGCCTGAACTTCGCCAAACACCGAGACCAGTTTGCCGATCGGGCATTCAACACCGGCAGCCGCTTTTATCCCGAGGGAAATTCCGCCGTAATCGCGGGTGTCGCGCTCCCCGGAGACAGCGGTTTTAAACATATAGGTGGGACCTGTCATCCTGATGAGATAGTTGTTGACGACTCCGATTTCGGGGCCGATCCGCGCATAGGGGATCACCGGGCCGCACGGCGTGCGCATGGTAAACGACGGCGTGATACTGAATGAATTGGCAGAAACCCGCGTGGTCAGCACGTCATTGTTGCTCATATCGGTTTTGGTTTTGCTGAACCCGGCGAGGTACCCGAAGCCGAGTTCCACCCCGTAATGTCGGTCAAACTGGTAGCCGGCGTCGAGGCCGAGGGGGATCCCTGTACCGAGATGCGCTTTGATGCTTTCGGTGATGGTCTTGCTGCTTCCCTCCGTCGAATTGGTTGTATACTGGGTCAGCATTTCCGGGGTGAGTCCAAGGCCAACCCCGACCTCTGCCCTCAGGTAAAAACCGGTTGATCCAAACTGCTGCCGGTCCGGTACCGGGTTCCAGGCAACTTCGGTGACGCCGCCACCCGAACCCTGGTATGAAATTTCATTGGAGCACTGGCAGTCGGCCGTGACGTTGAATTTGGGCCCACTCCATTCAAGGGTTACGTTGTATTCATCCGATTCCAGCCATTTGCGTAAACCGGTCTTATCCACGTGCTTGATATCGGTAATTGTTGCTGTCATCTCTCCCGACACCTCCCATTTTCCCAGCGGCTTTTCCTTGTTGTTACATAGACAGTTCCCCGAGGCTTTGAACAACATGTTGAATTTATTCCCGACACTGACGAAATGAATGTTCAGGTGCCCGTTGCAGTCGTTCGGAAAATCTTTGTCAACCCCCGCATCTGATGCCTTCTTGTAAAAATTTTCAACAAGGGCTTTGGTTCCCCGTTCCAATCCCTGTTTGATCCTTTCATCCGGGATGTCGCTCGTCCCCATTTTTACCAGCTGGTTGGTCAACTCCTTGACGACCAGGTCGTCGAGTTCCTCCTGTGTCGAAGTCTGCGATGCTTTCGCCGCCGCTGCCAACACATCGATCGCAATTTTGGCCCCCCTTCCCAGGGGCATCAGTTTTGCCAGCTCCTTCCCGACTGTAATCCCGACATCCAGTCCCGCCTTGGCTGCCACCGCACCGGCATAGGTGTTCAGGTATTGTTTCAGGTGAACCATCGCCCGGTTTGCACATTGAAAATCCCTGTTCCCGGGCGTCCCGTTTATGCTGACATAGGTTACGTTCGACTCATCGCCGGTTAAGGGGAGGACCGCATAATATACCTGGTTGATGCCATCACCAAGCGGAATGTTTATCTTCTGGCCCAGGGCATTGAAAATAGGTGTAACAATAAGGAGAATGCAAAAGATGGTGGCGGCAGTTCCGTGGTTCTGCCTTGGAATATTTGTTTTCATAACGGATTTTTTGGTTGTTTTTCATGAAAGTCCAGCCCTGTCGCCGGTACCAGGTTTTTTTGCCAATGAATCTAAATGCCGGTAAGAAACAAAGATACAAACCTCACCATGGATTGTCAAGAAATAAATGTAAAAATAAACTAACATAAGTTGAATAATCTTGATTATATGAATGTTAATAAATATAATTATAATGCAATAAATCAATTAAATGTTAAATTATTAACAATAAATTTACTAACATAACATAGTTTTTAAATATTGGACAATATTGAAATTTCATATATAACATATACCTAACATTACGACACTTGAACCCAAGTTGCCACTACCGAAAGTGGGATTTCGTTCGTTATCGATAACCCTATGATACAGCATTATTGCCGGGAGCAGGAGTCTCCCGGAACATTAAAAACCATTGGCGGATTGTAATTACTCTGTTCCCGAATGGAGTTTATTCCTGACCTTTTTCGTAAAGTAGAGGGATGCCCCAAGCGAGATAACGGCAAGGAAAAGGAAGGCAATGACCCTGTAACCGGTTTCCAGATGAGCCAGATCTACAAAAAACAGGTAAAAACCTGTAAACAGAACGGTTGCTATAGCCATCCAGCGGTATTTGATATTCTTCAGGATGAGGCTCATGATGAAATAAAATACGGCGGCACAGGTCCAGGAAAGGGTGACATACTGTTTCGGAACGGCGTGGTAGAGCGCAAATAGCATGCTCAGGAACAGGATGATGAGGTAAGTATTCCGCAGCATCTCCGTTTTCAGGGTAAGCCGCTCCTTTTTCCAGTTGATGATGCGGGCGCTGATGAATGCCGTAATGACAAAAGCAAAATTGACCTTGTCTACCGGGGGATAAAATGCCATGTAGAATGCGAGGATCCCTGCAAAAAGGAAGGTGTTCATGACCAGGATGATCTTCGATCGGAACCACAGGGCCCATGAAACGACCAGCAGACTCTGCAGGGAAAGGAGCCATAACGCATCGGGCAATTTCGAGTAACCATATACGGCAATGCTCAGGGCCATGAAACTGTAAATCGCGAAAAACGCCGGATCAAATACACGGTTTGTTTTGTATTTCAGGAAGATGGAATAACACAGGCATATCATTGAAACGGAGGCGAAGATCCATACATAGGTGCCGGAATAATAGGCTGCGACGACCATCAGGGTAACGAATGAAAAGCCGAGACCATTGACAAGGACGGTTGCCGGGTAAAGCCCGTCGGGAAACCGGCCCTCCTGCCTGACCATGGGAACAACGGAGAATATGGCCCCGTAAATGAACAAGCACAGGAGGTTGAAAGGATGGGAGCTGAAGGTTCCGAAGGGATTGCCCATCAACGGGTTGTTCCATAACCACACCGATTGCGTAAGATATACAAACACCAGGGTGACGATCATCTGTTTCCACCAGATGAAACGGATGAACAGGTAAACGGACCAACCGGCAGCACAAAGGATCAGCGGCAGACTGAAATAGGTCTGGTCAGCGATCAGCGCAGTGGCAAGGGATAACATCAGGGGGATGGTTGCAAGCAGTTCCGATTTCCTGTGTATGGCAAGGTAACTCTGTCCCCCGGTGACGGCAACCAGCAAAAACAGTATAATTCCCCTGAAGGGGATAACCGGTTGAACGGTAAAGAAAAACAGCCGCAATGTGATGTAATATACCAGCAGGTGCGCACTGAGATTCAGCATGAATGAAAGATGGGTAAACGAATTCCTGAGATACCACGCCAGGAGGAAGATGCCTGAAACCGCCATGTAACTCACGATACTTGCCAGCGGTCCGCTGAGGTGGTTCTGTGCAAAATTCGAAAGGAAAATGATTCCAAGGAGCAGGACAAGGCTGCCGAACCATGCCAGCCCGTACTCAAAAATGTTTGATTCGATCAAACCCTTATCCATTACGAGATCGCCGTCGTCATCCCCGGTTGCCGCTTCAGGCTGGTGCCGGTTCGGTTGAACCGGCGCCAGCCCTTGAACGGCAGCTTTCAATTGTTCTTCGATCCTGCCAATCCTGTTTTCAAGTGAACCTACCTTTTCAAGCAGTTCATTTATCCCGGCTGATGGGTCAAGACGCTCGTCTGGCATGGCGATTCCTCCTTATTTTGCGGCCAGAGTCCTGAGATAATTTACAATAGCCCAGCGGCCGTTATCCTCGGGAATGTTTTTCTTGAAGGATGGCATTTTTCCCTTGCCTTCTGAAATCTGGAAAAAGATTTCCCCGTCGGCAGTTGCCTGGAATTTTTTTGATGAGAAATCACCGCAATTTGCATCCAGGGTTGATGCCTTGGGGCCGTCGCCCAGCCCGGCACTGCCATGACACGATTTGCAGTGTTTGGCATACAGGTCCTTGCCGTCGGCGATGCTCTCCTTGCCGGTAGCCACCGGGTTTTTCATTGTTTTATACTTGGGCGCAATCGTCCAGCCTGTCGTTTGAGCATTTATGCCGTGCGAAAATGACAGCATGAGGAATAACCCGAGTACAGTTGCGATCAATTTGATTTTTAATGATTTCATAAAGCCTCCTTTTTTAGTTGATGTGAATGTTAAATTTTCCCTAAATGTCTTATCCTGATAACCGTATAGATGACGTACATGTAATGGAACCAGACCAGCGACAACAGCACGATCAGGGTATACACCATCCAGAGCGGGGCGTTGGTGTCGCCCAGTCCGCGTTTCACAATCTTTTCAGGGGGTACCGGCTTTCCCCAGTTCGTTGTTCCGCTGACCTCCACGTTGCCGTAGGTTTCGTTATCCTCTATTTTGGCAACAAGGATGAGATAGCCAAGCTGGTTCCCCGGTACGGTTGTAGGGAACTCTATGCTTGTTCTGCCATTTTCGAGTGTCCCTTTGCCGACTTTCAGCAAACTGAAGGTGCGGGGGACATAAAACTGGATGTCCACATTTTCAAGCGGGACCCATTGTTTGTCCTTTCCCTGCTCCAGCGCTTTCAGGCTGACCATCTTTACTGAATCCTTCAGGACAAAGGACATCTCCAGTTTTACGGGTTTCATCGTCGTGTTGCCTGTCGCCTGCGGGTACTTGTCCTGCCCTTTGAACGTGACGGAAAAGGAGTAGATCCCGTTTTCGCCACCCGTGTTGAGGATATTTTCGGGTATCGGCATGGTCACTTTCCCCTTTAGGTTGGTGACCGCGTTTCCGATCTCTTTTACCGTATTTCCCTGGATATACCTGAAGGTGAGCGGCATATTCGCAAGGGGCTGGTATTTGCCATCGACCCGCGCGCGCAGGGTGGCAACAAGGTCCTGGTTTGCATCTACATGGAAAAATTCGAGTTTCAGCACGGTCCTGATCTCGGGTTCATCTTCGGCAATGGCCTGCGAAAGCGGAACCAGCATGAACAGGAGCAGGATCGATGCCGTTATGACAGATCCCTTTTTATTGTTCCCGGAATTCTGCTTCACCTGTTTTTCAATAACGATTTTCCGCAGGCGGGAATAATCCTTTTCTTCGCCTGTCCTGACAATCGGCAGGATGGGGATGAACTTGGAAAAGAGGTAAAAAAGCAGGATGAACATGGCAATCCCTGCAAAGGTAAGCCCCCATTCAACCCAGGTAGCCGAATAATGGACATATTCGGGGCGCAGGTCGTGGAGTGGGAGGAGCGGGGTTTCGAGCGTTGGGATGATGATCAGGTAACGCTTGACCCACAAAGCGAAAACCGCTATAACTGCGGCAAAGGCAATGCTGTTGATATTCCTGAACCTGGGAACCGTGACGATGATGATCGGTACCAGGACGCCGATGAACACGGCGAAGACGAACTGCAGGAAATACTCGCTGGGGCTGAAAAGCCTGAAGAGCACCTCCATGTCCCATTTGATGGATCCGTACCAGCTTGTCAGGTACTCGCTGAAGGTAAAATACCCGTACAGGGCACCCAGGATGATCATGATCAGTCCAAGGTAGTTAAAATGAATCTTGGTAATCTGGGATTCGAGGTGATAAACCTTCCTGAAAACCCACATGACCATGATAAGCACGCCTGTGCCTGAATAAACGGCGGCAATCACGAAGTAGGGAGCAAAAATAGTACTGTGCCAGCCGGGCCGCAATGTCATTCCGAAAATCCAGGCCAGGACCGAGTGGACAAGGATGGCAAGGGGAATGATGACAATCGACAGCAGGTCGGTTGAAACATTCAGCAATTCTTTCTGTTTCGTGGTGTCGCGGTACCTGACCGACAGGAAACGGTAAACCGGGTTACGCCAGCGCGCATTCTTCACCGGGTTGTCGCGCAGGATCGCCATATCGCGGATCATGGCCAGGTACAGGAAGATAATGCTGCCCGAAAGATAGGTGGTGATCGCGATGACATCCCAGATGATGGGCGACTGGATCCTGCCGAACAGGGCCAGGTTGGGAAGCCTGTCGAGCCGGCCGATACACAATAATATGTAGGATGGTCCGATCATGGTTGAGATCACGGTAATCATTTCCGCCATCCGGATGATCGGTGTACGCCACGGGACCCGCAGCAGGTGAAGGATTCCGGAGATGAGCGCCCCTGCATAACTGATGCCGATGAAAAATATGAAATTGACAATGTAAAGTCCCCATACGACATTGTCGCGCATACCGGTGACAATATGCCCTCTGGTGACCTGGGTATAAAGGCAGAAAAGCCCGAAACAGATCACAAGGGAGAGGAATACGATGAGTGCGATCCCGCTGCGGCTGATGGATTCAATCTGGGGTTTGAAGGCCTGCAGGTTTTGCTGTGTTTTTTCGTCTTCGTTCATGTTTCAACAGTTAATCCGTTATCCTGGCTTCTTTTTTATACAATGCAACCTCTTCCTCGCTTAATCCTTCGAACCCAACTTTATAGTCAAAGGCACGGTCGACGGCCGGCAGGTAATAAACACTGGGTTCGGTCCCGAGTTCCTCCATGAAGCGGTAGGCCGCGCGCGACTGGAGGAGTTCGCTGAACCGCACCGTATCGGTGCCGTTGGTAACCGTATCTTCGTTTTTGTCCCCGTAATAATATACGCCGTTGGGACAGGAGGTTACACATGACGGTAGCTCGCCTTTTCGGACCATGTCGGGACAGAAATCGCATTTGCTCACTGTTCCCACCTTGGGCGGGGTGCTTGTTTCGGGAGAATATTTTCCCGGGTTTTTCCCATCCATTTTAGGCTCTTCCCAGTTGAAAACCCTGGAAGAGTAGGGGCATGCCGCCATGCAGAATTTGCACCCGATGCAACGGTCATTGTCGATCAGCACGATTCCGTCGGTCCGTTTGAAGGTGGCCCCCACCGGGCATACCTTGACACAGGGAGGGTTGTTGCAATGCAGGCATGGCTTTGGGAACCAGTAGGGTGAAAGATCAGGACTGTCGCGCAGGAGGTAGAATTTAATCCAGTCCATGTGTGGGGGGAGGAAATGCATTTTCTGGCACCCCTCCAGGCATTTTTTTGCATTCCTGCATTTGGCAAGGTCTATGACCATCACCATTTTCTTGCCGGGCAGACCCTGTCTGGCAGAAAGATTCGAAGCCGGTTGACAGCACATGTGCCCCTTGTCAACTTCCATAAGTTGCCCGTCGGCTGTGAGGACCTTTATCTTCTCCCCGGTTTCTTTATTTTCAGGACCTGATATGGCGGATAAAACACTGCCGCCGCTGGCCATCAGTGCCGTGGCGCCTGCGGCAATACCCAGTTTCAGGAATTTTCTTCGGTTGGTTGATCGGCTTTTCATGGATGTCGGAGTTCGCAATTTCTGTGTTCCAAAACTACTTGGATATGCATTCGGTTCCCGTTTGCATGGCACAAAATATAACCTGTTTCATCTGTACTTTTTATTTTCATTAAATGGGATTAAACTGTGATAAAAGTTGATATTTATCATTTTTGTGCTAATTTTATGCACCAATTACGACAGATAATTCGATCCTGATGCCGGACTATATTGATAAAACGCCAAGACACTGTATAGGATGCCAGTGCATGTCCTCGATGTTTTCGCTGCTGACGCATGAAGAACTCATGATGGTGGATGCCAACAAGATCCATGTCCATTTCAAAGCAGGGGAGACCATCAAAAAGCAAGGAACCTACATGTCGCACGTCCTGTCGGTCAATACCGGGCTTGCCAAACTTTACCTTGAAGGACTGGAAGGCCATTCGGCCATTCTGAGGATTGTAAAGCCGACCAATTTTATCGGGGGCCCCGGTATTTTTCATGACCAGCGTCACCATTTTTCAATTACAGCCCTGCTCGACGCTTCAGTTTGTTTCATCGACCTGCAGGTTTTTAAAAGTATCCTCCAGAGCAACAAGGCTTTTTCGGAAGAATTCATGAAGGATTTTTCCCGCGATATACTCACCGTCTATAACCGTCTGATCTACCTGACCCAGAAGCAGATGCCGGGAAGAATGGCCGATGCTTTGCTTTACCTCCATGATGAGATCTTTCAGCGGCTGAAGTTTCCCATGATCATTTCCCGTTTTGAACTTTCCGAATTGTCGGCCATGTCGCGGGAAAGTGCCGTGAAATTGCTCCGCGATTTCCAGAAGGAGGGACTCATCCGGATTTCCGACCACGAACTTGAGATTCTTGACCTCGATTCACTTCGGAAAATCAGCCATATCGGCTGAGACGCTGCTTCACCGCATCGTAATTTCGTTTTCTTCCATTTTTTTTTGTACCTTCGTTTAAATTTTTGATCCATGGAAGATCCCCGCCCGGATTATCTCCGTATGTCGGCTGTTGAACGACTGTTGCCGCAGGAAGAGATGCTTGAAGTAAGCCACCCGCACCGCAGCCTCGTGATAGGTGTCCCCAAAGAGGTGTCGGCCCAGGAAAATCGTGTTTCACTCGTCCCCGACGGGGTGGCCCTGCTATGCAGGAACGGGCACCAGGTGGTGGTGGAGTCGGAAGCCGGTGTCACGGCACATTTCAGCGACCATGAGTACAGCGAGGCAGGTGCGCAGATTGTCCACACTCCCGAAGATGTCTACAAGGCTGATATTATCCTCAAAGTCGGTCCTGTCACCCGCGGGGAGATGGACTGGCTCAGGCCGAAACAAACGCTCATCTCCGCCATACAGGTTGCCCTTCAGTGTGAAGAATATTTCAGGGCGCTGCTTTCAAAAAAAGTCACCGCACTTGCATTCGAGACCATCCGCGACAAAACCAACCAGCTTGCCATCATCCGGGCCATGAGCGAAATTGCCGGAAGCACCTCCATATTTATTGCTGCCGAATACCTTGCCAATCCCGATTACGGCAGGGGAAAAATGTTCGGGGGGTTCACGGGGATCATCCCTTCACAGGTGGTGATCATCGGGGCCGGTACCGTGGGCGAATTCGCCGCACGCTCGGCCACCGGGCTCGGGGCCCTGGTCAAGGTGTTTGACAATTCGGTATACCGGCTCCGCAGGATCCAGAATAACCTGGGCATGCGGGTGTTTACCTCCATCCTCCATCCGAAAGTCCTGGTTGAATCTCTCAAAACTGCCGATGTCCTCATCGGTGCCGTCCACTCACCCGAGGGAAAAACCCCCTGCATCATCAGCGAAGAAATGATCATGCAGATGAAAGACGGCTCGGTTGCCATCGATGTCAGCATCGACCAGGGAGGGTGTTTTGAAACCTCCAGGCCCACGACCCATAAATCACCGGTTTACAAAATGCACGGCGTGACCCACTATGCCGTTCCGAACATACCGTCAAAGGTTCCCCATACTGCCTCGCAGGCGCTTAACAACATCATTGTACCGATCATTCTCGATATCGGTTCAGAAGGCGGGATCGAGAACCTGCTCAAGCGGGACATGGGGGTCCGCCAGGGGGTGTACGTGTACAACGGTATCCTGACGAATCTCTTTATCAGCAAATCCTATAATCTCCCGTTCCAGGATATCAGCCTGCTGATGGCGGCATTTCATTAATCTTCCCGGAATTCCAAACCATGAAATTAACCGCCCGGATCATCACCACCGACCGCACCCCGATCTTTACCGGCAGTGGTTCCCTTTTGCATGTTGACAGGGTGATCCGGTCGCAGCACCTTGGCCGTGACGGTATTTTCATACTGGTTGATAAAAATACCCGGAAACATTGTCTGCCCTTGCTGCTCGGGCAATCGGCATCCATGACGGCGGCCCGGATACTCGAAGTGGACGGCGGAGAAGTCTCAAAGACCCTGCAAGTCGCTGAACACCTCTGGAACAGGATGCTGGATGAGGGGGCCGGCCGGCAGAGTTTACTGGTCAACCTGGGGGGCGGGGTGGTGAGCGACCTGGGAGGATTCGTGGCTTCAGCCTATAAACGAGGCATCCCTTACCTGAATATACCCACTTCACTCATGGGACAGACCGATGCCGCCATCGGCGGAAAAACTTCGGTCAATGCCGGAACCATCAAAAACCAGGTCGGCTTTTTCTATGCTTCAAAGGGGGTGTTCATCGACCCTCTTTTCCTGGAAACACTGCCCGAAAACCATCTGCGCTCGGGATTTGCCGAAATCATAAAATGCGCCCTGGCCGGCGACGCCCGCTTGTGGAGGCGGCTTAAAAACCACCGTTTGCCTGCGCTGCTTTCCATGCCTCCCGGGCATCCTTTTTTCCAGGCTATGATAACCCATGCCGTAACGATCAAACACCAGGCTGTCGTAAAGGATTACCGGGAAACCGGTTACCGTAAAATACTCAATTTCGGACATACCATCGGCCATGCCCTCGAGACGTGGTCGCTTGGAGAATCCCGGCAACCGTTACTTCACGGTGAAGCTGTTGCAGCCGGGATGATCTGTGCCAGCTACCTTTCGAAACTGAAGGCAGGCTTGCCCGATCGCGACCTGGATGATATCAGGACCTATCTGGCGGAGGGCTTTAAGCCCTATCCACTCGGCGGGGACGAAAAAAATGCCCTGGCGGGCCTTCTGGTCCACGATAAGAAAAACCAGCAGGGCCGCTCGCGGTTTACACTGATCTCACGGCCCGGAATTCCCGTTATCAACGTGGAATGCGATCCCGGGGAAATTTCAGAAGCAGTTGATTTTTACCTGCAATAAGAACAGATGGCGCGAAACCTGAAATCGGTTGTTGTTACTGCCCCGCTCAAAAAGTTACAGGGGAAGATCCTGCTGCCTGCCTCCAAAAGCATCAGCAACCGACTGCTGATGATCAGTGCCGCCGGGGGCATAAAGCTGGATATCGGGAATTTGTCCGACGCCGACGACACCCTACTGCTTCAAAAACTGATCGCAACCGTTCAATCGGTAAAAAAAACCGACCGCCCTGTCGAGTTGGATGCGGGCATGGCAGGAACGGCGATGCGGTTCCTGACAGCATGGCTGTCGGTTATGCCCGGGAAGTGGATACTGACGGGTTGCGACCGGATGAAACAACGCCCGATCGGCATCCTCGTTGATGCGCTGGTGCATCTTGGAGCCTCCATCGATTACCTTGCCAAGCCTGGATTTCCACCGCTGCTGATCCGGGGAAAAAAAATTTCGGGACATGAAATCACAATTGATCCGGGTGTCAGCAGCCAGTTCGTTTCCGCCCTCCTCCTGATCGCACCTTTCATGGAACACGGGCTGATCGTGAACCTGAAGGGCAGGCCTGTTTCATCTCCCTACATGATGATGACCATTAAAATGCTACAATCGTTCGGGGTGAAGATCAACGTGGGGAAAACCCGGATCCATGTAACTCCCGGCCTGAATGCACCGGGCAACTGCAATGTGGAATCCGACTGGTCAGCCGCAGCCTTTTGGTATGAAGCCGCCGTATTTGCCGTAGAGGCCGATTTTGAACTCTCCGGCCTCCATGCAGGAAGTCTCCAGGGCGATGCCATCCTCCCATCCGTTTACCAGAATTTCGGGATTCAGACCGAATACACTGAGACAGGGATACGCCTTGTAAAGACCGGCAAGAAGATCGATGGTTTTTATTATGATTTCACCGATTGCCCCGACATTGCACAGCCGGTCATCATTACGTGCGCCGGACTCGGGATCCGGGGTCGTTTTGAAGGGCTGAAAAGCCTGCAGATCAAGGAGACCGACCGGTTAAGGGCCCTGAAAAATGAGATCGGGAAACTGGGGACCCAGGTGGAGTTGCTGGCCCAGGGAAGCGATTCCCCGGCCTTTGAGATCAGGGCCAGGAAACCCGGTTTTCCCCGGGGTTTGTCTTTTGAAACATATGATGACCACCGCATGGCCATGTCCCTCGCACCCCTCGCCCTGAAAACCGGCAGCCTCAGGATATCAAACCCCGATGTTGTAGGCAAATCCTACCCGCAGTTCTGGAAGGAATTTCAAAAGGCCGGTTTCGAGATCCATTAGAAAACGGCCTTAATTTATTTTTTGGCGTGTGTTATATTCACACCATTACATCCTTGCAATTTATTGGTATTGTTGAATATGCATTTATGTGTATTGTGGCAAACTGTGTTTTAACAGCATTTATTTTAACGGCAATCCGCCATTGTTTCAGGATCGAATTGTTCCTAATTTTCCACCCGCTTTTAAGGAGCATATTTGAAGACAGTTTTCATGACGGGTCCGTTCACCTGCCATGATCTGTTTTTTGTTTGCAGTTTCACCCGGATCTGAAGGTCATGCATCTGAAAAATACGATTACCATCCTGCTGATTTGCCTGCTGAGCAACCTCCTCCATTCGCAAACGACCGTTACGATCGGTTCGGGGATCGTTTCAGGTGGCGGGACCCAGGACAAGCCATTCGGTATGTGGTACGGGTATGAAAGGTCGGCAGCCCTGTATCCCTATGCGGAAATCGGTGGTTACGGATTTATCACCTCGCTGGCCTGGGAGGTTGGTGTTGCCGATTTTGAAACCTGCCCTACAAAAATCTACCTGAAGCTGACTTCATCCACAACATTATCCTCAGCCACATGGACCAGCATGACCAGCGGGGCGACACTCGTGTACGACGGCACCACCACCTTCCCGGCACTGGGCTGGCAGACGGTAAATGTTGCCGATTTTGCATACTCAGCCAACAACCTCCTGGTACTGGTCGAAACCAATTATGGCATCAACGGTGGCACCAGCTATCCTGAGTTCAATTACAATTATTACCTGAACACCCATGAGTCCTGGAGTGCAAATACCAGTCCCCCGTCCATTGGGGGCGCAGTCGACAACAACAGACCCAATATTCAGATGTCATGGTATACACCACTGGGCAATCCCGTTCCCCCGAGCGGTTTTATGGCTACAGCCAGTTCCTCGTCACAGGTCAACCTTGCATGGAAAAAGAATACGGCCGGTGACAATGTGATGGTTGCGTTCAATACGGTAAACACCTTCGGCGTGCCTACAGGGACCTACAGTGCAGGAGATAATATTGCCGGAGGCGGAACTGTCATTTATAACGGATCGGCACTCCTGTACAACCAGGCCACGGGACTGAGCCCGGCCACCATCTATTATTATAAGGCGTGGTCATTCCATACATCAGGATCGACCTATTCCGCGGGAGCTTCTTCCTCCGCATCCACCCTGTGCGACCCGTCCGCCTCCTTTCCCCTGGTTGCCGATTTTGAATCGACTTCCTTCCCGCCGCAATGCTGGTCGCTCTCCTCAAAAACGTGGTTCCTCTCCACGTCTGCAAGTGGTTATGGTAACGGTACCTCCTCTGCAAAGGCCGATTTTAAAAATATTCCTTCAGGGAATTTTGACCTGGTGTCACCGAAACTCGATCTCAGCACCCTTTCTGGTTCAACGGTCAGTTTTGATCATGCCTATGCCACCGAAAGCGGGAAGGTTGACAGACTGGACCTCTATTATTCCACCAATGGAGGAACCTCCTACACGCTGCTAACATCATATTCCGGGGGGCCATCCGGACCGCTCAACACAGGTGGGTCTACTACCAGTCCCTTTGTCCCAACGGCGGCACAATGGGCTACTAAAAGTTTTGCGCTGCCGGTAGGGACCAACAAGGTTAAGTTTCGCGGCGTCAGTGCCTACGGCAATAATCTGTATCTCGACAACATCACCTTCACCGGAACATGCCTGCCCCCGACCTCCCTGGCCGCCTCGAACCAGACCTCCACCAGTGCCGATCTCTCCTGGACCCCCGTGGGATTGACTTCGTTGTGGGATGTCAAATGGGGTGATGCCGGGTTCAACCCGGCTTCCGCCGGGACCCTGGTCAGCGGTGTAACCTCGAGTACCTATTCCCTGCAGGGGCTGGATCCAAATCATGCCTACGCTTTTTATGCCAGGTCCGATTGCGGCGGAATCCTGAGTACCTGGACCGGGCCATTTAATTTTTCGACCGATTGCGGAACTGCAACAGCCCCTTATTCGGAAAACCTGGATACCTACGTCGCACCGGCCACAGGATGCATTTCTGTCACCGATAACAACACGGACGGCACCCACTGGGTGACTTCCGTTGCCCACCCGCGTTCGGCGCCGAATTCAATGTATCTTTCGACAAACACCTCTGTTGCTTCTGAAGACTGGTTCTATTCGCCGGCTCTGGATCTGGCCGACGGCACAACCTATGAACTGGATTTTTATTACCGGAGTTCTGGCAGTGCCGCTGAACAGTTAGAAGTAAGATGGGGGGCATCCCCCGATGCAGGCATGACCAGTTCGTTATGGAACAACACGAACATTAACACTGCAACCTATACCAGGGCGACTATTTTTTTAACCCCCCCGGCACCCGATACCTATTTCATAGGCTGGCGCTGTTATAGCGCCAAAAACAAGCAGTACCTCTGCGTTGATGACATTGCCATCAGCGAGGTAACCTCCGTTACCTGGAACGGAAGTGTTTCGGTCAGCTGGAACAACCCGCTCAACTGGAGCCCGGCAATCATCCCCGCCGGCTCGATGGATGTTGTCATTCCCGGCAGCCCGGCATCCGGGCGTTTTCCTGTAGTCAGCGTTTCAGGACCAACCTGCAGGGACCTGTTGTTAAACCCGAATGCAAGTCTCACCATCAATACGGGGATGATCATCAGCATCGGGGGAAACCTAACAATCAGCCAGGGCTCCACCCTGAATAACCAGGGGTCGGTCATCCTGCAGGGAAACCTTGATAACCTGAATCCGTAAGGGATGCTGAATTGATAACAGGAACAGCCCTTTTATAAAATTGTCCACTTTTGTTAGGGGACCGTGGCGTGACAACATCACGCCATTTTATATAGTTATATTATTGATTTTTAACAACATGGAATATTGGATAATCTGTTTTATTGTAGTTTTCCGGAGTTTTTCTTTATTGATTCCAACTATTGCACTGTGCCGGTAACCGCCATAGCTTTGTATAGGGTTAAAAGGTATAAAAATGATACGAAATAAAAAATATTATACTGAAAACAAAAAATATTACTTCATGGTGTAATTTTTATTAACTGAATGTCTTTTCTCACCCAATAATAGAATAGAGATTAAATTTTAAATATCCCGGATACTGGCGAAAGAGAATAGTAAAAATATTAATTGATTGATTTTGTAAATAAATTATATAAACCCTAACAGTAAATTCTGAATTCAATTATACACCTAACAAACAAAAACCATGAAAAATCTAATCAAATTTACAGGAATCACTTTCATTATCCTGGCATTTGCTGCCAGCGCTGCAGCTCAGGTGGTGACTGTTTCCACAACAGCCACTGCTACGGCCAACATCATTGCACCTCTGACCATCACCAAGAATGATGACATGAATTTCGGGAATGTCGCCGTACAGAATTCCACGGCAGGTACTGTGATCCTTTCAACGGCCAGCGGTCGTACATCTACGGGTGGTGCTTCCCCGGTTTTCACCGCGGCGGGCATTGTCAAGGCGGCTTCATTCGCCCTTACAGGATCAGCGGGTTATGTGACCGTGATCAACCTTCCCGTATCCTGCGACGTTCAGAGCGGTGCGAACTCGATGACTGTTAACAATTTTGTCAGCAGCCCTGCACAACCCAGCTTCGTTTTCCCGGTCGGCGGTACTGCCACCCTCCTGGTAGGCGCTACTTTGAATACCGCAGCTGGTCAACCGGTCGGTCTTTACGTATCTGCAACCCCGTTCACCGTAACGGTAAGTTACCAGTAAGCAACAAAACTTTCAAAAAAAACGCTGCATAACGCAGCGTTTTTTTTGTACCCAAAATTCCTGATGGATATTTTTACTGGCTAATACGCTGATCTGGTGACTCGTTAATAAATACCCAATAACTTTATTGCCGGATAGTTTGCAAGTTGGAGACAAAATGATTACTTTTATATCATATTTGTAAAAAAATCCTTGTCGTGAGAATCCTGAACAAGTTGTTTCCATTGCTCATCGTTTTAAATGGATTATCTTTTTGTGCCTTTTCTCAGAACCCGGTAATTACCGAAGCCGGTATTACCGCATCGATTGTTGAGCCCCTGAGCATCCTTAGCAATATCGTTAAAAACGATACCAACAACATGGCAATCATTCTTATTATCATGCCGGTTAAATCAGGTGCAAGCACTTCAGCCACCTACTACCTGACACGTACGACCAATTATACATACACCGATACTTCACCTGTTTCACCGCCAATTGCAAACGGCCGTTCCAATTCACTCAAAATAGCTTCTTTTATCAACAATCCCGTGATAGCACCGGGATCGGACCTTTTAACCATGTATGTTTCGGTTACGCCATCTAATGTTACAGTCAGCTATAATTAATCACTACCGGGCGAAGGCCTGCAGGCATGCCAACAAGTCCATGCCTTCCAGGGTTTCCCGTCCCTTAAAATCAAATCTATGAATCAATCAGGAAACTTATTATCGCGTTTTACAGCACTTCGCAACATCTGCCTGACAGCGTTAATTTCAGGTACAATCCTTTTCACAGTCTTATCAGCCAGTGAAATCATGGCGCAGGGAAACCTTCTCATCATGCCCCGCAGGGTTGTATTTGAAGGTGCAAAAAAATCGCAGGACCTGGTCCTGACCAACACAGGGAACGACAGTGCCAAATATGTGGTTTCGTTCGTCCAGATGAGGATGAAACATGACGGGTCCTTTGAGCAGATCGCCACTCCCGATTCCGGCCAGAATTTTTCCGAAAAATACTTCCGTATTTTCCCGCGTACCGTTACCCTTGGTCCCAATAAATCGCAGGTTGTGAAAATGCAGCTGGTAAAACCGGCGAAAATGATGCCTGGTGAATACATGTCGCATATATACTTCAGGGCCATTCCCAAGGAAAATCCCCTTGGCGAGGAGGCCCAGAAGGAGGCAACCTCGGTAGCCGTCAGGCTGATCCCCATTTTTGGAATTACCATTCCGGCGATTATCCGTGTTGGTGAATGTTCCGTAAAAGCTGAGATAAAGGATCTTGCCCTCCGCAAAGTCAACGATACCGTCACCGTCCTTAAAATGAAATTTACCCGTTCAGGAAATATTTCAGTCTATGGCGACTTGTCGGTAACCTATACATCCCCCTTGGGAAAAGTCACCCATGTTGCAGGTGCCAAAGGTATTGCAGTTTATACCCCGGGCACATACCGTACCTTCGAGTGTCCCCTCGACAGGAGTTCAGGGATAGATTACCGTAGCGGAAAATTAACGGTTACCTACACCGTACCCGATGATGTTAAGGCGGCAAGGCTTGCTGAAGCTGAATTAATCTTGCCTTAGCTGCAGATTAACAGTTCATCTTATGGCATTTGCTGAACTCTTTTAGCAATGATTTCAATAATGAAGAGGAAAATTACAAAGGCCATACTGTCAGCACTTCTGCTTTTTATTGCCCTTGTCTTTTACAATCCCGCTCTTTTTGCCACGAAATATTACAGTTATCAGTCGGGCAACTGGAGCGGGATGTCCAATGTATGGACCACCGATTCCACGGGTTCGACCCTGGCAGGGCCTGCGTTGCCCACCTTTGTCAACAGCGATGTCATCTGCGTTCTGACCGGCAGAACAATTACACTCAATGCAAATGTCACCACCACCGGACACGTGGTGACAATCGTTATCGGCGCCATCCTTGACCTTGGTCAATACACCTTCACCAATGCCATCACCCTCAACGGAAACGGGCTTCTGCGCACGAGCAGGGTAAGCGGCGGCATCGCGACATTCCCCGCTATCACTGCCGGCAATTTCCTTGCGATTGACGGGGGGACCGTTGAATATTATCCTTCGAGCGGGAACTTTTATATCGACGACAGCCGCGCCACCTACTGCAATCTCGTCATCAACCTCGGTACGGCCAGCCAGGTGATGACGGTAAGGCGAAACCTCACGATCTACGGATCAATGTCGGTTAAAGTGGGGACTTTCCAGATCAATGATGCCACCAATGCAAAACGGTCGATCATCGTTAATTCAAATTTTACAGTTGAAAGCAGCGGCAAAGTCCTTACCGGAACGGGGAATTCCAATACCGGCGGTTATACCATCAACCCTGTCAACTTCCCGCCGGGCGGCCAGTTTCATGCCATTTTCCACGAACTTTCCATCGGGGGCAATTTTACGAACAACGGGTACGTCAGGTTTACCAACCTGACCGTTCCTGATTACGGGGAGTTTGCGAACAACGGGGCGGTAACAGTGCGATTTACCGGCGAATCGGACAATACTCTCACCCTGAACGGGGTCACTGATTTTTACAACCTGATTGTTGACAAGGGAAGTGATCAAACTTACGTCCTCACGGTCAATCCGTCGAATATCAACTATTTCGCTCTTTACGGGACCAATGCCTGCAGGCGGAATGAAGCTTCGCCCTTCACCCCAGACAACCCGGAGGTCAGGAAGGCGCTTTGGATCAAAAACGGAACCCTGAAACTCACCGGTTACATCCTGATTCCCTCGCTGGCGGAAGGACCGGTCGGGACCGGAAACAGCGATTATGCCGTGGGTTCAGCCGGCCAGCTATGGATTGACGGACCTAATGTTTCGGTTTATGTAACGGCGTCCGACAATTCCGGGTTTCCGGAAGCCCCGGTAGGCGCCGCCGGTGTCACGGCATTTCCGGCGGCAGAGCAGGCGCTGTCGATTTACGGAACATTCCGGATGACCGACGGGTATTTCAGCACCCGCCACAGTGCCGGCATCATTTTCTGGAATACGGCCAACTCATCATCGGTCGTAATGGTCGAGGGAGGAACGATCAATGCAAGCGTGATGCGAAGTACCTGGACCGCCCCCGGGAAAACCTCCTATGTGCAAACGGGTGGAACGGTGATCCTTCGCGGAAATGAGACGGAAATCGGGGAAATGTCATCCGTTGCCATTTTTAACATCCCGAACCCGAGTTCAACCTTCGTCATGACCGGGGGCGAAATTATCATCCGCGATTGCAACAACGGCACGCTTCCCAACGGCAACGGACTTTACCTGAATTGCGATCCTGGTAATTATTCCGTAACCGGAGGGACCATCACCTTTGAAACAAATCCTGTAAACACACCCTCGATCGATATCTATTCGAGGGTCAATTTCTGGAATCTAAATATCAAACGCCTCGGTAATACCGGGAATGCAAATGTCAATCTCCTATACGATCTGACCGTAGCCAACCAGATGAACATATACGCCAATGCCACCCTCTCCTCCGGCGTGGGAAATTTTGCTGTTTCGGTGACCGGCGATTATAAAATCTATTCGGGTGGAACCTATACCCCAAACAGCAATACAACTTCCTTTACCGGTTATGGGAACCATTTTTTATGGAATGAAGGAACCATCACAAACGGGCTTTATAACCTGCAGGTAAATAAAATTGTCGGGAGTCTCATCCTGGTCTCCACCCTCCCATCGTTCACCGTGAGCAACGACCTGATGATCACCAGCGGTACGCTGGCCGACGGCGGAAAGATTGTTTACGTGAACGGGAACCTGGTCAACAACGGGTTGCACGTAGGAGCGGGTAAAATTTCGATGAGCAAGGTCACCGGGCCCCAGACGATTTCGGGCAACGGGGCTGGAATTTTTCAAAACCTTGAAATTAATAACACATATGGCAGCACTGGGTCGTCGCAGGTTTCACTGGCATCCGACATTACCGTTACCGGGATTCTCAACCTTGCCAACGACCGGCTTTTTAACCTGTCGAAATACCAGTTGACGCTAACCACGCTGGCGACCGTCACCGGGGCCATGAGCAATTCACGGTTCATCACCACCTCGGGGGCCCCCTCGGATGGAGGCGTGCGACGGCTGTTTTCTGATACAACGGCCTTTATATATCCATTGGGCAGCGGAAGCAACTATACCCCTGCAACGGTTCACCCCCGGAAAATTCCGACCACCTATGGCAATGTGACCGTAAAACCGGTGCCGACCGCCCATCCTTTTGTGACAAACCCGACATGCCTGCAATACTACTGGAAAGTTGAGGAGAGCGGTTTTACCGGGTTGCCTGCGGGTTCCATAACCCTAATCTTTAATTACGGGAACCTGCCCGACAACATTCTCTATGTCCCCGGAAAATATAACCCTGCGTTCTGGACCTTTACCAATGATGTGACACTGGTCAACGAATCGACCAACCTGGTTACCTTCCCTGCCGAAAGCAGCTTTTACGGTGATTATACTGCCGGCATTGCGGCCTCTTTCGGGACCGTCACTGCATTCTACAGCCGCGCAAGCGGTACATGGAGCACCCCTGCAACCTGGTCGAATGCAGGGTATGGCGGGGCGGCCGCCCCGGTGGCGCCCGGTGCCGGGAACCCGGTCTTTATCGGCGACGGCAGCACGAATAATCACACCATTACGGTAACAGCGGGAAACGCGCTTTCGGGTAGCCTTTCCATCAAATCGGGTTCAGTTCTTGACCTGGGCACCACCACCGGCAACAATTTTGGCACCGTGATCCCGGGGAGCCTCGGCAAGGTGAGGATCTCAAGCACCACGGCCACCCCCGTTTTCCCGGCAGGGGATTTTGGGAATTTTCTCGGGGCCAGCGGGGGAACCGTGGAGTATTATTCAGGTACCATCAATTTCACCCTGCCTGTGGTTTCGGCCGCACCAACCTCAAGGGCAATTACAAACTATTGCCACCTGACCCTGGTCCCGGCAACAGGATATTCCATCACCATGCCCAATACCGACCTGGTGATCTTCGGCAACATGATCGTCAACGGGGCATCAGTGACCGGCCTTGCAAAACTGAATGCGGCAGCAGCACGCAACCTGACTATAAAAACCGACCTTACCGTGAATTCAGGAAATCTGCTGTTCCAAAATACCATGGCCCAATCTTTGCGTATCGACAGAAACCTGACCATTGCCAGCGGTGCGATATTCAATATTGCCAGCACGGGGACTGCAGCAACCAATTCCCTCTCCATCGGGGGCAACCTGACCAACAACGGAACACTTGATCTGAGCGTCAGCACCACCCTCAACTGCAGTGCCATCTTTACAGGGAACAGTTCCTCCCTTATTTCAGGCAAGGGGCTGACCACCGATTTTTATTCCATTACCGTTGACAAGGGCACGACTGCGATCCCGGTCCTTACGGTAAATTCAACTGCATTCACCTTTTCAAATAATGCGGCTCCCCTGACCCTTGTAAACGGCACCTTCAGGCTGACCAGCGGGGTTACAGTAACCGTGGCTGCTATGGGCCTCGATATCCCCGCCTCGACCTGCCTGTCGGCAAACGGGGGCACCATCATGATCGGCACTACCGCCAGTGATGATGCCGATGTGGGATTATCCGGACTGATCGAGGTCAAGGCCGGCGCCATCATCATCGGGAATTCGGCGAACAATGTGAACAACGACATAGAATATTCGGGTGCCGGGTATCCCGCCATTAATATCAGCGGAGGAACACTCTTTGTAAACGGACAGATCAGGCGGAGCATGATCAACGGGCTGGGGTCGCTTGTCTACAACCAGACCGACGGCACGGTCAACATCAATGGCAGGAACGGCCAGCCGACGCGTGCAAAGCTCGAGGTGCTCAATTCGGGTAGCGTATTCAACATGGCCGGGGGAACCATCAACATTGTGAGGGGGGGGAGCAGTACCTACAACGACCTGTACCTGAGGCCGGAGTCATCATCGGTTACAGGAGGACTGATCCTTTTCGGGGATGCAACGACCGAAAACACCTATATAAGCAATTTTACGCTTGATTCAGAAATTCCGCTTTACAGCGTCGCCATCGACGGCACGACAAACCCCAAAAAACTTACCCTTTCGGTTCACGGACTGGTACTGCAGGGCGATCTGACGATCAACGCAACTTCAATCTTCAGCGCCGACAGCCTTGATGTTTATATTGCCGGCAATCTTACGAACCTGAACACCGATGCCTCCACCGGCGTCAATACCGGGGGGTATCGCCCGGGGTCTGTCCAGCAGGTGACCACCTTCAACGGGAGTGCCGGGAACCAGACCATTACCGGTACTGCGACGAATATCACCAACCTTGCCATACTCGTCATGAACAATACCGCCCCCGGGGGAACCGTCACGTTGATGGGCGGAACTGCAGCGGGCACCATGATGCAGGTGAACGGCGACCTGATCCTTACCAGCGGCACCCTCGCCGACGGGGGATTTGTAATTTCGGTGATCGGTGATGTTAACAATTCCGCCGCCCATTCCAGCAGCGGATCCGGCAGGCTCCTGCTGGCAGGCGCCGCCGTACAATATCTATCGGGAAACGGTACCGGTAAATTCGGCAATCTTTACCTGAATGCCAATTTCGACGTCAGGATGATATCGGTGATGGAAATTACGGGCATCCTGACCCTGCAGGGAAAACTGCTGGATATTGGCAACAAGCTGCTGATATTGTCCAACACTTCGGCCTCTTCGGTGGTGGCCCTGAATCCCGCCGTATTCTCCGCAACCTGCTGCATCAGGTCCGACGGGCTGATCAGTGATGCCGGGGTAAGGAAATCATACCCCATTACAGCCAGCAGCATCAACTTTACCTTTCCCAGCGGAGTTCCTGGAAAATACACGCCTGCCAGGATGGACGTGAGGACCACCACCGCCACGGGCACCATCACGATGATCCCGGTCAATTCGCAGCATCCCTGCAACACAGGCACCGGTACCAATATCCTGACATTTTACTGGCATGTGGTCAAAACCGGTTTCAACGGGTTGAACATTTACCAGTATTACACCTATATGCAATCGGATGTGAAGGGTACTGAAACCACCTTCATCGGGAACCGGTATAATTATGCAGCCGGCACCTGGGACAGTCCTGCTTCGGGAACGGCGATCAACACCAGCACGAACCTGATCACCTTCGGGAATAAAAATTTTATCGACGGGGATTATACGGCCGGTCAGAGCACAGAATTCGGCACGGTTTTAACTTATTACAGCCGGAATGCCACCTGTACGGCCCCGTCGGTCGGGAACTGGGATGTACTCGCCACCTGGTCGACCGATGCGGTGAACAAGCATGCCGGCGCTGCTGCCACTACCTATCCAACCGGTGAGCCGGTCGTCATCGCCACCGGCCACATCGTAAATACCAACGGAACGGGCCGCAAATCCTCCAACGTTACCCTGAACGGCACCGCCATCCTCGATCTTACCAATACGGTAGGACATGATTTTGGGACAGTAACAGGTACCGGAACCATCAGGCTCATCCCTTCGGCGGTTGGCGCTTACGTATTCCCCGCCGGTTTTTTCACGGCCTTCACTGCAGCAGGAGGGGGTACCGTAGAACTCTCGAATAGCAGCGGAACCGCAATTTTTCCGTTCCTGACCACCTACAATAACCTTGTTCTGAAAGGAGCCGGTTCCAAGCAGATGATCGATGCGGATATCACCGTGAACGGAACTTTAAACAACCAGGCCACCAGCACATTTATCGCTTCAGGCGTCAGGAGTCTGATCCTTTTATCAAACTGGGTGAACGACGGCCCTTTCGTGCATAACGGCGGGACTACGGTATTCAGCGGCACAACCAGCATCACCGGGGCCTCTCCGCCAGTATTGAATAACCTTACAATAAACTCCAACAGTGCGCTCACCGCGCCCTATGCAACCACGCTAGGTGTTGCGGGGAACTGGATAAACAGCGGCACTTTCAACCACAACTCGGGCACGGTGAGTTTTGCTGGTATTACGACGATCAGTGGTTTGGCTTCTACATCCTTCAATAACATCGTGATATCCACCGGGAAATCGCTTACCGGGATGGCAGGCGATAACTTCTACATGGCCGGCAACTGGTCCAACAACGGCATTTTCAACCACAATGGGGGAGGGGTGGTATTCAACGGCACAACCCTCGTCAGCGGGACATCCGGCACCGTTTTCGGGAATGTTATCATCAATGGCGGCAACTTACTTACCGCGCCGTTGGCGGGTACGCTGAGCGTGGCACTTGACTTCATGAACGACGGCAATTTCTATAATAATGGAGGCACCCTTGTCTTTAGCGGGACAAACCAGCAACTTGGCGGGGGATCGCAAACCCTGTTTGAGAACATGACGATCAACGCGGGAAGCAGCACATCCATCAATGCAGCAGGCCAGACCCTGCGGGGAATCCTCCTTTGCAATGGCAGCCTCAATGCCAATGAAAACCTGACCCTGGTTTCGGAAAGCAACAGGACGGCCCTGATTGACGGGACAGGACAGGGGGATGTTACCGGGAACCTGGTCATCCAGCGGTATCTTGCCCGTGGTTTCGGGTATAAATACTTCAGCTCCCCGTTCCAGGCAGCAAATGTCGGCCAGTTTGGCAATTTCATGAACCTGAGTGCCCCGTTCCCTACTTTTTACTCGTATGATGAAAACAGGATTTTCACTGGATGGGTAAGGTATACCGACCCGGGGGGCATCCTTAACCCCATGCAGGGTTATGCCGTAAATTTTGGTCCATCATCAACTCCTGTTACCGTTTCAATCACAGGGGTCGTCAACAACAACACCCTGCTGCCAGTCACCATGTTCAACGGAAATCATCCCTTCACCCTGGGGTACAACCTGGTCGGGAATCCCTATCCATCGCCAATTAACTGGGATGCCGCTTCCGGGTGGGTCAGGACCAACATCGACAACGCGCTTTACTACTTTAATGCTGGCACCACCGATCAATACACCGGTCTCTACAGCACTTATGTCAATGGCATCTCCAGCGACGGGATCGCCAACAATATCATACCGGCCATGCAGGCCGTGTTCATGCATGTCACCAACGGCCCGCCGCCCGTTGCCGCCACCCTTATTTTTACAAACGGAGTCCGGGTCAACAACCTCTCCCCCAGTTTTCACAAGGATGTGCGCACCGAAACCCGACCTTTGCTCAGGTTGAGCGCCAGGTATAACGGGCAGGGGTACCAGCCTGACCCGGTCGTGATCTATTTTGACCAGGCGGCCACTCCGTCATTCGATGTTGCTTCCGATGCCCTGAAACTGATGAATACCGACATCTCGGTCCCCAACCTTTTTGCCTTCTCGGCAGATACGGCCAGGATGTCGATTGACGGCATCCCTTCGCCGACGGACAGCGTTACTACCATCGCCCTGGGAATCCGTACAAAACAGAACGGGGTGGTTGTATTTTCGGCCGATGAACTTGCACGAATGCCTGGCGGCCTTTACGTTTACCTTTTTGACAACAGGGCAGGCATTCACCAGAACCTGGTTTTGCATCCCGAGTACCGTGTCCTGCTCGAACCGGGCAATTACGACGACAGGTTTGCCGTTGTATTCAGTAAGAAAGACCTCAGGTATCAACCCGGTAAGGATGAACACATGCATGTGTACAGTTTCAGGAACCGGTTGTATTTTTACCTGGATCTTCCGGCAGGCAGCCGGGCAGACATGAAGATTCACAACATGCTGGGCCAGAATATGCTGACAACATCCCTGGCCGGGAATGGCTATCATGAAATGGATGTAACCTTAAGTACCGGGATTTATGTTGTTTCCCTCTCTGCGGGAACCGAACAGATCAGCAGGAAAGTGTTTATTAACAATCAATGGTGATGAAAATCAACGAACAATATATCATTCGAAAAAGAATCCTGACAATTTTTATCAGTTTTTTCATGTTATATGGAGGTTTCCGTACTTGTGCGCAGGAGATGCCGCCACGGCCGGTTGCCGTCAGTTTTATCCAGAACCTCAGTTTCGGAGCCTTTTCGCTCAGTCTCTCAGGCGGGACGGTAACGGTCAATGCCAGCGGAATGCGTTATGAAACCGGTGGGGTCATCCTCGTAAACATGGGCTTTCAGTATTTTCCTGCCATATTCGGACTGCAGGGCAACCCCGGGACCATCGTTCACCTGCTGAACGGTCCTGACGCCACTTTGACCGGCAGCAACGGGGGTTCCATGACCCTTCATCTTGGCGATGCTTACCCAGGGGACCCCATTATCCTGAATGCAGCCTACCCGGGGATCATGCAGATTCGGGTTGGCGGGACTTTGCTGGTAGGAAGCCTGCAGGCAAACCCTCCCGGCTATTATGCCGGTACATTCTCATTGATGTTTATACAGGAATAACAAAATTCCAAAATCTAACCTGGTGAAGTTCACTTGACTTGCAAAGACTTAAACCCCACGTATGTAGTAACCTGTTACAGGCTTGAATTTCTTCGCTGGCTGAGGCTGATAATGCTTTTTAGTGTGCCCGCCATTTTTTCAGAGAGGTGCCCGGCTCAGGAAATATCCGAATACGAGCCGATCATGATCTCACTGAATATTTCCCAGATCGGGGTGGTTGATGTGCCTGTTTTCATCCGAAACCAGGCGCTCTACCTCCCGGTCAACGGCCTGTTTACCTTTTTGAAAATTCAAAACTCCCCATCACCCGGTTATGATTCGGTTACCGGGTTTTTTATTGAAAAGCAGGCGACCTATGTCATAGACCGTGCCCTGAATCGCATCGAATACCAGGGAAAAATCTTTGACCTGCACCAGGGAGACCTTATACGGACTGAAACGAACCTTTACCTGCGCTCGGATTATTTCGGGCAGGTGTTCGGCCTTAAGTGTGACTTTGATTTTTCTTCGCTGTCGGCGGTCCTCACATCTAACATTGAACTACCGATCATCCGGGAGATGAGGATGGAACTCATGCGAAGCAATCTTAACCGCTTAAAGGAGGGGGTGATTGCCGATACGGTCATTGATCGCAAATATCCCCTCTTCCATTTTGGAAATGCAGACTGGTCGTTGATTTCAACCCAGCAGATACCTGGTAAGAATGATCTCGGACTGATTGTTGCCATGGGTTCGATCATCGCCGGCGGTGAGGCCAATGTTACCCTGAATTATACCACAAACAGGCCATTTACTGAAAAACAGCAAACTTATTTATGGCACTATGCGAACAACGAGTCTCCTTATTTGAGACAGGTGTTCGTCGGCAAGGTATCCGGGCAGGCCATTTCTTCGATCTTTGCTCCCATTGTCGGGGTGCAGTTTACCAATACACCTACTACGTACCGGCGAACTTTCGGCACTTACACCCTCAGCGATTATACGGAACCGGGCTGGGTTGTGGAACTGTATGTGAACAATGTCCTTGTTGATTACAGGAAGGCCGACGCTTCCGGTTTCTTTACTTTTGAAGTGCCACTGGTCTATGGTAATACGGCGGTGATGCTGCGGTTTTACGGGCCATGGGGAGAGGAACATACACGGCAGCAAAACATCAGTATTCCATTCAATTTCCTGCCATACCGGAAACTGGAATATACTGTTACCGCAGCCATGGTCGAGGATTTCAGGAACAGTATCTTCTCGCGGGCAAATGTGAATTACGGGCTGACCAACCGGATGACGGTAGGGATAGGGACCGAATATCTTTCTTCTATCCTGGGCAGGAAGCTGATGCCATTCACCAATTTTTCGCTGCGGGTTGGTTCAAGTTTATTGGTCTCGGGCGAATACAGCTATGGTGTGAGGGGAAAAGGTGTTGTAAGCTGCATCCTCCCCCTCGACCTGCATGTAGAATTAAATTATACACGATATCACCTTGGGCAGCAGGCCGTTGTTTCGAGTTTTTACGAGGACAGGCGGGCCGTATTTTCCCTGCCGGTGCGCAGCCGGCATTTCGCCTCCTTTATGCGTCTCACCTTCGACCAGATGTACCTGATGCACTCAAAGAATTTTACGACGGAACTGCTTTTCTCAGGCACGGTCTACGGTATCAGTACCAACATCACTACCTATGCCCTGTTCAATTATCCTGCAAATCCCTATGTGTACAGTACCTTTTCACTGAGTTTCAGGATTCCCGGCAGGATCATCATGGTACCGCAAACCCAGTTTGAATATAACAGCTCACGTTTTGTTTCAATCAAGATTGATGCTGAGAAACAAATCTTTACGCACGGGGTCGTCAAACTTACCCTGGAACAGAATTTTGCTGCCGGAATCCGGAATGTCCAGGTTGGTTTACGATACGATTTCCCCTATGCACAGACAGGTGCAAGCGCCATTTTCGGGAATAAAAATTCATCATTCATACAAACGGCCAGGGGCAGCCTTATGTTCGACGGGAAAACAAACTGGGTAGGCGCCAATAACCTCACCAGTGTCGGTAAGGGTGGCATCGTGATACTTCCTTTCCTCGATCTCAACGATAACGGGAAACACGATAAGGGGGAACCGAAAGTGACCGGCCTTACCCTGCATATGACCGGGGGAAGGGTTGTACAGAATAAACGCGACAGTACTGTGCGCATTCTCGACCTTGAACCCTTCACCAGTTACTTTATCGAGATTGACCGTTCCAGTTTCGACAATGTTGCATGGCAAATCAGGAAACCGGTGATCAGCGTGGCCGTGGATCCAAACATGTTCAAACTGGTGGAAGTCCCGGTATCGGTGCTGGGTGAGGCAACAGGAATGGCTTACATCCAGACCAACCAGGGATTGCTCGGCCAGGGCAGGATCATTGTGTCCTTTTTTCGCCCCGATTCCACACTGGCAGGGCGGACCCTTTCGGAAGCCGATGGTTACTTCAGTTTCCTCGGGCTTGCGCCTGGTGCCTATTTTGCAAAAATTGATGCGGGGCAATTGAAAAAACTGGACATGGCCGCATCGCCCGGCATATTGCCGTTTAAAATCAACTGTACGAGGGATGGCGACCAGGCGGTGGGACTTGATTTTGTGCTCAGTCCCAACCATCCCGATACAACCTCGGCAGAGGAACTGGCCAAAGGAATACATGGAATTCCCCCGCCTTCAAAGGGGCAACCCGGACCCGATGTTAAAAAAGACACGGTCGCCATCGCCCTGGAAGAGAAGCCTGCAGTCACCCTGCAACCTGTTGCGGGAATCGCAGGCATCTTTCCTGGGACGGCCGCATCTTCCCGTCGCCGTGAAGAGATTGTGCCCATTCCCCGGCTGCCCGGAATGATTTCAATTCCCGGAAAACCCATGGCTGTTTCGGTTCAGCCCCCGCCATCCTTCACCGGAATCCAGTCATTGCCTGCAGCGGCTTCAAAGGTGCCGGCGCCTGTTGTTGCAATCGCCCCGGAATTTCACGGCGCAGATTCAACGCGGCAACAGCCGCTGATCGCGGAAACCCGGCAGCCAGCGGTCACGCCACTAAAGACTGCGCTGCCTGGCAGTCAGCCGCATCCCCATATTGAGGTTACCAGCCACCGGCAGGATGTCGCCGGAAACATTGGATCCAAAGCCATCCGGGCAAACAATGCGACCCTAACCAATGCCGAAAGAGAGGAACCCGGAAAACATGCAGGGAACCGGGAACCGGTTGCCGCGGCGGTGAAAGACAGTTGCGGGGTTGCCATACAGGTCGGGGCTTTCTACCGCGAAAAGAATGCCCTAAGGACCCATGCACGACTTGCCGGCAGCCTGGACCATGAGGTGAGCATCGTGGTTGAGGAGGGTTACAGTAAAGTCAGGGTTCGGGGCTTTGCAAACATGGATGAAGCCCGGAAAATGTTGCCGGAGCTGAAACGGCTGGGTTATCCGGAAACCTTGTTTACAAGTAATTCGTGCATTTATATCCAGGCCGGTGCATACCGCATCCGGTCAAATGCATTGAAGGCACAGCAATTGCTCACCCTGAAGCAGAAACATACAACCCTGATTGTCCTCGAAGATGGGTTGTATAAGGTGAGGGTCACGGGATTCGGAAACCCCGCTGAAGCTGAAAGAGCCCTGCCGGCCATTGCCGGGCAGGGATTCACCGACGCGTTTATCCAGCCAGTCATGTAATGGAGTTTGACATTCTCTGACTACAACCGCGCTCCGGGAGCTCATATCCGGGTAAAATGCATTTATTTTTCTTTTATTTTGATAAAATCTGAAACCTCGGATATTTATTCGTAATTTTACTTTATGACCATTACGGTCATTTGTGGATCTCCCCGGAATTGCGGGTGATGTTATCTCCGGGGCATATCCTTCGGCGTTGTTTTTGCGGATGACGGCAATAAAACTAAAATTAACTTAATATTGTCCTTTCACAGAATGGGGTGGTCTGAATCAAAAAATGGCGGAGAGGATAATTTTGTTCACTTGAAGAAAAAAAATGTCTAATTTTGATAATTATTAACACCTGATAAACCTAAATTTTTTGAAAACCAGGAAGGAAAATGAAAATTTGGAACGATGCAAATCGTTCATTAGGTTACTTTTTATCATTAATATTTTAGCATTGCTGCCAGTTAGCATTGCTGCCAGCACACAGGCTGGCAATCATGACAGGATTCAAGGTTCGGATTCAATGGTAATGCTTGATTCATTGGTGAACATCAATAAAATAAGCAATAACACTCAATCAATCCTTTATGCAAAAAGAGCTTTGGCCATTGCCAAAAACCTTAAATCTGACACCACACTGGGAGAAGCCTATAAGTTGATGGGCATTGCTTATTCATACCGTGAAAAAGATTCCAGCTATTTTTATTGTTCTGCAGCCCTTAAACTTGCCAATGCACTCAACCTGCCTAAATTGAAAATATTGGCAATGTATAACATAGCTCTATTATACAGTGCCGCATATAATTATAAAGAATCTATTAAACTCCTTGATTCCACCATTCTGCTTGCCCAATCACTCCATGATCAGGCAAGTATTTCCAGAGGCTATCTTGCACTTGGAAATATCGATTTTCTTGTCCATGATTACGAAAGTGCAAAGAAGATGTATGAATCTGCGCTGGATGTGGCCCAGAAGCACAAGTTGTATGAACAAATGGGCGTCGCTATGGGCAACCTCGCGAAGTTTGAATTTGAAAAGGACATTAAGAAATCCATCTCCCAGCAGCGAGAAGCCATTGGATTGCTTGGCAAAGTTAAGGGTACCGAGGAGGAGATGGCCTATATCCTGATAAACATGGGGAACCGTTTTCCCAACCCCGATTCTGCATTGTTTTATTACAAATCGGCGCTTAAGATCGCTGTGAACGCCCACCTGCCCATGATCCAGTTTGGTGCCTACAATAACATGGCATACAGTTACCTGGACAAAAAGGACATCTACCTGGCCGAAGCATGCCTGAAAGATCACGCGATACCGGTGGCCCTGGAGGAGAAGGACCATGACTGGCTTTCCTCGCTTTACGATACATACGCAGATGTAGCTGTTGTACAGAATGATTATAAGAAGGCACTTGTGATGCAGAAAAATGCACTCAGGGAGCGGATCACAGATCATAAGGAGAAAGCCTCTGAACAATTAAGACTTCTTGCCGCGCTGCTTGACCTTAAAAATAAAGAACTGATCATTCAGAACGAGGCTCAGGAGCTTCTGATTCAACGTAACAGGCTGCAACGGGTCGAATTATGGCTGGCCATTGCCTTGATCCTTATCATTGTATCTGTTTTTATCACCGTCATGATGCAGCAGCGTAACCGTGTGAAATTTCACAAGGAACAGATCGGGTCGGCACGGCGGATCATCGAGATGGAGGAGGCTGAAAAGGGGAGGACCGCACGAGAGTTACACGACCTTACCGGGCAGCTTGTCATGGGTATTTCGGGAACCATCGAGGACATCGAGTTCCCGGATTCCGAGATCAAGGAACAACTGAAAACCAGGATTCGCGACCTGGGGGCCAGCATCCGCAGGATATCCCACCGGATGAACCGGGCCATGATCGAACATTTTACCTTCAGCGAACTGATCCAGGGACTTTGCGAGGATTATACGAAACTGTCAGGTATGTCGGTAAAGTTTGACATCAGGGGTGATGTGCCCGACCTCCCCAATGAACTCGTGCTGCAAATCTACCGGATCACCCAGGAACTCCTTACCAATGCCGGTAAATACGCCCATGAAAGCCATGTGAAGGTTACCATCATGTCGGAGGTCGGCAAACTGTCCCTTTTCTATCATGATGATGGTCCCGGGTTCAGGACGAAGGAAACAAAAAAGAACAGCATGGGAATTTTGAATATTTTTGAAAGGGCGAAACTATTCAGCGGGCTGGCACAACTTACTTCGGAGCCCGGAAAAGGAACCTCCTGGGAAATTGTTTTTCCCGTGGACAAAAATCTGGTTGCTAACAAAAACGTACAAACATGATCAGGCTGATATCCATTGAAGATCATCCTGTTATTATTACAGGACTTAAAAACCTTTTTCGTGCGTCGCGGGATGAGATCGAACTTACAAGTTCTTCTTCAACCGTTGATGACGCTGTTCAGAATGCAGATCCGGCAACATTCGACATCATCCTGCTCGACCTGTGGCTCCCCGATGCCCATCCCCTGCTGAATGTCAAAAAGCTCAGGGACCAGTTCCCGGGCAAGCCGATTGTTATTTTTACTTCGGAAGATTCTTCCGCCTGGCAGCGCAAAATGTTTGAAGCAGGGGTGAAGGCTTACCTGCTGAAAAGTGCCACGCGGTCGGAAATCAAGACCACCCTCAGGAAGGTTTACAAAGGCCAGACAGTCTTCTCCGGGATCGTTGATCCCGAGGATGAAAAACAATTGCCCTCGGTACTCTCGGGTACCAGGTTCCATCTCACTGCCAACCAGCATGGACTGGTCCTGCTGTTATCCACCGGGCTGACGCAGCAGCAGATCGCCGACAAGAAAAAGAGGAGTGTTTCAACCATTGAAAAAACCCTCAAACACATCCGTGAAAATTGCGGTGCAAAAAACAACGCGGAACTTGTAAAAATTTTACTTGAAAAGGGGATGATCTGATCCGTCCGGCCAATTTTTTTACCACCACCTGCTTTTTTATCCTTTTAACTTTCGTGATCCATCTGGATCCGGCAGGCAAATTATTGATAAAACCTTACAATACTTGAAATAAAAGGCGTGCTTTTTGTTCTGCTAAATACCTAATTATAAATATTTAAGTATTTTAATATCAATCAATTGATCATTAAATCATAATGGATTACCGGAAGATAATTTTATGGTTTTCCGCTATTGCAAATAGATATAGGTATGTATACCTTTGTATAAAATAATTTTACAACGACTAAAACTGTAATATTAACATTCTCAATCATGAAAAAAATAATTTTACTCTCGACCATTATTTTTTTTACATTTGCTGGCAGGGTCACCGCACAGATCATCAACCCGATCCCATCCTACAACTACCACATGACCTCTTCCCAGGCATTGTTTGGTGAAATCAGGGTGAACAACGGGAAGGAGAAAAGGGACATGGTCGTTGAAATTTCTACAGCAAACCATGGTTCCGCCCCTGTATTTGCCAAGGTATGGGTTGTTAAAAAGAACGGCAACATTGTGAAAGGACCCTATATTGTGAACACATCGGAGGCACTGTATGTACCTATCGATCATGGCAAGTGGGGCGTCATTGTCAAATGTAACTGGGAGGTAAATGTCAGTGTCTGGACTGAATAGTCCCGTCACCGGCTCATCATTTATCCCCGACAGTAAATGCAGTTCTTATGTTGAACCTGTTTTTTTTTTTCAACAAATAGCGGAAGAAATTACTGAATCTTTTCATTTGGTTAAATGGAATATTCCTTACAGGGTGGATCGTTTCCCCCGAATGGAATGTTCCATTATATTTTCCGGACTGCCGGGATTGTTTTCCTTGTCTACGGTTGACCTGCATTCAGGAATAGCGCAGGATGAGCATTCAACTCGAAATTTTTCGGATATCACTTTAGCCAGCCTCTTTCATCCCCTTGGGTTTGCGCATACCGGTATCGGCAATTCATCAGGGTTCCCAACGATCTGGCTTCCGGGAAGAGTTGTCTCTTGTGATTGCTGGTCTTATTTATAAATCCTTGAATTCGTATGATTCATGACAGTAAAATTGGCAGAAATCATATTCGGGCATCCCGCGCGGGCGCGAGGAACTTGTTATCAGGGGTGATCGTGCTGGCCCTGCTGCAGTTTTTCCTTTTTGGCTTGAAGATTTCTGCCGGTGCATCCTCCAGTCCGCTCCTGACACCAACCATTTCAGGATCAGCAATCTGCTGCGCAGGAAGCGGTGGGTATGTCTATTTGACAGAACCCGGGATGACGAATTATCTCTGGACCCTTTCTGCGGGTGGTACCATCTCATCGGGATCAGGCACCAATTCAATCCAGGTTTCATGGAACGCGCCAGGAAGCCAGACCGTCAGCGTAACATATACCGGCGCAGCAATGCCCACCGTCATGAACGTAACAGTACTGTCTGTTCTTCCTGTTGCAATCAACATTTCACCATCGGCCAACCCGGTTTGCCAGGGCGCCACGGTAATTTTTACCTCGAATGTTACCAATGGGGGAACCTCCCCGGTGTTCCAGTGGAAAGTCAACGGGATCGTCGTTGGAACCAATAGTGCTTCCTACGCGTATACTCCCTCGAACGGGGATGCGGTCACCTGCCAGGTGACCTCCGATCTTCCTTGCGTCAGCGGGAATCCTGCGAATTCACCTGCGGTGATCATGTCGGTTTCACCGGGAATGCCGGTCAACATTTTTACTTCCGCCTCGGCAAACCCGGTCTGCCAGGGCAGCCCGGTAATCTTTACGGCCACCCCGACCAATGGCGGCTCTGCACCGGTTTTCCAGTGGAAGGTCAATGGCATCAATTCAGGAACAAACAATGCTGTTTTTACATTTGCACCCGCCAATGGTGATGTTGTGACCTGCCAGGTCACTTCAAATGCCGGTTGTGCTTCCGGGAACCCGGCAACCTCCTCACCGCTGGTGATGACGGTAAGCCCGCTCCAGCCGGTGGGCATCTCGGTAACCGCATCATCAAATCCTTCCTGCCAGGGCAATCCGGTAAGCTATACCGCAACGCCGGTCAACGGGGGATCGAACCCCATTTACCAGTGGAGGGTGAATGGAATAAATGCAGGAGTGAGCAATACTGGTTTCAGTTACACCCCCGCAAACGGCGACTTGGTGACCTGCCAGTTGCTTTCCAGCGTCTCCTGTGCATCAGGCAACCCTGCAACTTCAACGGCCATTCAGATGACCGTAAATCAAAGCCTGCCTGTCAGCGTGAGCATCATCTCGTCGGGAAACCCGATCTGCCAGGGAATTCCCGTGATATTCACAGCCACCCCGGTCAATGCGGGGTCTGCGCCGTTGTACCAATGGTTCATAAACGGATTCAATATCGGCGTGAACAGCTCGCAATGTACCTATACCCCGGCCAACGGTGACAATATCAGTTGCCAGATCACTTCCGGTTCGACCTGCGTTACGGGCAACCCTGCCATGTCAAACGTTATCAGCATGTCGGTAACCCCGGTACTTCCTGTAAATATAACCATCACGGCATCCTCAAATCCGGTTTGCCTGGGAAATTCAGTCACTTTCACTGCCGTGCCCTATAACGGCGGATCTTCGCCGGCATACCAGTGGAAGGTGAACGGAACCAACACAGGAGCCAACAGTCCCACTTTTTCCTATTTCCCGGTTTACGGTGATGTGGTGACCTGCCTTCTCACTTCAAATGCAAATTGTGCACCTGCCACACCCGTAGCCTCCAATGCCATTGCCATGACTGTGGGGGTGAACCAGCCTGTCGGC
The DNA here is from genome assembly GCA_903845055.1 of uncultured Bacteroidales bacterium. Classification (GTDB taxonomy): domain Bacteria; phylum Bacteroidota; class Bacteroidia; order Bacteroidales; family FEN-979; genus CAIVAT01. Next base: position 17,645 of record CAIMWF010000062.1, on the reverse strand, counting down.
GTTTCGATTGCAACACCGGCCACAACCGTTTGCCAGGGGATGACAGCGACCTTTACGGCCACTCCTTCCAACGGAGGCAGTTCCCCTTCCTATACCTGGAAAGTGAATGGCGTGGTTTCGGGGACCAACAGCCCGGTTTTTTCCTACATCCCCACCGATGGCGATATTGTGATTTGCCAGCTTAATTCCAGTGCGGGTTGTACACTCGGGAATCCGGCCACCTCCAATGCCATTGCCATGACAGTGACGCTTGGCCAGACACTCCCGGTAAGCATCAGTATTGCCGCTTCAGCAAACCCATCATGCCAGACCAATCCAGTCACCTATACGGCCACTGCTGTCAACGGCGGGACAACGCCTGTTTACCAGTGGATCGTCAACGGCCTGAATGTCGGTATGAACAGTCCGGTTTACCAGTATACACCTTCGAACGGGGACTTTGTAAAGTGCCTGTTGACCTCCAGTTACAGTTGTGCGACAGGGAATCCGGCCACTTCAAACCTGGTCGGCATGACCGTCAACCCGATCCTTACCCCCAGCGTGTCGATCGTATGCACCGCAAACCCATCCTGCCTGGGATCAGCCGTAACCTATACCGCCAACGCTGTAAACCCGGGAACATCCCCGGTATACACCTGGAAGGTCAACGGGGCCAATGCAGGGACAAACATGGCCACCTTTACCTACAACCCGGCCAACGGTGACATCATCACATGCCAGCTGATGTCGGGGATTCCCTGTCCTTTTATCAACCCGGTCATCTCCAACGCGATTACCATGTCGGTTTTGCCGGTACAGCCCGTTGCGGTATCCATTTCGGCGTCCAACAATCCCTCCTGCCAGTTTACCCAGGTAGTTTACACGGCAACGCCTTCCAACGGGGGATCCGCACCTGTGTTCCTTTGGAAGCTTAACGGAGTTGCCATTGGTTCAAATAACCCGATCGTTACGTTTATCCCGGTTAACGGAGATGTGGTAACCTGCCAGCTGACGTCGAATGCCACTTGTGTCAGCGGAAGCCGGACCGTTCTATCCAATGCGATTACCATGGTTGTCAGTTCTGAACTGGCTGCGGGGGTTTCAATCACTTCATCAGCAAATCCTTTCTGCCAGGGAACTGCAGTGACTTATACGGCTGCAACGGTTAACGGGGGCACCACGCCGGTATATCTCTGGAAAGTCAACTGTTCCATTGTCGGGACCAATAGCCCGACGCTCACCTATGTCCCTTCGCAGGGTGATTTTGTCACATGCCAGATGACTTCCAATCTTACCTGTGCGATCCTTAACCCGGCCATATCCAATGCCATCACCATGGCCGTTAATACAACCACGCCATTGTCGGTTACAGTTGCCCCTTCGGCAAACCCGGTATGTCCGGGCAGTCCCGTGACCTTTGCCGCAACCGTGGTCAACGGAGGGTCCTCGCCCGTATACCAGTGGAAGGTGAACGGGGCGAACACGGGAACAAACAGTTCGTCGTACACCTATACTCCGGTCAACGGAAGTATTGTAAGCTGCTCTGTCACCTCGAATGCAGCTTGTGTGAGCAACAGCCCTGCCACCTCCGCACCGGTTACCATGTCGGTAAGTTCATCGATGCCGGCATCCCTTTCCATTTCAACGCCAACCAATCCATTCTGTGCAGGTTCGGCAGTCACCTTCCAGGCGGCTCCGGTTAACGGTGGCACTTCTCCGATCTTCCAGTGGAAAGTCAACGGTAACCCGACCGGATCGAACAGCCCGGCATTTTCGTTCAGCCCTGCCGGCGGCGATGTGGTCACCTGTAACATGACCTCCAACTCAACCTGCCTGAGCGGCGGCAATCCTATTGTTTCCAATACGGTTACCCTGTCGTCGCAGGCCTCCCTCCCGGTAAGCATAGCCATATCTCACCCGACGGCAACGCTCTGCCAGGGAATTCCGGAAACCTACACGGCCACCGCTGTCAATGGCGGGAATAACCCGGTGTACCAGTGGAAGGTTAACGGTCTCGTGACAGGTTCCAACAACCCTGTTTTCTCCTATATCCCGTCAAACGGTGATGTCGCCACCTGCCAGGTTACCTCCGATATGACCTGTGCCACCGGCAACCCGGCAACATCGAATGCACTCTCCATGACGGTTAACCCCGCGATGCCGGTTTCGGTCGTCATTTCGGTATCCTGCAACCCCTGCTGCCAGGGAATCCCGGTTACCTTTACCGCAACGCCGACCAACGGTGGAACCGTGCCCGGGTACCAGTGGAAGGTTAACTGCGTGAATGTCGGGTCCAACAATTCAACCTACACCTATATCCCGGCAAACGGTGATGTGGTGGTTTGCGTACTCACTTCCAACGCGGTTTGCAGTACCGGGAACCCTGCCATTTCGAACAACATCAACATGGTTGTCCTCCCGATGATGCCGGTGAGCCTGACCATCACCACCTCGGTCAATCCATTTTGCCTGGGTATTTCGGTAACCTTTACGGCAGTGCCCGTTAACGAGGGACAGAACCCGATCTACCAATGGAAGGTGAACGGGGCAAACGCGGGAATCAACACGGCAACCTTTATTTATCCCCCTGCAGACGGGGATGTGGTTACATGCCAGCTGACCTCCAGCCTGAATTGTGTGAGCGGGAATCCGGCGATCTCCAATGCCATCACCATGGTCGGCAACTCGGCACTGCCTGTGAGTATTATAACCACCGCCAGCCTGAATCCCATTTGCCAGGGGACGCTTGTGACTTTTATTGCCACCCCGGTCAATCAGGGATCCGCCCCGATTTACCAGTGGAAAGTCAACGGGGTGGGCGTTGGAACGAGCAACAAGGTCTACCAGTATTACCCGTTAAACGGAGACGTGGTGGTGTGCCAGCTCACCTCCAGCCTCAATTGTGCGGCCCCAATCCCTGCCGTTTCCATCCCGATCAACATGACCGTTTATCCGCAGATGCCTGTTTCGGTGACGGTTGCGGCCTCCTCGAACCCATCCTGTGTTGGCAATACGGTAAATTATTCGGCTGCGGTGGTGAATGGGGGAAACCCGGTTTACCGCTGGCGCGTGAACGGTGTCACAACCGGTCCGAACAGTTCGGCTTTCAGCTATTTTCCTGCGACTGGGGATGTTGTTAATTGCCGGGTAACCTCGGATATTACCTGTGCAACCGGGAATCCAGCAAATTCCAATAATATTACCATGATCGTCAGTCCCAATTCACCGGCTACGGTCAATATAGGTGCCTCTGCCAACCCGATTTGCCAGGGAACCATGGTGACTTTTTCCGCGACGCCATTCAATGGTGGAACTGCACCATCTTACCAGTGGAAGGTGAACGGGGTGGTTGCAGGGACCGACAGTCCGAGTTTTTCCTATGCCCCGTCGAATGCAGATGTGGTAGTTTGCCAAATGACCTCCAATTCACCCTGCATATCGATCAATGTGGTCGTTTCGAATGCGATCATCATGACAGTAAGTCCCATTCAGCCTGTGAGCCTTTCAATCGCACCTGCGGCGAATCCGACCTGTATCGGCAGTGTGGTCAACTATACAGCCAATGGGGTGAACCCCGGGACTTCGCCGGTATACCAGTGGAAGGTTAACGGGACGGTAGTGGGGTCAAACAACCCAATCTACACTTACACGCCGGTAAACGGCGACATCCTGAGCTGCAGACTCACCTCGGACGCAACCTGTTCCACAGGCAACCCTGCAAATTCCAATACCATCAACATGACGGTAAGCCAGAGCCTCCCGGTGAGTGCTTCTGTAACAATGGCCCCTAACCCGGTTTGCCAGGGACAGCCTGCAACATGTACCGCGCTTCCCGGAAACGGGGGGATCAACCCGGTTTACCAGTGGCGTGTAAACGGCATTGATATCGGATCCGATTCGCCGATCCTGAATTATATTCCTACCAATGGCGACCTCGTGGTTTGCCAGCTCACGTCGAGTTTCTCCTGTGCAACGGGAAACCCTGCCACTTCCAACCTTGTCAGCATGACTGTCAACGGAAATGTGCCGGTCAGTATTGCCATTACCAGTTCGGCAAACCCGGTCTGCCAGGGCAGCCCAGTTACCTATACAGCCACACCGGTAAACGGGGGAACCGCGCCGGTTTACCATTGGAAACGGAATGGGATCAATGTTGGGTCAAACCTGCCTTATTTCAGTTACCTTCCCGTAAACGGCGATATCATCACCTGTGAGCTGAATTCAAATGACCCCTGCCCGGTTGGAAATCCTGTTGTATCAAATTCCATTGCCATGATGGTTCTGACACCTGTACCGGCAACCATATCCATATCGCCATCACTGAACCCCACCTGCCAGGGGACCCCCGTCACCTACAACTCATCTGTGACCAACGGAGGTTCGATTCCTGCATACCAGTGGAAGGTGAGCGGGGTTACCATGGGAACAAACCTATCTGCATTCAGCTATATCCCGGCAAACGGGGATATCGTCACCTGCCAGGTCACCTCGAATGCCACTTGCATCACCAGCAATACGGCAGTTTCCAACCCGGTGACCATGGTGGTCAGTACCGACCTGCCTGTCAACGTTTCAATCTCAGCCTCTGCAAATCCATCGTGCCAGGGCCAGTCGATTTCCTATACCGCTGCGGGCGTGAACGGAGGGCTGAATCCTGTCTACCATTGGATGGTCAATAATTTCAATGTCGGGACCAACAACCCGGTGTTTACCTACTTCCCCTCCAACGGGGATATCGTCAAGTGCCAGCTCCAGTCGGAACTTACCTGTGCCTCGGGAAACCCGGCAACTTCGAACCTGGTAACCATGACCACGCAACAGAATGTCCCGGTAAGCCTGCTTATCAATGTTGCTTCAAACCCGGTTTGCCTGGGCACCTCAGCATCCTTCAGCGCCTTTCCCACCAACGGGGGGACCTTGCCCGGGTACCAGTGGAAAGTAAACGGGGTAAACACCGGAACAGGCCTGTCGGGATTTTCCTATATCCCGGTCAATGGTGATATTGTCACCTGCCAGTTGACTTCAAGCGAAGCCTGTGTCACCGGAAATCCTGCCGCTTCGAACCCGGTCGTGATGGCTGTAAGTACCCAACTTCCCGTCAGCGTTGTCATTTCGGCATCAACAAACCCGCTTTGCCAGTCGGTCCCTGTGACCTTTACTGCGAGTGCTACCAATGGAGGAACTTTACCGGCATACCAGTGGATGGTAAACGGCCTGACCGTGGGATCGAACAACGCAATCCTGACATTTACCCCATCCAACGGGGATGTGATCACCTGCCGGGTGACCTCCGACCTTACCTGCGCCACCGGCAGCCCCGCCCTTTCAAATGCAATTACCATGAGTGTCAATACCGGGCTGGCCGCGGGGGTCGCGATTACTGCCAATCCTGCCGGCACGGTTTGCCAGGGAACCCCGGTAACCCTGACGGCAAGCCCATCAAACGGTGGAACACCCTACTTTCAGTGGTACCTGAACAATGTCCCTATCGGAACAAATCAACCGACTTATACCTACGTGCCATCGAACGGTGACCAGGTACATGTCATCATGAATTCCAACCTGGCCTGTATTTCTGGGAACCCGGCGACCTCCAATTCAATTTCATTTACCGTTAACCCTGCGCTTCAGGCCTCCGTATCTCTCAGCGCAAGCCAGGTGAACGTTTGCCAGGGAACTTCGGTTACTTTTACCGCTACACCCACCAATGGAGGGTTATGTACCTATCAGTGGTACAGGAACGGCATCCCTGCAGGAATAAACCAGCCGACTTTTGCCTGCATCCCCGCGGCAGGCGACCAGGTTTATGTTGTCATGACTTCCGGGCTTCCCTGCATATCAGGCAGCCCGGCAACTTCAAGTGTTATTGCCCCCATCGTCAGCATGCCGGCCGCTGTTGGGGCGTCGATCACCGCAAGCCAGACCAGTGTATGCATGGGAACCTCTGTCACGATCACAGCTGCGGCGGTAAACGGAGGGAATCCTTCATTCCAGTGGTTTGTCAATGGTACGGCGACGGGAGGAAACCAGCCGACTTTCAGCTTTACTCCTGCAAATGGGGACCAGGTATATGCCATTATGACTTCAAACCTGTCATGTGTCACCGGGAACCCCGCAACCAGCAATGTGGTCACCCTGGCGGTAAACACACCCCTGGTTGCCAGTGCCGCAGTTACCGTGAGCCAGAACAACGTGTGCCAGGGAACAGCGGTAACTTTTACAGCAATACCGCAGAACGGAGGAACTCCATCTTACCAGTGGTATAAAAACGGTGTAGCGACCGGGCTCAACCAGCCAACATTTAATTTTACCCCAACGAACGGCGACCAGGTCTACGTGGTGATGACCTCCGGATTGTCCTGTATTACAGGCAGTCCTTCGACTTCGAACATCATCACCATGGTCGTAAACCCCCTGCTCACCCCGGCGGTTTCCGTCACGGTGAGCCAGAATAACATCTGCCAGGGCGTCCCGGTAACCTTTACGGCAACCCCGGCCAATGGGGGAACCCCTGCCTACCAATGGTATAAGAACGGGCTTCCGGCCGGGTTGAACCAGCCTGTTTTTACTTACACACCTGCCAACAATGACCAGGTTTATGTGGTCGTTACTTCCAGCCTGGCCTGTGTGACCGGGAACCCTGCAACATCGAACACGATCACCATGACCGTTAACCCCATCCTGCCTGCAGGCATCTCGGTTGCCGCAAGCCAGAACAACATTTGCCAGGGAACCCCGGTTGTGTTTACGGCAACTCCCTCCAATGGAGGAACGCCTGTTTACCAATGGTTTAAAAACGGCGCACCGGTCGGACTGAACCAGCCGACCTATGGTTACACACCGGCAAACGGCGACCAGGTATATGCAACCATGACCTCGGGGCTTTCGTGCGTGTCGGGAAGTCCTGGAACATCAAACGTCATCAGCATGCAGGTGAACGCCCTGCTTGCGGCGAATGTTTCCGTTAACCCCAGCCAGAACAACGTGTGCCAGGGGACCCTTGTGACTTTTACAGCGGCACCGCAGAATGGAGGAACCCCTGTTTACCAGTGGTATAAAAACGGCGCACCGGTCGGGCTGAACCAGCCGACCTTCGCTTATGTCCCGGCCAATGGTGACCAGGTTTATGTCATCATGACTTCGGGCTTATCCTGCATTACAGGCAGCCCAGCTACCTCCAACATCGTCACTATGACCGTTAACCCCCAGCTAACCCCGTTAGTCTCCGTCACGGTAAGCCAGAATAACATCTGCCAGGGTGTACCGGTTACCTTATCAGCGACCCCGACCAACGGAGGAACTCCATCCTATCAATGGTATAAGAACGGAATTTCCGCCGGGTTAAATCAACCGGTCTTCAACTATACTCCCGCCAACAATGACCAGGTTTACGTGGTTGTGACCTCAAGCCTGACCTGTGTGTCCGGGAACCCCGCTACCTCGAACACCATTACCATGACGGTGAACCCCATCCTGCCCGCCGGAATCTCGATCGCAGCCGACCAGAACAATGTGTGCCTGGGAACCCCCGTCTTGTTTACCGCAACTCCTGCCAATGGAGGAACCCCCGTTTACCAGTGGTATAAAAACGGCTTACCCGTCGGGCTGAACCAGCCTACCTATGGTTATACGCCGGTTAACGGTGACCAGGTTTACGCTACCATGACATCGGGACTAGCATGCGTATCGGGAAGCCCGGCAACGTCAAACACCATCAGCATGCAGGTGAATGCCCCGCTTCCGGTGAGTGTAACCGTCCTTCCTGACCAGAACAATATATGTGCTGGGGCTCCTGTCTTATTTACGGCAACGCCCGTGAACGGCGGTGCTTCACCTGTATACCAGTGGTACAGGAATGGAAATGCTGCCGGCACCAATCAGCCGACTTTCACCTGTAACCCTGTCAATGGAGACCACGTGTTTGTCGTGATGAATTCCGCGATTTCGTGTTCCTCCGGAAACCCAGCAACTTCCGATACCGCGGTGATGGTGGTGAATCCGATCCTGCCCGTCAGTGTTTCTGTCAGCGCAAGCCAGAACAACGTTTGCGAAGGAACGCAGGTCACCATGACCGCCAGTCCCGTCAACGGAGGTACTGCGCCGCTCTTCCAATGGTTCCTGAACGGCGCACCTGCTGGGACGGGACAATCCACGTTTACATTTGTTCCGTTAAATGGCGACCAGGTTTATGCCCATGTCATCTCATCGCTAACCTGTATCTCCGGTTCTCCCGCCACATCCAACACCATCGTCATGACGGTCAACCCGATCCTGCCAGCATCCGTCACCATCCAGGAGAACCAGAACAATGTCTGCGCCGGGGCTGTGGTTACCGTAACCGCCAGCGCTGTCAATGGAGGAATCTCGCCTGTCTATGAGTGGTACAGGAATTCAATCCCGGTGGGAACGAATCAGCCCTCCTTTACTTTTATTCCCGGCAATGGCGACCAGGTTTACGTTGTAATGACCTCCGGACTTAGCTGTATCTCCGGCAGTCCTGCCACATCGAATACCGTCATGATGATTGTCAACCCAATTCTGCCGGTTTCCGCAACCGTTACCGTTGATCATAACAATACATGCCTCGGCACACCTGTTACTTTTACAGCCGGCTCAACCAATGGCGGCACACCTGCTTACCAGTGGTACCTGAACGGGATCCCGGCGGGCTTGAACCAGGTGGATTTTACCTACGTTCCTGCCGACGGCGACCAGGTGTATGTGATGGTAACATCGAGCCTTACCTGTGTTTCGGGAAACCCGGCGTCATCAGGCAGTATAATGATTGTTGTCAGACCCCCGATGAACGTGAGTGTAGGCATAACCCCCGACCAGAACAGCCCATGCGAGGGAACCCCTGTGACATTTACCGCAGCCGGGATCAATGGCGGAGTGCCTGTTTATCAATGGTATGTAAACAACCTGCCTGTGGGGACCGATCAGCCGGTTTATGTTTATACGCCACTGAACGGCGACCAGGTTACTGTTAAAATGACCTCATCGCTTGACTGTATTTCAGGAAGCCCGGCAACTTCCACACCCCAGGTAATGACGGTTAATCCTTTTGTTGCGGCGAGGGTATCCATAACGGCGGACCAGGGTATCGTATGTGTGGGGTCACCGGTAACTTTAATTGCCAGTCCGGTCAACGGGGGCACGCCTTCGTTTCAGTGGTATGTCAATGGTGCCAGGGCAGGGGAGAACAAGGATGTTTTTTCATATGTTCCGGCCGGCGGGGACCAGGTAAATGTTATCATGACCTCCGGCATGTCTTGCGTCACCGGATCGCCGGCAGGCTCGAATGTGATCACAATGGCTGTCCGATCCGTACCGGGAGACCCGGGTGCGATCGTCGGGCCATCATCGGTATGCGCCGGTTCGATGGGTTCTGATTACTCGACCAGCCCGGTTGCCGGTGCCGACTCATACCAGTGGAATCTGCCGGCAGGAATGACGATCGCCCAAGGCCAGAATACGGCATTCATCCGGGTTAATTTCAGTCCGGATGCCACTTCGGGTGATATCACCGTTAAGACATCAAATAGTTGCGGGTCAGGGCCCGTGTCGCAGGGTTACCATGTGGAGATACACCCGGTGCCGGTGACACCGGTGGCCAGTTTTCAGTCGCCTGTTTTACAAAGCACAGCACCAAAGGGAAACCAGTGGTATTACCAGGGAGCCATGGTCCCTGCTGCAAATGACCAGACCTACCATCCGCTGCATAGTGGGTGGTACTGGTCGGTGGTAACGCTCGACGGCTGTATTTCCGATTCGTCAAACCATGTCTATTTCAGTGTTGAGGATTCACTGGGCCTGATCCCCGCGATCCTTGTTTACCCGGTTCCGAATGACGGTCATTTCACCGTGGAGATTACCCTGAGGAAGGAGGAGACCTTTGATATTTCCTTCTTTAATGCCCTCGGTATCAAATTTTTTGAACTCCCTGGTGTATATGTAAAGGACAGGTACAAAAAGGTGATTGACCTCCGTCCGAAACCAAAGGGAGTTTATACTGTTTTATTTAAATGTGCTGATTATAAAGTTATTAAAAAAATATTGATTTATAACAGGTAGAAAGGTAAAAGATGCGACGGATCCAGGGTCATTCCTGGAAATTATTTACCAGTAACGGGTCACATCAGGGCTAAACAATCGCCCGACCCGTTTTTCAATTTTTGATTGCGCGTTCTTCAGAACATTGCGGAGGTTTAGCAAGGGCTTAAAAAGTTGAACCGGTTTTGAAAATATGTAAAAAGCCGGACAGAACATGTCATTTGTCGTTTTGAAGGTTCATTATGGAGTTGAGATTGTCAAAAATATGGTTGCTCCTGTTGTTTATCCCCCTGGGCTTGCTTGGTCAAACCCGGAACGGGGGAGGCTTGCGCCAGCCGAATATGACTCCAACCATCATAGGCCCTTCTTCCGGATGTGCGAATACTGGGGGATATCAGTACACTACCGAGGCGGGGATGACAAATTATGTTTGGATCGTTTCAGCCGGCGGAAGCATCAGCGGGGGTAACGCAACCAATGCCATCACCGTCACCTGGATCACCGCGGGTGCCCAGACTGTAAGCGTGAATTACGACCTCGCCTCAGCTCCCACCGTGTTAAACGTAACGGTGAACCCGAGCTATGAGGCCGGGGTAACGATTGCAGCTTCAGCCAACCCCGTTTGCGCGGGCACCCCCGTGACCTTTACGGCGACTCCATCAAATGGCGGCACCTTCCCGGGTTACCAGTGGAGGGTCAACGGCGTCAATGCCGGGACCGGCCCGGTATTGACATTTCCCCCGGCAAACGGGGATGTCGTCACCTGCGCGATGACTTCCAACCTGCCCTGTGCTACGGGGAATCCCGCCAATTCACAGCCAATCAGTATGGTTGTCAATCCCAACCTGCCGGTGAGCGTTAACATTTCCGCCTCCGCGAACCCGGCTTGCGTAGGTGACATGGTGACCTTCACCGCCACGCCAGTCAATGGAGGCTCCCAGCCCGCTTTCCTGTGGAAGGTTAACGGAGTCATTTCAGGAACGAACAGCCCAACGTTCACTTATCCTGCCTTGAACGGTGACCAGGTTACATGCACCCTGACATCGAATGAAACATGCAACTCGGGGAACCCGGCGGTGTCAAACACCATCATCATGACCATGAGCCCGGTTCTGCCTGTGAGCGTTTCCATTTCTGCATCGGCAAACCCGTCCTGCCTGGGGGCACCGGTAACCTTTACAGCAACCCCAGTCAATGGCGGAACTGCGCCGGTTTATAACTGGAAGGTCAACGGCAACAGCCAGGGATCAAACAGTGCGACATTCAGTTATACGCCTGTCGATGGAGAGGTCATAACCTGTATCCTGACCTCCAATGCCGGATGTACAAGCAGTAACCCTGCCATTTCGAATTCAATTGCAATATCGGTGATTCCCTATGCCTCCGCATTCATCAACATTACCGCTTCTGCAAACCCCGTTTGCAATGGTACGGCTGTCACCTTCAACGCTACGGTGACCAATGGCGGTTCAAACCCGCAGTACGAATGGCAAGTGAACAAGAATACCGTTGGGACCAACAGTGCTTTTTATACCTATACTCCCATGGCAGGAGATAGCGTCACCTGCCAGCTGATTTCAAACGCGCCCTGCAGTATCGGCAACCCGGCGATCTCGAATACCATTACCATGACGGTAAGCCCGTCGGTAGTGCCCGCCATCAGCATCGTGGCCTCTGGTAACCCCGCCTGTATGGGGTCGACGGTTATCTTTACGGCCACTTCATCAAACGGGGGCACGGCGCCTGTGTACCTTTGGAAGGTGAACGGGGTGGTTGCCGGCACCAATTCTGCAACCTATTCCTACAGCCCGGTCAACGGCGACCAGGTTCAGTGCATCCTGACCTCAAATTCGCTGTGCGCGGCCTTCAATACCGTACCTTCCAATATCATAACCATTTCGGTCAGTGCTGTTCTGCCGGTAAGCATGACCATCACAACCCAGTCCAACCCTGTATGCCAGGGAACTCCGGTGATTTTCACGGCAACCCCTGTAAACGGAGGAACAAATCCATCCTATCAGTGGTTTGTGGGTGGCCTCCTTTCAGGGACCAACAGCAATACTTTTTCCTACATCCCCTCCAACAACGATGCCGTCAGCTGCATACTTACCTCCAATTCCACCTGTTCTTCAGGAAACCCGGCCACCTCCAATACCCTTATCATGAGCGTGAGCCTCAACCTGCCGGTAAGCATCTCCATTGCCGCCTCACCCAACCCTTCCTGCCAGGGGCAACCGGTCACATTTACCGCGATACCGGTCAACCCGGGGACCGCACCGGTATACGTATGGCAGGTAAATGGGGTGAACGTGGGGTCCAACAGCACAACCTTTACCTACGCCCCGCAAAACGCGGATGTGGTCAAATGTTCATTAACCTCAAATTTTACCTGTGCAACGGGGAATCCTGCAAGTTCAAACCAGATCACAATGGTCGTCAACCCAACGCAGGTTGTCGGGATCTCGATTGTAAGTTCAGCGAACCCATCCTGTAACGGATCTGCAGTCACTTATACGGGTTCAGCGGTCAACGGAGGCACGGCACCCGTTTACCAGTGGAAGGTCAATGGCTCCAATGCGGGGAGCAACCTTTCCAGTTTTGCCTATGTGCCTGTTACCGGCGACGTGATCACATGCCAGTTAACCTCAAATGCAGGATGTCCGCTGGTGAATCCCGTAGTTTCAAACCCGGTCGGCATGACGGTCAGCCCGGTTGTTCCTGCTGCAATATCAATCACCGCTTCGGGCAATCCTGTGTGCACGGGAACGCTGGTCACCTTCAACGCAACGCCTTCCAACGGGGGAACCATCCCGGTATACCAATGGAAACTGAACGGGGTCAATGTTGGAGGAAACTCTTCTGTTTTTACGATCATCCCCAACAATGGCGATGTGATCACCTGCCAACTGACTTCCAACCTGCAATGCGTGAGCGGTAACCCCGTGACATCCGACCCGATCACAATGATGTCGAGCACCCCCCTGCCAGGGACCATCACCATATTCGCCAGCGCGAACCCATTTTGCCAGGGCACTCCGGTAACCTTTACCTCATCGATCGGCAATGGCGGGACGACCCCTTCGTATGTCTGGAAAGTCAACGGTTTTGTCCAGGGTGGAAACAGTCCATCTTTCACTTATGTGCCCGTAAACGGAGACTTTGTCACCTGCCAGCTGACCTCAAGCCTTACCTGTACAACAGGTCCTGTAACCTCTAACCCCATCTACATGTCGATGGCCTCGACACTATCTGCCGGGATAACAATTTCCGCCTCTGCGAACCCGGTGTGCCAGGGTGAAACAGTGCTGTTTACCGCAGCCGCCGTGAACGGAGGTTCCTCCCCCCTGTACATTTGGTATGTGAACGGAATACAGTCCGGATTCAATTTTCCAACCTATAGCTATATCCCTTTAAATGGTGATGTGGTTACATGTAGATTGACTTCGAATGCCACCTGTGTCAGCAACAGCCCGGTGACCTCCCTGCCGGTCGTGATGATTGTCAGCAACGCACTGCCTGCTGCTGTTTTGATCTCGACGCTTACCAATCCATTCTGTACGGTAAGTTCCGTCAGCTTTACCGCCAACCCGTCCAACGGGGGTCCGGCACCAGGATACCAGTGGTTCATTAACGGAAATCCCGCAGGCACGAACAGCCCCGGCTTTACCTGCAACCCTGCAAACGGGGACATCATTACCTGTAAAATGACCTCCGTCAGCAGCTGTATAACCGGGATGAACCCTGTGACCTCGAATGCGATCACCATGGTGGCTGCAGCAAACCTGCCGGCCTCGGTGACCATCTCGGCCTCTTCCAACCCGGTTTGCCAGGGAACTTCGGTCACTTTCACGGCAGTACCGGCAAATGGCGGGGCCCTGCCTGCATACCAGTGGAGGGTGAACGGCTCGAATGTTGGCTCGAACAATACAAAATTCACCTATACCCCGATCAACGGAGATGTCGTTTCCTGCGTGTTGTCGTCGAGTCTCAGCTGTGCAACAGGAAACCCGGCGACATCAAACCTCATCTCCATGACGGTGAACCCGATCATTGTTGCATCGGTGTCGGTAGCGGCCTCCCTGAACCCGACCTGCCAGGGTACAGCGGTCACATTTACAGCGACCCCGACCAATGGAGGTTCTACCCCGGTGTACCAATGGAGGGTAAACGGACTGAGCGTGGGGGCAGGTCTTTCGACCTATTCATTTACGCCGGTCAACGGCGATGTCGTGACCTGTCAGCTAACCTCCAGTGCAGGATGCACCAATGGGATTCCGGTCATATCGAACCAGGTGGTGATGTCCGTTACCGCCGAACAGCCTGTCGGGGTTACAGTCACTCCTTCGCAGAATCCTTTCTGTGTCGGTTCGCCGGTTACTTTTACAGCAACCCCCGTGAACGGAGGGTCGGTTCCAACCTATTTATGGATGGTCAACGGGATCCCCGCCGGAAGCAACAACCCCGTTTATACCTATATTCCTCTCGTTGGAGATATTGTCACATGCCAGCTGACCTCCAACAAAACCTGCATCAACAACAACCCCGCGGTTTCAACCCCGGTGGTCATGGTTGCCGGTGCCGGGTTGCCGGTCGGCGTGACGATTTCACCCAGCCTGAACCCAATCTGCCAGGGAACCCTCGTCACTTTTACTGCCGTTCCGGTCAACGGCGGACCTGCACCTGTGTACCACTGGAAAGTAAACGGTCTTTTAAAGCCATCCACGCTCTTTTTCTACCAATATGTCCCGGTCAATGGCGACATCATCACCTGTGAACTAATTTCCAGCCTGAGTTGTGTAACCGGGAACCCGGCAGTATCGAACCCGGTTGTCATGACCGTCATCACCAGTGTTCCCGTATTGGTCACGGTGACGGCCTCCGCGAATCCATCCTGCCTCGGTAACGCTGTGACCTACACTGCGACCGCAGTCAATGGTGGTACCGCCCCGGTTTACCAGTGGAAAGTATACAGTTCGAATGCGGGAACCAACAGTCCAACCTTTACCTATACTCCTGCGAATGGAGACATCATAACCTGCCGGGTGACCTCGAATGAGACCTGTACGACGGGCAACCCGGCCACGTCCAACACGGTCAGCATGTTCGTTATACCCATCGGCCCTGCCGGGGTCAATATATATGCCTCGGCCAACCCGGTCTGTGAGGGTACCACGGTAACTTACACTGCCATTCCTTTCAACGGTGGTACGGCCCCGGTTTACCAGTGGAAACTCAACGGATACATTGTTGGAACAGACAGTGCCACCTATACCTATGTTCCCCTGAATGGTGACGTTGTTACCTGCCAGATGACCTCCAATGCCTATTGCGTTACCTCCAACACGGTTACGTCGAATCCTATCAGCATGACCGTGAGTCCCTACCTGCCTGTCGGTGTATCCATCACCTCCTCATCAAATCCGGTTTGCGAGAATTCGCCCACCACCTTCGTTGCGAGCCCGGTCAACGGAGGGGTTGCCCCGGTATATGACTGGACGGCAGATGCGACACTCCTCCCCATCCATACGCCCACCCTGGTTTATACCCCTTCTAACGGGCAGGTAATGGCTTGCAAGTTAACCTCAAATGCAGGCTGTACCCTTGGCAACCCTGCAAATTCAAACACGATACCGATGTCGGTGGTGCCGAACCTCCCGGTTAGCGTAAGTATTACCGCATCTTCAACCCCGCCCTGCCAGGGGCAGCTGATCACCTATACGGCCACACCGGTAAACGGTGGCCTGAATCCCAGCTACCAGTGGCTTGTTAACGGGATGAATTTAGGTGGTTCCAGCCCTGTTGTTTCTTTTATTCCGACAAACGGGAATATCATCAGCTGCCAGTTGTCCTCGAGCGTAACCTGCGCCTCCGGGAACCCGGCATTGTCGAACCAGATAATCATGAATTTCCCGCCTTACCTTCCTGTAAGCGTTTCCGTTACATGCTCGGCGAACCCTGCCTGCGCCGGGACTTCCGTGACCTATACCGCCAGTCCTGTCAATGGCGGCCTGAACCCTGTCTACCAGTGGAAGGTCAATGGCGTGAGCGCTGGGATCAGTGCCGGATCTTATACTTATTTTCCCGTTAACGGCGATGTCGTAACCTGCCAGCTTACCTCCGATGTTCCCTGCCCGCTGAACAACCCTGTTTTGTCGAATTCAATCACCATGGCCGTCCTGGTTCCACAAGTGACCGGGGTTTCCATTGGTGTTTCCGTCAACCCCGCCTGCCAGGGGACACCGGTCACCTTTACAGCCACCGGGACCAATGGGGGCTCAACGCCGGCATACCAGTGGTACCTGAATGGAATTACTACCGGGACCAATTCACCGCTGTTCACCTTTACCCCGGCGAACGGGGATGTCGTATCCTGCCAGCTGACATCCAGCATCTCCTGCGTTACCAGCCCGGCGGTGATGTCGAATTCCGTGACCATGGCTGTCAGCACCGACCTGCCCGCCAGTATTGCCATATCTGCAACGGCGAATCCTGCCTGCCAGGGGCAGGTGGTTACCTATACCGCATCACCGGTCAATGGCGGCCCGGCACCTGTATTTGTTTGGAGAAACAAGGGAATCGTGGTAGGCACGAACAGCACCGCTTATACATATACCCCCACCAACGGGGATATCATCTCCTGCCAGATGTTTTCATCCTATTCCTGCTCGTCAGGGAGCCCGGCCACTTCGAACCTGGTACCGATGGTTGTCAACCCCAACCTGCCAGTGAGTATCTCCATTACCGGTTCCTCCAACCCGGCCTGCGTGGCTACCCCTATAACGTTTAATGCATTCCCGGTCAACGGGGGCTCTTCCCCTGGTTATCAATGGATCGTCAATGGGGTCAATGTGGGCGCCAACCTGCCTGCATACACCTACCAGCCGGCCAACGGCGACCTTGTATCCTGCCAGGTTGCGTCGAATGCAACCTGCATCAGCGGCAACCCGGCCATATCCAACCAGGTAAATATGATCATCGGGTCTTCATTCCCTGTGACCGTTACCATTTCTGCCTCCGACAACCCCATCTGCCAGATGACCCCGGTTACCTTCACTGCAACCTCCTCCTTTGGCGGACCCTCACCGACCTACCAGTGGAAAAATAAAGGGGTGAATGTGGGCAGCAACAGCACCACCTATTCCTATTTTCCATCCCAGGGAGATACAATAACCTGTGTCATGACCTCGCAGCTCACCTGCGGTATTGGCAACCCCGCCACTTCGAACGCAGTGATCATGACGGTACTGCCCATCCCTGTGAGTATAACCATCAGCGCAACCCCTGCAGGCAGTGTTTGCGCAGGAAGCCCGGTCACCTTTGCGGGTTTCCCGATTAACGGTGGTGCAACCCCGACCTTCCAGTGGAAAGTAAATGGCTTAGGCATGGGAACGAATTCGGCAACATTCACCTACCCACCGCAGGACGGCGATTTTGTAACCTGCACCCTGACCTCCAACGCCACCTGTGCGTCAGGGAACACCGTGACTTCAGCGGGAATCACCACCTCTGTGCTACCAAACAATCCCGTCTCCATCACCATTGTTTCCACCCTGGGAAATACCTTTTGCTCAGGTTCGGCCGCCACTTTTACCGCAACGTTGGTCAACGGAGGA